>JBIKLY010000082.1:0-15497 GCA_044359525.1 Rhodocyclaceae bacterium | reverse complement strand
CCAATATATTACCCAGCGTGTCCTGCATGGCGAAGGCAACAACTGCCGTGATCACCGCTGAGGTCGCAACCAGGCTGGAAAGATTGACGCCCATGCTCGTCATGCGCAGCATCACCCAGAGGATATAGCCGCCAATCACGACAATATCTTCAAGAATCCGTGGCGTCTTGACGCTGAGCCGTGGCAACAGCACCCGGAAAACCAGCAAACCGGACAAGCGGATCAGCACCAGACCAAGCCCGACCAGCGCGGCATGATGAATGCCGGTCGCCATGCGCGCCTCGCCGACTGCCGAAAACACGGCTGCCGTCAGGTCGACGATCAGCCACAAGCCGAAGAACAGCAGGGTGTGCCGGAATGGTGTTCGCCCCCCCGGCAACGTGTAGTAGAGCAAAGCGACGAGAAACAACGCCGCACCGAGGATGTAGGGAGTTTCATCACGCCAGAGGTGCGCAAACGCGGTGCTTATCATGATCAGGAACTCAATTGTCTGGCATACGATTTGACCAGCGGCCACTGCCGCCGGCTGACCGGAAGTCTTTCCGCAACCCCCCGCAGCAGGGCCTGCCACTGCGCCTCGGCATCGTCGGCGGCATTTTTTTCAAAGCCGGAAATGGCGTTTTTTGCGACCAGCACGCTGCGATGCAGGCGAATGAACTGTTCGCTGAACTCCTGCTCAAGATGGGTCAGCGACTCATCGAGCAGATACTCACGTTCAACGGTTCTTGCGGTCACGTATTTGAGATCGGCCTTGAGATACAGCACATCGGCCGTCGGAATCAGCAGCAGGCGCCCCCGCTCATGACACGACAGATGCGTGCGCGCGCCGTGCTGCATCTGTGCGAGCATCTGCGGCGGCGGCTGACGGCTCTGGCGCGCCTTCTGCAGCGCAGCAAGCAGGCGCTCTGCACGCACTGGCTTGAGGAGGTAATCAACGGCATTCAGCTCGAACGCCTGCACGGCGTAAGCATCGAAAGCGGTGACAAAAATCACGGCCGGCGGATGTTCAAGCCGGGCGAAATGGCGCGCCAGTTCGATGCCATCCATCTTCGGCATACGAATATCCACGAGCACTACATCGACCTTCAGTCCCTCAAGGGCCGCCAGCGCCAGCACGCCGTTAGCCGCCTCGCCAAGCACCGTATTCGGCAGCTCGGGCGCGATATCGGCCAGTAAATCGCGCAAGCGGCGGCGCGCCGGGGCTTCATCATCAACAATCAGCACCGAGAGGGTTGCGGCATCGGGCAAAGCACTCATCATTGCAAACTCCGTGAAACCCGGCAGGGCAGTGTGATATGCACACGATACTCGCACCGACCGTCGGCCAGGACAACCTCGCCGGCTTCGAGCCGCGCCTCGAGATCATAGTGCAGCGCCAGCCGCTCGCGAATATTGGCCAGCGCCATATGGTTGCCCGCGTGCAGTCCGACCGCCTGACAGCAAGGGTTGGTCAGGTCGATGTGCAATTCGTGGCCACTGCGTGCAAAACGAATCCGCAGGACGCCATCCTCACCCGAGGGCTCGATGCCGTGATAAACAGCATTTTCGAGCAGTGGCTGGAGCATCAGCGGCGGCACTTTCAGGTCGGTTGGCACATCGACGATTTCCCACTCAACATGCAGGCGCTCGCCGAGACGCAGCTTTTCAAGATCGAGGTACTGGCGGCACAGCGCGATTTCGTCGGCCAGCGGCAAAAGCTCGCGATGATCGCGCATCAGGGCGCGAAACAGTTCGGCCAGCGCCTCAAGCGCGGATTCGGCGCGCCGCGGTTCGGAACGGATCAGCGAGAGCACTGCATTCAGACTGTTGAACAGAAAGTGCGGGCGAATACGCGCGGTCAGGGCCTGCAAGCGCGCCTCGGCCAAGGCCGGCGAAAATGCCCGGGCGCGCAACGCAAAATACAAGAGCATCACCCCGGCCACCATGCCGCCCAGCAAACCGGCACGCAACAGACGCGACCAGCCGCCATCATCGAACGCCATGAAGCGCCAGAAATCGAGCAACAGAACCGCCGAAGCCGCTGCCAGCAACACCACAAACGCCTGCCCCAACCGCAGCGGCAGATGCTGCAACAAACCGCCAAATAGCGCCAGCAGCGCCAGATTGAGCAGCAACAAAGGCTGCACCCAGGCCGCCATGTCGACGTAGCGCTGTAGCCAGTCGCCAAACCCGGCGCTCTGGACGAGTGCCGCAGCAAGCGCCAGGGCATTCACGCCAAGCAGCACACGCAACATCACGCCGAAGTTGCGAAAGTCTGGCAGCGGCTGGCCCGCCGGGTTTTGCTTTATACTTGTCATTTGCTTGAAAATGGCACCAATCAAGGTTTTCTAAGCCATTCTAGCCCACGAACATACCTCCATCATGAGCCAATCGGAATCTACCCCTCCCGCGACGCAATACACTTGGGCCGGCCGCTTCTCCGAGCCGATGTCCGACCTCGTCAAACGCTACACTGCCTCGGTCGATTTTGACAAGCGCATGTGGCCGCAGGACATCCGCGGTTCGCTGGCGCACGCCAGGATGCTCGCCCGGCAAAGCATCATCTCCGCACAGGATCTGGCCGACATCGAGCGCGGCATGGCACAGGTAAAAAGTGAAATCGAGTCCGGCCAGTTCGAATGGTCGCTCGACCTCGAAGATGTGCACCTCAACATCGAAAAGCGCCTGACGACGCTGGTCGGCGATGCCGGCAAGCGCCTGCATACCGGCCGCTCGCGCAACGACCAGGTGGCGACCGACATCCGCCTCTATCTGCGCGACGCGATCGATGACATCCTGCTGCTGCTGCAACAATTCCAGAGCAATCTGCTCGACCTCGCCGAACGCGAAGCGGCCACACCACTGCCCGGCTTCACTCACCTGCAGGTTGCCCAGCCGGTCACCTTCGGCCACCACCTGCTGGCCTATTTCGAGATGACGCGGCGCGATGCCGAGCGCTTTGCCGACGTGCGCCGCCGCACCAACCGCCTGCCGCTCGGCGCCGCCGCGCTGGCCGGCACGACCTACCCGATCGACCGCGAATACGTTGCCGAACAACTCGGCTTTGACAGCGTCTGCGAAAACTCGCTCGACGCCGTTTCCGACCGCGACTTCGCCATCGAATTCTGTGCCGCGTGCGCGCTGCTCATGATGCACTTCTCGCGCATGTCGGAAGAGCTCGTGTTGTGGATGAATCCGCGCTTCGGCTTCGTGAAGATTGCCGACCGCTTCTGCACCGGCAGCTCGATCATGCCGCAAAAGAAAAACCCCGACGTTCCCGAACTCGCACGCGGCAAGACCGGCCGCGTGTACGGCCACCTGACCGCGCTGCTGACCCTGATGAAAGGCCAGCCGCTGGCCTACAACAAGGATAACCAGGAAGACAAGGAACCGCTGTTCGATGCCGTCGACACGGTTACCGACACCCTGCGCATCTTCGCCGAGATGATGAACGGCATCAGCGCCCGCCCGGAGAACATGCGCGACGCGCTGCGCCAGGGCTTCGCCACGGCGACTGATCTGGCCGACTACCTGACGCGCAAGGGACTGCCCTTCCGTGACGCGCACGAAGCCGTTGGTCTCGCGGTGCGCCGTGCCGAAGAACTCGGCGTCGACCTGCCGCAACTGTCGCTCGCCGAACTGCAAAAGTTCTCGCCACTGATCGCTGAGGACATTTTCGCCGTGCTCACTGTCGAGGGCTCTCTGGCCTCGCGCAACCACACGGGCGGCACTGCACCAGAACAGGTGCGTGCGGCGATCAGCCGCGCACGCGGCAGGCGCTAGGCGGCCCGACCATAATGGATAAGATCGGCAAATACGACCTTGTCCGCGAGTTGGGTCGCGGCGCGACGGCCACCGTTTACCTCGGCAACGACCCATTCACCCAGCGCGACGTGGCGATCAAGGTGGCCTTTCCGGAGATCCTGAAAGACCCGGAACGCGGCAAGCTTTATACGCACCTGTTTCTCAACGAAGCCTCGCTGGTCGGCAAACTTTCGCACCCGCACATCGTGCAGATTTTCGACGCGGTGGTGGCCGAGAGTCTCTGCTACATCGTCATGGAATATGTGCCGGGCGGCACGCTGGAGGACTACGCAGTCCCCGGCAAACTATTGCCGATCGAACGCGTCGTCGAAATCATTTTCAAGTGCACGCGCGCACTCGATTTTGCGTACCGGCTGGGCATCACACACCGCGACATCAAGCCGGCGAACATTCTTTTTGTCGGCACCAACCCGAACTCGGGTGACATCAAGATTTCCGATTTCGGCGCGGCCATCATCGGCACGCCGGACCACACGCCAGACCGCACGCAGGTCGCCGGCATCGGCTCCCCGGCCTACATGTCGCCACAGCAGGTGAAGGAACAACCGCTCGATCACCAGACGGATATCTACTCGCTCGGCGTCGTCATGTATCAGTTGCTCACCGGGCAGTTACCCTTCCAGGCGAGCACCAACTACAACATGATCTACCAGATCATTCACACCGAGCCGACCAAACCGTCGCGGCTGCGCAAGGACATCCCGGAAACGCTCGATGCCATTGTCGCGCGCGCCATGTGCAAGGACATTGAACACCGCTATGCCAGCTGGGAAGATTTCGCGCACGACCTGGCCAATGCTTTTCGCAACAAGCAGCTCAAGTCAGCCGCTCGCGACTTTGCCGACTCGGAAAAATTCGACACGCTGCGCGCACTCCCCTTCTTCGACAACTTTTCCGACGTCGAACTCTGGGAAGTCCTGCGCTTCTCGCGCTGGAGCCAGGTCCAGCCCGGCGAGGTCATCATGCGCGATGGCGAGGCGGGCAATTTTTTCTGCTTCCTTGCCGAAGGCGAGCTGAAAGTCACCAAGAACGGCAGGATTCTGAACTTGCTGACGACCGGCGACTGCTTTGGCGAAATGGCCGTCATCGGCAAAGAACGGCACCCGCGCGGCGCCGACGTGATCACGCTGATCGAGTCGAAGCTGGTAACGATCCGGGTCGAAGCACTGGCCAAGGCATCCGAAGCCTGCCGCATGAATTTCTATCAGTCATTTCTCGAAGTCCTGGCCAACCGGCTGGCCCTCGCCAACGCCCGCCTCGCGGCGTTCTGAGCCGCTGGCGATAAACAAAAACGCCGCTCGATTCCGGGCGGCGTTTTTGTTAGCAGACAACCCGCACTCAGGCTTGCGGTGTGGCGAGACCTTCCAGCAGCTTTTGCAGCTCACCGTCCTGATACATTTCTTTCATGATGTCGCAACCGCCAATGAACTCACCCTTGACGTAGAGCTGCGGAATCGTCGGCCAGTTGGCGTAATCCTTGATGCCGTTGCGGATCTCCGGGTTCTCCAGCACGTTGACGCTGAAATAATCATTGACGCCGCAGGCTTTGAGGATCTGCACCACGGTTGCCGAGAATCCGCATTGCGGGAATTGCGGCGTGCCTTTCATGTAAAGCGTTACCGGGTGGCCGGTGACCTGCTCTTTGATCAGTTGTTGTACGTCCATGGGGAAACCTCTAATAGTAAATAGTTAATAGTTGAGTGAATTGATCAGGAATTAGTGTACCGGTTTGCAGCGCCCGGCGTCAACGCTGAAATCCACCACTCACCCGTTCGATACCCGCCGTATCGCGCCAGGAAGCAACCCCGGAAAAGCCGGCGGCGGCGAGCAATGCGCGTACCGCCACCGCCTGATCGTAACCATGCTCAAGCAACAACCAGCCAGCGGGGGAAAGATGTGCCGGCGCGCCGGCAACAATGGCGCGGATGCACGACAGGCCGTCGCCCCCCGCCACGCCGTCGGTCAGCGCAGATTGCGGTTCGTAAGGCAGGCCGTTCTGCTGCAGATGGGGATCGCCATCAACCACGTAGGGCGGATTCGAGACGATCAGGTCAAAGCGCGCCCCGCCCAGCGGTTCATACCAGTCACCTGCGAGAAAACTCACCGGCACGCCGTGACGACGCGCGTTGAGGGTTGCCACCTCAAGCGCGGCCGACGAAACGTCAACCGCAAACACCGCCGCCGCCGGGCACAGGCGCGCCAGCATGACGGCAACAATACCGGCGCCGGTACCGAGATCGACGATACGCGGCGCAGCCAGGCGATGCGCGCGTTCGGCCGCCAGGGTGACGAGCACTTCGGTGTCCGGCCGCGGAATCAGCACGGCCGGCGAAACGACAAAATCAAGGCCATGGAAGTCGGCACTGCCCAGTAGATAGGCCAATGGCTCACCGGCTTCACGACGGGCCACCAGCACTGCCAGCTGTGCCCGCTGACCGTCAGTCAGCAAGCGCTCCGGACGGGCAATCAGATCGGTGTGCGTACAAGCGCTGACATATTCAACCAGCAGGCGCGCATCAAGCCGGTCAATCCGCTGACTGCTCGCACGCCAGGCTTCACCGATCGTTAGCGCTGCCACCATTTCACGCACCGCCCTCCGACAGCATGGCCAATTGCTCGGCCTGATGCTCGTTGGCCAGCGCGCCGACCAGTTCGTCGATGTCGCCATCCATGATCGCGTCGATCTTGTATAGCGTCAGGTTGATCCGGTGATCGGTCACCCGCCCCTGCGGGAAGTTGTAGGTGCGAATGCGCTCGGAGCGGTCGCCGCTACCGATCAGGCTCTTGCGCGTCGAGGCGATTTTGGCGTGCTGCTCGCGCTCCTGCGCGTCGCGGATGCGCGCGACCAGCACCGACATGGCCTGCGCCTTGTTCTTGTGCTGCGAGCGACCATCCTGACATTCAACGACGATGCCGGTCGGCAGGTGCACGATGCGCACGGCCGAATCGGTCTTGTTGATGTGCTGGCCGCCGGCACCCGAGGCGCGGAAAGTATCGACGCGGATCTCGGCCGGATTGATCGTCACGTCTTCCAGTTCGTCGGCTTCCGGCATCACGGCGACAGTGCATGCTGAGGTGTGGATGCGGCCCTGCGTCTCGGTTTCCGGTACGCGCTGCACACGGTGCGCGCCGGACTCGAACTTGAGTTTTGAATACACCCCGGCGCCGATGATGCGGGCGATCACTTCCTTGTAGCCGCCAACATCCGAAGCGCTCGACGAGATGATCTCGACCTGCCAGCGCTGGCGCTCGGCGTAGCGCGTGTACATGCGGAACAGATTGCCGCCGAACAGGGCCGATTCATCGCCGCCCGTACCGGCACGGATTTCAAGAAAAACGTTGCGCTCGTCGTTCGCATCTTTTGGCAGCAGCAGTTTCTGCAACTCGGATTCGATTTCCGGCAGGCGCTCCTTCGCCTCTTTCATCTCCTCTTCGGCCAGCTCCTTCATCTCCGGGTCGCTCATCATTTCAAGCGCCGACTGCAAGCTGGCCTCGGTTTGCCGGAAGGTCTGGTAGCGCGCAACCACCGGGCCAAGCTCGGCATGCTCGCGGGTCAGTTTGCGGTACTGGTCCATGTCGCGCGTCGCCTCGCCACTGGACAGCACACGATCGAGTTCGTCGAGGCGGCCGGTGAGATGTTCCAGTTTGTCGCGGATGCTTTGTTTCATGTAAGGAGGCAATCGGGAAGGCGTAATCGGAAGGGAAAAATCGTCAAAAAACCACACAGGCGACGCGTCGGCGCCGGTCAGCTACTCGCCAGAATGGGGATCGGCGTGCAGATGAAACAGGCGCGAGGCGACCTTTTGCAATTCGGCACGATCGCCGTCGGCCTGATTGAGCGTTTGCGTCGGCGCATGCAGGAATTTGTTGGTCAGCCGTTGCGAAAGCTGTTCGAGCACGCGGGCCGGCTCTTCGCCTTTGGCCAGCAGTTTGAGTGCGTGCTCCATCTCGTGCCGACGCGTGCGCTCGGCAGAATCGCGCAGGGAGCGAATGACCGGCACGGTGTCGCGTGTCTGCAACCAGTGCAGGAAACTCTCGACGCGCTCGGCGACAATCGCCTCGGCATCGACCACCGCTGCCTGCCGCGACTCGACACCGGACTCGACGACCTGGGCGAGATCATCGACGGTGTAAAGGAATACGTCATCCATCTCGCCAACTTCCATCTCGATATCGCGCGGCACGGCGAGATCGACCATGAACATCGGGCGGTGACGGCGCGCCTTGATCGCCCGTTCGACCATTCCCAGGCCGATGATCGGCAACTGGCTGGCGGTACAGGAAACGACGATGTCAAACTCCGCAAGGCGAGCGGCAATTTCATCGAGGCGAATCGCGGTGGCGCCAAAACGCCCGGCCAGCGATTCACCGCGCTCGACCGTGCGATTGGCGATGACGATCTGTTTTGGCCCCTGCGCCGCAAAGTGCGTGGCGCACAACTCGATCATTTCACCGGCGCCAATGAAGAGGATTTTCTGGTCGGCCACGCGCTCAAATATCCGCTCGGCCAGATGCACGGCGGCAGCTGCCATCGAAACGATGTTGGCGCCAATCGCTGTGGTCGAGCGCACCTCCTTGGCCACCGCGAATGAGCGCTGAAACAGTTTGTGCAGCGTCGCGCCCAGCGTTCCCGCTTCTTCTGCGACACGGACCGCATCCTTCATCTGGCCAAGAATCTGTGGCTCGCCGATGACCATCGAGTCAAGGCCGCTGGCCACCCGGAAGGCATGGCGGATCGACTCGCGCTCAGGGTAGGTGTAAAGATAGGGCTCGATCTCGTGCCGGGCAATGCGGTGATACTCGGCCAGCCATGCGGCAGCCAGTTCGGGCGTATCGGTCGAGCAATAGAGCTCGGTGCGATTGCAGGTCGACAGGATCGCCGCTTCATGCACGGCCTTGCCGCGCGTCAGATCCGCCAGCGCCTGCTGCACTTTCTCGGCGTGAAACGCCACCTGCTCACGGACCGCGAGCGGCGCCGTGTGGTGGTTAATACCGAGAGTGAATAGCGCCATGCGGAAATCGTGAGTGTTGGCAAATCAGGGGCGGATTATACCATCCGCCCCAAGGCCCTCCGGGATGACGCAGATCAAGCCGGGCGTCGCAAAAGCAGGGGCACATCAGGCCCGTGTCGTGCCGCACCAGGCGGCAGTTTTTGCCAGCCCTGCGGCAATTATCGCCGCAAACATTCCGGCGAATGCGCCGAAAGCTCTTCATTACCCCACCTGCGATAGCACATCGCCCGCAGGCCTGAATGTTGCTGTAACCAAGAAAATAACGTCCGGATTGCGGACACTTGACCAAGCAGATACTGCAGGAGGCTCCATGTCGCCATTAGCAATCATCAGCACGCTCTTCAGCTTGTTCTCATCAAGCTCGACCAGCGGGACCTCTCAGCCGAACCAGGCCGGATCAGCGCGCGCCAACGCTACGGAGAGCAGCGACTTCTCATCGTCGCTGTCAGCGCAGTTAGCGGCCTTGCAAGCGCCTCCGGCCAACTCGCCTTTCGCCGCCGACAGTGCGAAAGGCCCGACTGAGCTGCGTTCCATACTGGACCGTTTGCAGGCATCGCAAGGACTACCCCCGAACTGGCGAAAGCTCACCGAGCACCCGGAAATGGCCAAAATCAAAGATGGCATCGCTGCAATACAGGCGGCCGGCAAGTCGCTGGAAGGTGCAAATACATCGACAGACACGGAATCCATCAAGGCCAATCTGCAAACATTTGCGGCAAGATATAACGAATGGATTAGCCGCCTCGACGGCATAACAAAGAGCGACACCCTGCAGACGGGTATTCCAACCGCCAATAGCTCGCTGAATGGAATCGAACAAGGCGTCGATAAAATATTTGATGCTGCAAAGAGTGGATTTCAGAGCCTGCATGACCTCGGCTTCAGTATCGACCCGAATACGAATCTTGCATCAATCGACACGAGCAAGCTCGATGCCCTGCTGGCAAGCCAAAAGAATATCGTGACCAACAGCATTCATCGCTTCAGTACGGATTTTGCAAAAGCAATCGAGCCACTCAACCTGGCAAGCAATCTCACGCCCATGCCGTCCGCCTATCTCAACAAGGCACTGGCAGCCTACGCTCAGACAAATCACAGCGCATAAGGCAGTAACTCAGCCCGGCACGCACTCACCCGGCAAATGGTCTACGCAAGCGCCTGCCAAGCAGCTAACATGGCGGCAGAAAAACCCGCTTCGCCAAACACATGCCAAACAACGACACCGCCGCCATCAAACTCCCTGCCGGTCTGAACCAGCGCTACGAAGTACGCGGCGAACTGGGTGCGGGCGCAACCGGCACCGTTTTCCTTGCCTGGGATACTTTCGCGCAACGCGAAGTTGCACTGAAGGTCGCGCACCCGCAGGTGTTCCGTGACGACCCGGATCAGGCACTGGTGCGCAAGTCCTGGCTCAATGAAGTACACCTGGCCGGCAGCCTGCACCACCCCTATATCGTCGAAGTCTATGATGCAGGCTTTGGTGACGACAGCGCCTATCTGGTCATGGAGTATCTTGCACACGGCACGCTGCAGCCATTCACCAAACCCGGCAATCTGAAACCGGTCCCCGAAGTACTGGAAATTGCCTACAAATGCGCCAGTGCGCTGGACTACGCCTGCCGCGCCGGCATCGTGCATCGCGACATCAAACCGGCCAATCTTCAGTACGTCGGTCCCGGCGAAGCCAAGGTCTGTGATTTCGGCGCCGCCTACTGGTCGCGCGACGACTCTGCGACGCAGGTCATGGACATTGGCTCGCTCGCCTATATGGCACCCGAACTCTTTCGCCAGTGGGTGACACCGCAAGCCGACATCTACGCGCTCGGCGTGGTGATGCACCAGCTACTCACCGGCAAACGGCCCTTCGATGCGCCCGACCAGGCTTCGCTGATGTACAAGATTCTGAACGGCGAACGCGATCCGCTTTCAAGCTTCCGCTCCGATCTGCCGGCCAGTCTCGATGCACTGCTCGACAAAATGCTGGCACGCAGCCTCGAAGACCGTTTTGCCAACTGGCCTTCCGTTCTGTCGGCACTGACCACGCACTGCGCCAGCGCGTCAATCGCACATACAGCGGCAGAGGAGCGCCCGGCAGAAGCCGAACTTTACGATCAGCTACGCCGCCTGCCGCTACTCGAATCACTCAATGACGCACAACTCTGGGAGTTGCTCCGCATATCCCTGTGGCGAAAAGTCCCTGACAAAACAGTATTCATGCGCGAGGGCGGCAACGCCCGCTCGTGCTACCTGCTGCTCAAAGGCGAAGCGCGCGTATTGCAACAAGGGAAGCTGATCGCCCTGCTTGACCCTGGAACACTGTTTGGCGAACTGGCCTTTGCCGAAGAAACGCCCTCTCCGCGCGCCGCAACGGTGGTCGCCGCGACCGACGGGACGATCGGCAAATGGCCTTACGCCAAACTGCACAGCGCCTCGCCGGGACTCCAGTCAAAAATGCTGAAAATATTTTTCCGGCTTGCAGCAGAGCGCCTCAAGCAGTCCGACGAACGCTATTTGCGCCTCTACAGGCAACAGAACCAAGGGGATGAAACGGCCTAACGGGTGCGAATAGGCACCGAATACGGTCACGTATTCATCACGCCTGAAATGAAAACGGCCTCCATTGCTGGAGGCCGCTTGTATTCTGGTGGCCAGTCGCGGAATCGAACCACGGACACGCGGATTTTCAATCCGCTGCTCTACCAACTGAGCTAACTGGCCAACGAAGGCGGCATTATAGCGAGTCGGTGCTCCTTCGTCAAAAACAAAGCAGCAATTCCGGCATAGCAACCCCGGCAATCAGGCAAAACCCGTCTGCACTGGTGCGACATACCCGGGCGCTACTGGCGGCTCGTGATAGCGGGGAAACACCACACGGGCAATCGAACCGTGAGCCTCGACACCAGCTGATTCGCGCATATTGGGGCGTAGACTGGCAGCCGCCTGATGCAACTCGGCAATTTCGCGCACAATCGCCAGACCAAGTCCGCTACCCTCCGTGCCGGTGCCATCAACGCGGTAAAAACGATCAAAGACGAGCAGCGCTTCCTGATCGGAAATTCCGATCCCGCTATCCTCGATTTCCAGCAGGGCAAAATCACCTTGCGCGACGACACGACAGGTCACCCGGCCACCATCCGGCGTGTAGCGCAGGGCGTTGTCGATCAGGTTGTTGATCATCTCACGCAGCAAAAAAGCATTTCCGGAGATGCTTACCTCGCCGGCCGGCTCATAGCCCAGGTCGATCTTTCGATCGAGTGCCCGGACAACCCAGGTTTCGACGATTTCGTGTAGCAGCTGATCGAGATCAAGTGCGGTAAGCGCCTGTTGAGAATTTTCGCTCGCTTCGGCACGCGCCAGCGCCAGCAGCTGATTGACCAGATGCGAAGCGCGGTCAACGCCGATCGATATCTGCCGCAAGGCGTGGCGCAATTCGTCCGGATCGGTCTCGCGCATGGCCACCTGTGCCTGGGTTTTCAGCCCGGTCAGCGGCGTACGCATCTGATGCGCCGCATCAGCGACAAAGCGACGCTGCGCTTCTACGTTACGCTGCATCCGGGCAAGCATCGAGTTGAACGCTTCGGTCAGCGGGCGCAGTTCTTCGGGGACGCGACGCAATGCAATCGGTGACAAATCAGCCTCTCGACGCGCTTCGATTCGTCGCCGCAAACGGGTTAGTGGGCGCAGGCCTTGCGACAAGCCAAACCAGACCAGGATGACGGCTAAAGGAATAATCACGAACTGCGGAAGAATGACGCTGGCAATGATCTTGTTGGACAACTGCGCACGCTTTTCCAGCGTCTCTCCAACTTCAATCAACAACCATCGATCACGCGGCATATTCGGCTCGGCCATGTACATATAGGCCAGCCGCAGATCCTGCCCGTTGTAGTCGGCATCACGAAAATAAAGCTCGCCAGGCTCATCACGTTCGCCCATCGCCTCGGAAGCCGGCACCGGCAATTCCTTGTCACCGGCGAGCAGCTTGCCCGCCGGGCCAAGCACATGAAAATACATGCTGTCGATTTCGTCGGAGCGCAAGAGCATACGTATCGGGCCAGCAATAGCGACTTGCGGACGCCCGTCAACAAACCTGATCTGACGGGAGATCGCGGTTACATGCTCGCGTAACGCCTGGTCGTAAGGGAAGCCGGCAACGTTGTTGGCAAAAAAATGGGTGACTGCGATGCTGATCGGCCAGACAAAAAGCAGTGGCGCCAGCATCCAGTCCAGTATCTCGCCAAACAGCGAGCGCTGACCTTCAGCGCTTGCGTTCTTCCGCAGGCTTTTCAAGGCAGTATCCAAGGCCGCGAACCGTGATGATGCGCACACCGCCTGATTCGATTTTTTTACGCAAACGATGCACGTAAACCTCAATGGCATTGTGGCTCACTTCTTCGCCCCAGCCACAGAGATGATCAACCAGCTGATCCTTGCTCACCAGCCGCCCGACACGCGATAGAAGGACTTCGAGCAAACCGAGCTCGCGCGCCGAAAGATCCAGAATCGCGCCTTCGATCTGCGCTGTCCGGTCGGCCTGGTCGAAGACCAGCAAGCCACATTGAATGATCGGTGTCGTGCCCGACGAGCGACGGGTGAGCGCTCGCACACGCGCTTCCAGCTCGGGCAGCTCGAACGGCTTTGCCATGTAATCGTCAGCACCGAGATCAAGCCCTTTGACGCGGTCGCTGATACCATCCAGCGCGGTCAGAATCAGCACCGGCACCTTGGAACTGCGTCCCCGCAAGCGGCGCAAGACATCAAGCCCGGACAGCTTCGGCAAACCAAGATCAAGTATGACGAGATCGTATGAATTGGTGAGCAGTGCCGTGTCGGCATCGAGGCCGTTATAGGCGCAATCAACGGCATAGCCGGTGTGGCGCAAGGAGCGGCCTAGGGCATCGGCGATGATCTGATCATCTTCAGCAAGGAGAATTCGCATGGACTCCGTTCAATCGTTGGCGTACGTAAGCTTTTTGTAAGCTGCTGGTTTTATCCTACGCACGCTGTTCTCCTTTATGGTCTCAGGAGTTTTGGCTTCGGCCGGAACTCGGGGAGTGCCCGATCCTGCACCGGGCACTCCTCGCCACTTTTTTCAAGTCCCGCACTACCGCCCCTCCGACATCCGCTGCGCAGCCGCTTTACGCTGGCACACCAGTCGCCTTGCCTCATGCCGAGTGTAACAAAATCGGCGCCTTTCCGTTTTTGCAACGCAGCATACAATCGACGGCTGGCACCACAAGCGCCTTCATCAACTTGCACGAGAAGCGGCCGGCCAAAAAAAAACCCCGCACAGCCAAGCCGCGCGGGGTTTTTCATGAGCTGGAAAGCTCAGGCAGGCAATCCGCCTGCCCGGCAATTACATTCCCATACCGCCCATACCACCCATACCGCCCATGCCACCCATATCACCCATGCCGCCGCCAGCCGGCTTGTCTTCAGCCAGCTCAGCGATCATGCAGTCGGTGGTCAGCATCAGACCGGCGATCGAAGCAGCGTTCTGCAGTGCCGTACGCGTCACCTTGGTCGGATCGAGCACGCCCATTTCAACCATGTCGCCGTACTGGCCGGTGGCGGCGTTGTAGCCGTAGTTACCACTGCCATTGACCACGGCATTGACGACAACGGAAGGCTCTTCACCGGCGTTGGCAACGATTTCACGCAGCGGCTGCTCCATCGCGCGCAGGACGATCTTGATACCGGCGTCCTGGTCGTGGTTGTCACCCTTGAGCGAAGCCAGCGCAACACGGGCACGCAACAGCGCAACACCGCCGCCGGGGACGATGCCCTCTTCAACGGCTGCACGGGTTGCATGCAGAGCGTCTTCAACACGCGCTTTCTTCTCTTTCATTTCGACTTCGGTGGCTGCACCGACTTTGATCAGCGCAACGCCGCCGGCCAGCTTGGCAACGCGTTCCTGCAGCTTCTCGCTGTCGTAATCGCTGGTCGAGGTTTCAATCTGGGCACGGATCTGCTTGACGCGTGCTTCGATGTTGGCAGCAACGCCGGCGCCGTCGATGATCGTCGTATTTTCTTTGCCGATTTCGATGCGCTTGGCCTGGCCGAGTTCTTCCAGGGTAGCCTTTTCGAGGGTCAGACCGACTTCTTCAGCGATCACCTGGCCACCGGTCAGGATGGCGATGTCTTCGAGCATGGCCTTGCGACGATCACCAAAGCCCGGCGCCTTGACGGCACAGGTCTTCAGGATGCCGCGGATATTGTTGACGACGAGGGTGGCCAGCGCTTCGCCATCGACATCTTCAGCAACGATCAGCAGCGGACGGCCGGCCTTGGCAACCTGCTCAAGCACGGGCAGCAGATCACGGATGTTCGAGATCTTCTTGTCGACGATCAGAACAAACGGATTGTCCAGCATCGCGCTCTGCTTTTCCGGATTGTTGATGAAGTAAGGCGACAGGTAACCGCGGTCGAACTGCATACCTTCAACGACGTCGAGTTCGTTGTCGAGCGACTTGCCATCTTCAACGGTAATGACGCCTTCCTTGCCGACCTTGTCCATCGCCTTGGCGATGATCTCGCCGATTGCAGCGTCGGAGTTGGCGGAGATCGAACCGACCTGGGCGATTTCCTTGTTCGTCGAGCACGGCTTCGACAGCTTCTTCAGCTCGTCGAGCGTGGCGACCACAGCCTTGTCGATACCGCGCTTCAGATCCATCGGATTCA
>JBIKLY010000151.1:0-4333 GCA_044359525.1 Rhodocyclaceae bacterium | reverse complement strand
CAGACTGATTGCTGCCTGCTGACAACGGCATACCCAGTGTCGGGTCCTGTTCTTGAAACCTGCCGGATAGTCAATTCCCGCCTCTCGGCCTGAGCGGTCATTGGACGCGTGCTGCTTTAACGGCAGCAACAATGCGCATTGCTGCCGTCCGTCAATTCACGAGCAAAATCTCTGGCGAGACAAATCCGAGCGGCAGCTTATCGAACTCCGCAACTCACACTCTGTGCCCTTTGCCGTCATTCGAGGTTTTGAACAGCGGTCATTCAAGCCGAGCGCCAAAATTACGTAAGCGGCCCTTCGTTATTCCAGTTATATATTCCAGCCTCGCACCGGCTTAGACATGCGCCTGATGAATCGGCTGTACAGCCAGTCGCATTCCCATCGCCTTGAGAATTGCAGAAAGCGTTTTCAGTTCAGGATTTCCCTGTTCCGACAGCGTGCGATAGAGCGTATGGGCATTTACTTCTGCATGGCGCGCTATCTCCTGCACGCCGCCAAACGCCTTGCTGAGACTGCGTAGCGCCAGCATTAGGTCGGTTTCGTCGCCATCGACCAGTACGGAGTTCAGATACTCAGCCGCAAGATCCGGGTCGCGGCGGAACATTTCAACCGTTGCTTCATCGTGAGTCCGGTGTGCTTTAGCCATTTCGCTTCTCCCAATCTCTCAAAAATCCAACTGCTCGGTCAATATCCTTGCTCTGCGACTTCTTGTCGCCACCACTGGTGAGCAATATCACTTGATTGCCAACCTGCGCGTAATAGACGCGATACCCGGCGCCGACATCAATTCGCAACTCGCAGATACCGTCTCGCAAAAACTTGCAATCCCCGAACAAACCAACCTCAACGCGAGCAACACGCTTGATGACAGCAATCTTCGCTATGCGGTCACGCAGACCATCAAGCCAATCCTGATAGAGATCGTTCTCGTTCTCGTCGAGGTAATGGATAATTTCGTGCATGGCTATATTTTAGCTTATAAGCGAATGTTTGCAAGACCGGCTATTTGTCTAACGTCTCGATAAATTTCCGCAGAATCAGATTCCGTTCAATCGAAAAGGAGTCTGAAATGGAAAACACTCAAACCCGCGAGCCGTGGAACAAAGGCAAGCTGATCGGGCAGAAGCCACCGCTGAAACTGAAGGACATCTGGGCCATCCGTATTGACCTGCGACTCGGCAAACATATCCGTGACCTGGCGATGTTTAATCTGGCCATCGACAGCAAGCTACGAGGGTGCGATCTGGTCAACCTTCGGGTTCGAGACGTCACTCACGGCAACCAGATGATGACTCGCGCGATGGTCGTACAACGGAAGACGCAACGGCCGGTGCAATTTGAGCTGACGGAAGAAACGAGAAACGCGGTCGCCGCATGGATTGCCAAGGCAAATCTGAAATCGGAACAGTATCTGTTCCCGAGTCGCCTCCAAAACTCTCCGCATATCTCAACCCGGCAATACGCCCGGATTGTGCATCGGTGGGTCGCCGCGATCGGTCTCGATTCCACCGTCTATGGTACGCATACGATGCGCCGGACCAAAGCAACCTTGATCTACCGGCGAACCAAGAATTTGCGGGCCGTGCAACTGTTGCTCGGGCACAGCAAGCTGGAAAGTACCGTGCGTTATCTGGGGATTGAAGTTGACGATGCGCTGGAGATTTCCGAGCAAACCGAAATATAGCTAACGTTCTATCGGCTGACCTGCGGGTCAGCCGTGCCTTCGTCTTGGGACAAGCCATAATCTTGCGTAGCGCGTGAATGGGGAGAAACTGTTTTGTCACGAGGTCACCCCGGCAATCATCGAGCCGCCGTATTTGCCGATTTTTTCAGCCAGCGCAACAACGTCTCATAAAGTAGGTCTGGGTCCACCGGCTTGCCGATATGATCATCCATGCCCGCTGCAAGGCAGATATCACGATCTTCGCCAAAGGCGCTGGCGGTCATCGCCAGAATCGGGATGGCAGACATGCCGGGCAACTGGCGAATGGCACGGGTTGCTTCGATGCCGTTCATGACCGGCATCTGCATATCCATCAGAATCAGCGCATAGCTGCCAGCACGCACCAGTTCCAGCGCTTCTTGCCCGTTATTCGCCACTACCGGCACCAGACCAACAGCCTCCAGCAAGCACCCGGCCACTTCCTGATTCATCGGATCATCTTCGACCACCAACACACGGGTTCCACGGAAATCCCGCGCCAACACCTCACGTGGCGTGACAAACGGCTCTGTGGCATCTGCCGCATTGACGGACGGCGTTTCGGCTGCCTGGCCTTCCACCGCACGCCTCAGCCGTACCGTCACCCAGAAAGTGCTGCCAACGCCGAGTTCGCTAATCACGCCAACATCGCCGCCCATCAGATTGGCCAGCCGCCTGGAGATGATCAGACCCAGGCCGTTACCGCCATACTTTCGGGAAGAAGATCCGTCGGCCTGAGTGAAGGCGTGGAACAGCCGGGCCTGCTGTTCGGGGCTGATGCCGATGCCCTGATCGCTGACCTCGATGCGCAGCAGCACGCTAAGGCTGTCTTCCTCTGCAACGCTGACACGCACGGTGATCTGGCCGCGCTCGGAGAACTTGATGGCGTTGCCGGTGAAGTTGAGCACTATTTGACGCAGACGCATGGCATCGCCGTACAGCAGATCGGGCAGGTCCGGATCGATGTCCCGCGACAGGCTCAGCCCTTTGGCCCGGGCTGGTTCGTCCTGCATGTGCAGCGCATCATCAATGATTTCTGCGAGCACGAGATTCTTCTCCTCCAGAACCAGGCGCTCGGATTCGATCTGGGAAATGTCGAGAATGTCATTGATGACCGAGAGCAGACGTTTCGCAGCGATCTGGCTTTTCTTGAGCCAGTCGATCTGTTTGGGGTCGGTGGCACGATGCAGCGCCAGATCAGTCATGCCCATGACGCCGTTCATCGGTGTGCGCAGCTCATGACTCATATTGGCCAGGAAGATGCTCTTGGCCCGGTTGGCGGCTTCGGCATCGTCACGGGCTTGTGCAAGTTCTGAGGTACGGGCTGAGACGAGCGTTTCGAGGTGGTGACGGTGTTGGGTCAGCTCCGCTTCCGTCCGCTTGCGCTCACTGATGTCCATGTGCGTTCCGACGACTCGCACAGCCATGCCCTTCTCGTCCCGCTCAACGACCCGCCCCCGGTCGAGTATCCAGACCAAGTGACCATCCTTGTGCCGAATCCGGTGTTCGCACTCGTAGGAAGGGGTCTCGCCTTTCACGTGAGCTTGCAGCGCAGCCTTCATGGCAGCCCAGTCATCCGGGTGGGCCAGTGGGCGCCAACTGTCGACATCCGGCTTGATTTCGTCCGGGCGGTAGCCGAGCAATGCGCAGCCGCGCTCGCTGAATACCACCTCCCGACTGGGAATGTGCAAATCCCACATGCCAAGATTGCCACCATCCAAGGCCAGTTCCATGCGCTTCTGGTTCACCAGATCCTTCTGGTAGCCCTCCTGCAGGCGCTGATTGAGGTTGGCGAACTCGGTGGCGAAGCTTTGCAGATTGTTCAGATCCCGCTTCATTTCTCTTTGCAGGGCCACCACGCGCTGGCCGGCGATCAGCCGCGCGGTGAGGATATTCGACTTCAACGGTTTCGACAAAAAATCGTCGGCGCCTGCGGCAAAGGCTTCGACCAGCCGCTCTTCCTGATCCAGCCCCGTCAACAGCAGAATATAGATGGCGCGCCCGCTCTCCGTCTGGCGCAGCGTGCGGATCAGTTCGATGCCGTCCATTTCCGGCATCATCCAATCAACAATCATGATGTCCGGGAGTTCGGTGTGCGCCAGTTCCAGCCCCTGGCGACCGCTCGCCGCTTCGCTGAACGTATACCCCGCCTTGGTCAGCAAGCTTTTGAGGATCAGGCGGATGCTGCGGTCGTCATCAACCACCAGAACGTGAAAGCCGCCCGCTGCCGTGACCCTGGACAACCCGTCAGCCTGTTCCAGAAATGGTGCCTGCGGTGCGTTCATCAACTCGGCAAACGGCGGTAACTTTTCCGACGGCACTTCCAGCAACCGGCACCAGTCTGTCCATTCGACGACGATGCCGTCGCACAGCGTCAGCAGATCCTCAGCCCCGATCGAAAGCTTGCCGCCGAGCAGGAACAGTTCAGCCATCATGGCGCGTCGCATGGGCTTGGCCGCCATGCAGACATCGGCAATTTGCGAGGCGAGCACCAGCGTGAATAGCAGACGCTCGGAACGTGATCCGGCGGCAAAGCTGGCGGCACTGAGTTGCTCATGGAAGCACACCGGCTCGGTCAGGATCGCCGGGAACCCCCAGTCGATCATCAGCGCGCTCGTCAGATCGGCATGA
>JBIKLY010000150.1:0-4360 GCA_044359525.1 Rhodocyclaceae bacterium | reverse complement strand
ACAGTTGATCATTGATGTGATCGATGGGCACGGTGGAACATTTTCGCTGGAAGGCCCGGAAGGAAAAGCATTTCACACACGATCACGGCTGTTCGACGACGCCGAGTGGGCAGAGTTACTGCTGACCGGAACAGTTTAAAGAACCCTGTTCAATATTGAAGCAGTGAAGCGATCTGCAACAGCGGCAAGCACAAACGTCTCCGGTGAAGTTTTGCACGCAATTGCCGAAGTGAATTTTTTGTTATTCAGCGCTGCTCATCGTCTGCGCTAGACTGTAAATACGCAACTTGGCGATGGTTGTAAAAATGCTTTTGGCTTGCAACAAACGATCACCATGGAGATTTCAAAATGAAGCTTAGCGCCCGCAACCAGCTAAAAGGCAAGATCCGATCAATCACGCACGGCGCGATCAACTCGGAGGTACTTATTGAGCTCGCTCCCGGCGTCAGCATCACCGCACAGGTGACGACCAGCTCGGTGCACGATCTCGGCCTCAAGGAGGGCGGTACCGCCTATGCCGTTGTCAAAGCCGACAGCGTGATGGTCGGCGTCGACGACTAACCGCCACCACCCACAAAACACACTCCGTTGAGCGCACTCGTCGATAGTCTCCAGGCCGCCACCGGACTGATCACTGCTGGCGACGGCAAGCTCGCCGAGATCGTCGTGCTCAGCCTGCGCGTCAGTCTGTCCGCCGTCGGCCTCGCCGCACTGTTCGGCCTGCCGCTCGGCGCCTTGCTGGCGGTCGGGCGCTTTCCGGGGCGCCAGGCGATGATCATCATCATAAACGGTTTCATGGGCCTGCCGCCGGTGGTGGTCGGCCTGCTGGTCTATCTGCTGCTCTCGCGCGCCGGCCCGCTCGGGCCGTTTGGCCTGTTGTTCACGCCGGCGGCGATGATCGCTGCGCAGACCATCCTGATTACGCCGATCATCGCCGCCCTTGCCCGCCAGATTGTTGCCGATGCGTGGAGCGAGTATCACGAGCAGCTGCGGTCGCTCGGCGCCGGCCCCTGGCGGGCCTCGCTCTCACTACTCTGGGACACCCGCTTCTCGCTGTTCACCGCGCTGCTCGCCGGCTTCGGCCGGGCGGCGGCGGAGGTCGGCGCGGTGATGATTGTCGGTGGCAACATCGACGGCGTGACCCGGGTGATGACGACAACCATCGCTCTCGAAACCAGCAAGGGCGATCTGCCGCTGGCGCTCGCCCTGGGCCTCGTGCTGATCGCCCTGATCCTGATAATCAATACTGCGGCCCATCTGACGCGGCAGTGGGCTGTCCGGCGTTACGGCTGATGCGCGCCGAACGTAGCGTCTTCCCGCTCGAACTGAACGAAGTCTGCTTCGTCAGCGGCGGGCAGCGCATCATCGAACGTGTCTCGCTGGCCATCGACAGCCGCGTGCGCACCATCATTCTCGGCGCCAACGGCGCTGGCAAAAGCGTGCTGATGCGCCTGATGCACGGCCTGCTGACGCCGACCTCGGGCGACATCCGCTGGTGCGGCCGGGCCGAACGGGCGGCCGCGCAGGCGATGGTTTTCCAGCGGCCGGTGATGCTGCGCACAACGGCGATCGCCAACGTCGCCTACGGCCTGAAGCTGGCCGGGGTCGGCAAGGAGGAGCGACTGGCCCGTGCCGCCGACGCCCTGGACAAGGTCGGCCTGGCGCACATCGCCGGGCGGCCGGCGCGGGTGCTGTCCGGCGGCGAGCAGCAGCGCCTCGCGCTGGCCCGCGCCTGGGCGCTCCGGCCGCAGATACTTTTTCTCGACGAACCAAGCGCCAGCCTCGACCCCGGCGCAACGCAGGAAGTCGAGCGCGTGATCGGCGAGATCGCCGCCAGCGGCTGCAAGATCGTCATGAGCACGCACAACCTTGGTCAGGCCCGCCGCCTGGCCGACGAGATCATTTTTCTGCATCACGGTCGGGTGGTCGAATACACGCCAGCCAGCGTTTTTTTTACCGCGCCGCGCTCACCCGAGGCGGCTTCATTCATGAAAGGAGAACTCCCTTGAATCCCCTGCGCAGAGCCCTCCTCACCGCCATCGCTACCGCGCTTTCGCTGGCCGCGACACCGCTGCTGGCGGAGGATAAATTCATCGTGCTGTCGTCGACCACCTCGACCGAGCAGTCCGGACTGTTTGCGCACCTGCTGCCGATCTTCGAAAAGAAGACCGGCATCAAGGTCCGCGTCGTCGCCCTCGGCACCGGTCAGGCACTCGACATGGGGCGCCGCGGCGACGCCGACGTCGTTTTCGTGCACGACAAGGCCGCCGAGGAGAAGTTTGTCGCCGACGGCTTCGCTCTCGAACGCAAGGAAGTGATGTACAACGACTTCGTCCTGATCGGCCCGAAAGCCGATCCGGCGGGGGTCGCCGGCAGCCGGGAGATTCTCGACGCGCTGAAGAAGATCGAGGCGGCGAAAGCGCCTTTCGTCTCGCGCGGCGACAAGAGCGGCACGCACGCCGCCGAACTGCGTTACTGGAAGGCTGCCGGCATCGACCCCGACAAGCAGAAGGGCCCGTGGTACCGCGATACCGGCTCGGGCATGGGGCCGGCGCTGAATACCGCAGCGTCGATGGACGCCTACATCCTGGCGGATCGCGGCACCTGGCTGTCGTTCAAGAACCGGGCCGAACTGACGATCGTCGTCGAAGGCGACCAGCGCCTCTTCAACCAGTACGGCGTCATGCTGGTCAACCCGGCAAAGCATGCGCACGTGAAGAAGGAACTCGGCCAGCAGTTCGTCGACTGGGTGCTTTCGGCCGAAGGCCAGCAAGCGATTGCCGACTACAAAATTGGCGGGCAGCAACTGTTTTTCCCCAACGCCAGGCGCTGAGACAGGGGTGGCCAGGCGCTACTTGTACCAGGGCAGTGTCCGCCGCAGCGAAACGATTTCTCCCGAGCCAGCAGCGTTGTAGCCGGGAACGACGGCGGCCAATTCGCGAAAGGAATCACTGCGCAGGGCAGCGAGTACCGCCTGCATCGCCGCGCTGTCCAGCGATTCTTTGCGGCAGACGAGGAAATACTGTTCGCTGACCAGCGCCATGAAACCCAGGCCGAAGCGCTCGGCCGCAGCGCGCAGACCGAAGCCGCAGCTGGCGTTGCCAGCCGCGACGCTGGCCGCAACCGAGAGATGGGTCGGCTCCTCGACGGCGTAACCAGCAATGCTGCGCGGTGCAACGCCCGCCAGCAGGAGTAATTCATCAAGCAACAGCCGTGTTCCCGAACCCGCGGAGCGATTGACAAAAACCACTCCGTCACGCGCAAGATCAGGCAAACCGAGTAATCCCAACGGGTTACCCGGAGCGAACATCAGACCCTGCTCGCGCACCGCAAAACGAATCATCTTATGATCGGACAACCGCAACTCACGGCCGAGTGCCTGGTGGATGACAGAGCCGCGTCCGCACAGGTGCTCATTGGCAAGCGGCAAGTGGATTCCGGCAAGCAGACAAGCGCCGTCGTTAAGCCTCTCCAGCGCCCGCAAACTGCCGACATAGCCAATATCGAGCAGGACACGCGAATGGCAATGCAACTGGTCGCGCAAGGCAGGAAACAGCAGATCGTGACTGGCGAATACCGGCAGTAGCAAGAGGTCGGGCTCGACGGCCAGCAGTAGCTCGCGGTCGAGTTTGGCGGCCAGGCTCTCGGCTTCGGGCAAAAAACGGGCGAGCATTCTTTTCTCGGCCCACAACAGGCGTTCGCCGAACAGGGAGAGACGCGCAGCCTGCCCCTGGGTGCTGGCCAACAAGGGCTGACCGAGAATCGCTTCCTGCTTTTTCAGGAAGCCCCACAAGTAGCGATAGGAAAATCCCAGGACGCTCGCCGCCTTGCCGATCGACCCCTGATCGCGGATTGCGGCAAGCGCTTCGAACAATGGGTTTTGCATCTGCGTTTCGCCGTCTGGCATACCCGGCGAAGTTGCAGAGAAAAAGCTGTAGTTCAATTTGATACTCATGGCGAAAGTCTAACAAACTTTCGCCAACGCGCCCTTCTCCGCTTATTTCAAGCAGTCGCTTCTATTTATTTGCGTCGCACCCGAGCAAAAAAAGCCACTGTTTTTTGCCCTCATCGGTGACATTTCGCAACCCACATGCAGCTGGCACGACCGTTGCGGTGAAGAGCGGAGGGGCGGTGACGGCATTCAATCGTCATTCCCTAGAGCAGCGGCGGCGCCCACCACCGGGCGTGCTGGTCGGTACGGCAACAATAGTGCGACAAAAACCCTACCTCTTTTTATTCAGGAGACACCACATGATTTACGCAGCCCCCGGCGAAGCCGGCGCCAAGATTCAATACAAAGCCCAATACAACAACTTCATCGGCGGCAAATGGCTTGCCCCGGTCAAGGGTGAGTACTTTG
>JBIKLY010000149.1:0-4375 GCA_044359525.1 Rhodocyclaceae bacterium | reverse complement strand
GAGTCGCGTGCTGGCCAGGCAGGCGCAAGAGCAGGTTGCGGCGGTGCAGGGAAAACTCGCCGTGCTGGAGGAGCGGGTTGCCGAGTCGCGCAGTCAGCAAGCGACGCTGGAGAGGCTCTATCAGGATCTGGCGCGCAACCGGGACGAATGGGCGCTCGCCGAAATCGAGCAGAGCGTGATTCTGGCGGCGCAGCAATTGCAGCTTGCCGGCAACGTGCAAGGTGCGGTACTCGCGTTGCAGGCCGCCGATGCCCGGCTGGCAGGCAGCAATCGCCCGCAATTCATCAGTTTGCGTAAAGTGCTTGGGCGCGATCTGGATCGCTTGCGGGCCTTGCCGCAGATTGATATGCCCGGAATGAATCTGCGTCTTGAAAACGTCATCGCGGCGATTGACAATCTGCCTTTGGCGATTGATGCCCGCCCAAGGGCCGAAGGCAAGCCAAAGGCGACTGACGATGCGGCTTCACCGGCAGTCTCTGCCGCCAGTCTGGATTTCTGGCTACGGATGGGCGCCGAGTTCTGGGGGGAAATGCGCAGTCTTGTGCGCATTCAGCGTTTCGACCGTGATGAGCCGGCGTTGTTGGCGCCGGGCCAGGCTTTCTTTCTCCGGGAAAATCTGAAACTGCGTTTGCTCAATGCCCGTCTGGCGCTGCTGGCGCGTGATCAATTGACCTTCCGCAATGAACTGAAGCAAGCCCAGTCGTGGATTGACCGCTATTTCGACGCCCGTGACAAATCGCTGCAGACCGCCCAGGGCGCGCTCAAACAGCTGGCAGCGACCGAGATCAATATCGAACTGCCGACACTCAACGAGAGCCTGTCGGCAATCAAGACGTTCAAGCTCGGCAAGGAGCAAAAGTGAGGGGCCTGCTCTGGCTGCTGACCCTTTCTGCGCTGGCTGTCGGCATCTCGCTGGCCGCACGTTTCAATGAGGGTTATGTGCTACTGGTTTTCCCTCCTTATCGTGCCGAGATTTCACTCAATCTGGCAATGCTGCTGGTCGTGTGCAGTTTTGTCGTGCTCTACGCCCTGTTGCGCGGTATTTCGCTGACGCTTTCATTGCCAAACCGGGTGCGTGAATTCCGTGAGCGTCGTCGCCGTGACAAGGCGGCGGGTGTTTTTCATGACGCCATGCGCCTGCTTTTCGAAGGTCGCTATAGCCAGGCTTTGAAGAAGGCTGGCGAGGCGCATGCAGCGGGTCAGTCGCCGGGTCTGGCGGCGCTGGTTGCGGCACGCGCGGCGCAGCGCCTGCGAGAGCCCTACAAGCAGGAAGCCTGGCTTGATCTCGCCAGCAATGACGATCCGCAGCTGCAGTCTGCGCGCCTGATGCTGGAAGCCGAGATGTTTCTTGATGCACGGCGTTTCCATGATGCGGTCGATGTGCTGCAGCGCTTGCAGAAGATTGCCGGGCGGCATATTGCGGCACTTCGTCTTGAGCTGAGAGCACAGCAGGGTTGTGGCAATTGGGACGAGGTGCTGCGCATCGCCCGTTTGCTTGAGAAACGCGATGGCTTGCTGCCTGAGTTGGCGCAGGAGATCAAATTCAAGGCGCATGAGGAAAATATTCGTCAGCATCGGGCCGATGCTGGCCAGTTACGGGCTTATTTGCGCCAGGTGCCGGCCAGGGAGCGCAGTTCACGTGTGGCGCGTGTTTTTGCCGAGGCGCTGATCGAGTCGGGTGCGCACGATGAGGCGCAAGCACTTATCGAAACGCAGCTCGATGCGGAATGGGACTCGGCATTGATTCGTCTTTACGGTCGCAGTGCAGGCGGGAATCTGACGGCACGTATCGCCCGTGCCGACAGATGGTTGAGTCAGCACCCTGGCGATGCACAATTGCTACTTGCGCTGGGCCGTTTGTGCCTGGCGCAACGTTTGTGGGGCAAAGCACAGAGCTATCTTGAGGCTTCGCTGTCACTGGCCGATCAGCGCGAGGTACGGCTTGAACTGGCGCATCTCTTCGAGCAGACCGAGCGGTCTGGTGAAGCCATGCGTCATTATCGGGCAGCGGTCGAGCAATTCGCCTGAATCGTTCTGGTCGGCAACGATAAATTGGGGGGCGTTTTACAGCCATGGCGGCTCATGTTTTTACGTTACCCTTGGATGGATAACGACTAGATCAGAAAGTCGCCGGCTTCGGCTCGACCAAGGATGCCAGCCTCAAGACGGCTTGATCCAGCGGAGTTTCTGCCATATCGATCAATAGCTCTGATGCTTCTGGCGCCTCATAAGGAGAGGAAATGCCGGTGAAATCGGCAAGTTTTCCCTCGCGCGCCTTGCTATAAAACCCTTTCGGATCACGCAATTCGCATACGGCAAGCGGGGTGCTCACATGCACTTCGTGAAAATTATGCGTTCCAATGATTTCTCGTGCCATTGCACGATCAGCACGATAGGGTGAAATAAACGCCGTAATCACAATCAAGCCGGCATCATTCATCAAGCGCGCTACCTCGGCAATCCGGCGGATGTTTTCGGTGCGGTCTTCGTGAGAAAATCCCAGATTCCTGCTCAACCCGTGGCGTACGTTGTCGCCATCCAGGACATAGCAAGCGCGGCCTTGATCGATCAATGCTCTCTCCAGAGCGAAGGCTAGGGTAGACTTCCCCGAAGCGCTTAACCCGGTCAACCAGATCGTTACTGGTTGCTGACCTAGCAATTTCTGCCGCTCTGTTTGACTGACTTGTCCGTCATGCCAAACGATTGAGGATCTGTTTGTTTCGTTCATTTTGGCCTGCTCAAATTGGTAAGTCTTCCGAGGTAAGCTGAAATAACCGGGGTGAAAAATCCAGATCATTGGCAGCATCCGAATGGTCAAACACCAAATCGCGATTCATTCGTTCAGCCATCGCCGTTGACCAATGCCTGCTACGTGGCAGGCAATGCAGCAGTTTAATGGCAACACGAAAAGCCCATAACGGGACCGGCAACATACGGCACGGACGCCCAAGTGCTTCAAAAACTCTGAAAATCATCTCGCGATATGGAAGCGTCTCACCGCCGGAAATGTTGTAAGCACAATTTTTCACACCAGGCATCTGCAAAGCCATGACACATACGCCTGCAATATCCCTTGCATGGATCGGCTGGCGCAGACCAAGCGCCTTGCCAAACAGAGGAAAAAAGCCAAACCGATGGATGAATCTGGCAATCTCGGCAATGTTTTTGTCTTTTCCGCAACCATAAATTAATGTCGGGCGCAGAACAATCCACGCCACCCCACATCGCTCCGCCCATGTTTGAATGCGCGCCTCGGCATCGGCAAGCTTGAGCGCAACAGCGCGCTCTTCCGGATCAGAGGAATCGTCCTTGGTAAATAGGCTGGTTGAAGAGAGCGCCACAATCCGCCGGACGCCCGATTCCTCCATTAACGGAAAATAGTTCGGCAACACCCAGATTGGTGCGGCGCACAGCCAAGTCACCAGCTGGCCCGTGCCTATAGAAACCGGTGCTGAAACGTCCTGCCAAATAACGCCATCTGCGCTTGATTCATGTGGTTTTCTGGAAAATGCATAAACCTGAATGTCGCGCTCAATCAACAACGGCAACAAGCATTCGCCAACTAAGCTGTTTGCCCCAAGCAGGCCAATGCTTTGTTTAGTCACGAACCAATCCCAGCGCCCTACCTATCCGGCGCGCAGAGGAATAGCTGACTACCAAAGCAAAGCGGAGCCAAACGCCTATGGCCACCAAGCCCATCAAGCCCACAGGGTATTGATGCCGAAAAAATTTTCGATAAAACCGCATCATCCCCTTGTGTTTGTGCCACTCAACAAAAATTTGGCGATTTCTGCTGCATGCGCCCAAAGCATGAGAGATTCGCACCGTCGGGACAAACAGAATTTTCCATTGCTTTTGTCGCAGGCGCATGCACCAATCGAGATCTTCACAGTGCAAAAAATACCCTTGATCCCAAAGGCCAACATCAAGCACAGCTTCTCGCTTGACCATCATGCACGCACCAGAAATCGCTTCGACCTCAATAGGCGCAACGGGTAAAGGCTGCCTGTGAAGATGGAAGTCAAAAAACAAACGAGGCCAGCGATCAGCAAACCGATACAGGCCAAAAGCGCGCACAAAAGATCGCCAAGGAGTGGGCACAGCGCGGCGGCTACCGCCTTGCTCGGTTCCATCCCAGTTGATCAACAGGCCGCCGACCATGCCTATTGAAGGGTCAGATTCGAGGACCCGCAACAAACCGGCAACCGCATCATGCCCCATTGTGCAGTCAGGGTTTAAAAACAAGAGGAATTTACCGGTTGCGCTACTGCTGCCAATATTGCAAGCGACAGCAAAGCCCAGATTTTTTTCGTTACGGATAACCTTAAGGTGCGGTTCGTCTTGAAAACAGCGCGAAAGCATATCCAGACTGCCA
>JBIKLY010000081.1:0-15928 GCA_044359525.1 Rhodocyclaceae bacterium | reverse complement strand
GTTCATGTTCACCGCGAGCAGCATCAATTCGATCGACATCAAGAGGACGATCAGATTCTTCCGGTTAAGGAAGATGCCCATGACGCCGATCGCAAACAGGATCGCGCCTAGGATCAAAAAGTGGGACAGTGTAAGCAAGGTGCCTCCCTGGTTCCTTCTGCATGTGGCAGCGTTTTCGCTGCCACTTCGAATTTCTTAAATTTCTTGCGTATTAAATCTGTGGGCTTATTCACGCGGCTCGGACGGCATCTGCAGCACGCGGACGCGATCCTTCGCCTTGACGAACACCTGCTGCGACGGACTGACTGATTTAGTCTTTCGCTTGTCACGCAGGGTCAGCGCAACGGCGGCGACAATACCGACGAGCAGGATGACCGAAGCCAGTTCAAACGGATAAACATATTCGGTGAACATCAGGCGACCAATCGCCTGCACATTGCTGTCGCCGGCCGCTGTCTGCGGCACTGCGCTCTCGAACAGATCAAGATAATTACCGCCCAGCACCAGCCCCATTTCGGCGACCATCAGCAAGGAAATGATTGCACCGAGCGGCAGGTAACTCCAGAAGCCTTCGCGCAGCCGGTCAATGTTGATATCGAGCATCATCACAACGAACAGGAAAAGCACCATCACTGCGCCGACATAGATCAGCACCAGCGAGATAGCGAGAAACTCGGCCTGCAGCAGCATCCAGACGCCACTCGCGCTGAAAAAGGCGAGGACAAGGTAAAGCGCGGCATGCACCGGATTGCGTGAGGTCACCACACGCAAACTGGCGAACACGAGAATCGTGGAGAGAAAGTAGAAAACGAAGGTCTTGAAATCCATCGTGTCGGCCTTTTAGCGGTATTTCGCGTCAAGTGCGCGGTCTTCGGCAATTTCCGCTTCGTAGCGGTCGCCGTTGGCCAGCAGCATCGGCTTGGTGTAGTAAAGGTCGCCACGTTTTTCACCGTGGTACTCGTAAATACGCGTTTCGACGATGGCGTCGACCGGGCAGGCTTCTTCGCAGAAACCGCAGAAGATGCACTTGGTCAGATCGATGTCGTAACGCGTCGTACGGCGGGATGTTTGTCCATTCCCGTCGTCGCGCTGATCCGACTCGATGGTAATCGCCAATGCCGGACAGACGGCTTCGCAAAGCTTGCAGGCGATGCAGCGTTCCTCACCATTCGGATAACGGCGCAGCGCGTGCAGGCCACGGAAGCGGAAGCTCTGTGGCGTTTTCTCTTCCGGATATTGCACGGTGATCTTGCGCGCGAACATGTAGCGCCCGGTCACCGACATACCCTTGAACAGTTCCCGCAGGAAGAGACTGTTGAATATTTCCTTCATCGAACCCATGACTAGCCTCTCACTTCCAGATGCTCAACGGCGACATCATCCAGCAACCGACGACGACCAGCCAGATCAGACACAGCGGGATGAATACTTTCCAGCCGAGACGCATGATCTGGTCGTAACGGTAGCGCGGGAAGGTTGCGCGAATCCACAGGAAGAAGAACAAAACAGCGGTGATCTTTGCAAACAGCCAGAACATGCTGTCCGGCAGGAAGCCCACCGGCGACAACCAGCCACCGAGGAACAGCAGCGAAGTCAGCGCCGACACCAGAATCATGTTGGCGTATTCGGCGAGGAAGAAGACGGCGAAAGCCATCCCCGAATACTCGACGTGGAAACCGACGATTTCTGACTCACCCTCGGCCATGTCGAACGGCGCGCGGTTGGTTTCGGCAACGATGGAGATCAGATAGACGGCGAACATCGGCAACAGCGGCAGCCAGTTCCACGACAGGAAGCCGAGGCCCTTGTCGGCAAACATGCCCTGCCCCTGGCTCTTGACGATGTCGCCCAGATTCAGACTGTTCGACACCATCAGCACGACGACCAGTGCCAGTCCCATCGCCACTTCGTAGGAGATCATCTGCGCGGCGGAACGCATGCCGCCCAGGAAAGCGTACTTGGAATTGGATGCCCAGCCGGACAGGATGATGCCGTACACACCGATCGAGGTGATCGCCATGATGTAGAGGAGGCTCGCATTGACGTTGGCCAGAACCATCGTGTCGTTGAACGGGATCACCGCCCAGGCGGCCAGCGCCGGGGCAAAGGCAAACATCGGCGCGATCAGGAAAACACTCTTGTCCGAGCCGGTCGGAATGACGATTTCCTTCAACATCAGCTTCACACCGTCGGCGATCGGCTGGATCAGACCCCAGGGACCGACGCGGTTCGGCCCGATACGCACCTGCATCCAGCCGATGACCTTGCGTTCCCAGAACGTAAGGTAAGCGACACCGAGCAGCAGCGGCACGATGATCAGGACGATCTTGAGCAGCGTCCACACCAGCGGGAACACCGAGCCAAAAACGCCTTGCAGAAGTTGTTGCAGCGCATCGATCATCATGCACGCTCCACGGTAATCGAACCGAACATGTCACCGAGCATGGCCGTCGAGGCGTGTGCCGCAGCGACTCGTACACAACCCGCCGGGACTGTTTCGTCGGCCTTGGCAAACAGCAAGGCCTCGCCCTGCCCCTGCCTGACCCGCACCTGGACAGCATCGGCCAAACCGGCTTGCGCCAGCGTTGCAGCATTCATGCGCGCAGTCGGCGCAGCGGCATCAGCCGTTTTTTGCAGCGCCGGCGAACGGCGCGCCAGCGGGTCGGCAAAATAGATCGGCACATCAGCAACGCGCTGCAGGCCAGCAGTCGGCGCGGGCAGCGACAGTGCAACACCGCTCAGACCATTGTCCAGACCGGCAACAAACTCGCTGCCGACCGGAATAATTTCGTCACGTACCTGCTCGCTGGAGTCGTAAGCAAAGCCCGGCAAGGCCAGAACATTACCCAGCACGCGCAACACCTTCCAGCCCGGACGCGCATCACCGAGCGGACGAACCACACCGCTGAAGCTTTGCACACGGCCTTCGGTATTGATGAAGGTGCCCGATGTTTCGGTAAAGGGCGTCGTTGGCAGCAACACGTCTGCGTAATCAAGTGCCGCGCCATGTTTGAAGGGCGTCAGCATGACGACCAGCGCAGCCTGCTTGAGTGCAGCGACCGCCTGTTGCGGGTTGTAGCAGTCGAGTTCCGGCTCAATACCCAGCAGGACATAAGCCTGACGTGGCTGAGCAAACATTTCGTAGGCGTTAAGAGCCGTCGGCAGCGCCTTGGCAACATAGCCGCCAACGCTGTTTGCCGCTTCGCCGATAAAGCCGAAGCTGGCACTGGTCAACTTGGCCAGCTCAAGCGCCAATGCATGCAACTGGGCAGCCTGGCCATTTTGTTCGGCGGCATTACCGAGGAAGATGGCGCGCTTCTCGCCTTCAAGAAGGCTCTCGGCGATGGCCTTGCAGTCGGCACAAGGCTCGATTGACTCGAGACCGGCTGGCACCGCAACGTTCTTCAACTGTGCGGCAGCCTTGACGATCGCGCCGAGCGCCTGTACCTGATAATCCGGGGCAACGGTAATCTGCGCATGCAGCTTGATCAGCGGGTCGTCGCCACCGACGGAAAGCACGCTGACCTTATTCCACTTCTTGGCCAGCTGGCGCAGACGCTGGGCAAACAGCGGATGATCCTTGCGCATGAAGCTGCCAACGACCAGTGCGGCGTCGAGATTCTTGATTTCGGAAAGCTTGAGGCCAAGCCACGGCGTGCCGGCGCGCTTGCCGTCAGCCGAAAAATCGCGGCGACGCGGGCGGAAATCGACACTACCCGAACCAAGACCACGCGTCACTTTCTGCAGCAGATGCAACTCTTCGAGTGATGAGCTCGGCGAAGCCAGCGATGCAATCGCTTCGCCGCCATGCGTCTTGGCAACATCCTTGAGTGCGTGCGCGACGTAATCGAGCGCCACCTGCCATTCAACCTCGCGCATCGTGCCGTCAACACGAATCATCGGCTTGCTCAGACGCTCACCGGAATTCAGGGCCTCGTAGGAGAAACGCTCCTTGTCGGAGATCCAGCATTCATTGACATCTTCGTTCTCACGCGGCAGAACGCGCATGACAACGTTGTTTTTGATCTGCACCGTCAGGTTGGCACCAAGGCTGTCGTGCGGACTGACCGACTTGCGCCGTGTCAACTCCCAGCTACGCGCCGAGTAACGGAAGGGCTTCGAAGTCAGCGCACCGACCGGACAAAGATCGATCATGTTGCCCGACAGTTCGGAATCGACCGTGCGGCCGACAAAGGTCTGAATTTCGGAGTGCATGTTGCGGTTGGCCATGCCGAGTTCCATCACACCGGCAATTTCCTGGCCGAAGCGGACGCAACGCGTGCAATGGATACAACGCGACATTTCCTGCATCGAAATCAGCGGGCCGACTTCCTTGTGGAAAACAACGCGTTTGGCTTCCTGATATTTCGATGCACCCGCACCGTAGCCGACGGCCAGATCCTGCAACTGGCACTCACCGCCCTGATCACAGATCGGGCAGTCGAGCGGGTGATTGATCAGCAGAAATTCCATCACCCCCTTCTGTGCAGTAACCGCCAGTTCAGAGTGGGTGAACACCTTCATGCCATTGGTCACCGGCGTCGCGCAGGCAGGCAAGGGTTTCGGCGCCTTTTCGACCTGCACCAGGCACATGCGGCAGTTGGCGGCGATCGAAAGTTTCTTGTGATAGCAAAAGTGCGGGATGTAAGCGCCAGTCTGCTGGGCAGCATCCATGATGGTGCTGCCGTCATCTACATGCACCGTCTTGCCGTCGATTTCGATTTCTATCATGTCGTACCCTAAACCGTTGCCTTGAAGAAGCCACTCCCGGCGCGCTGGACATCAACCGGCACGAGGCACTTCTTGTGTTCGATGTGGTACGCGAACTCGTCGCGGAAATGCTTGGTGAAACTCACAACCGGGAAGGACGCCGCCTCACCAAGCGCACAGATCGTGCGGCCGATGATGTTGCCCGTCACATTGCTCAGCAGATCGAGGTCGTCGGGACGCCCCAGGCCGTTTTCGATGCGATGCACGACCTTGTACAGCCAGTTGGTGCCTTCACGGCACGGCGTACATTGTCCGCAAGACTCTTCGTAGTAGAAGAAGGAGAGCCGCTCCAGCGCCTTCACCATGCAGGTCGATTCGTCCATGATGATCACCGCGCCGGAACCGAGCATCGATCCAGCCTTGCTGATCGAATCGTAATCCATCGTGCAGTCCATCATGATGTCGCCGGGCACCACCGGTGCGGAAGAGCCGCCCGGAATGCAGCCCTTGAGCTTGCGCCCGCCGCGCATACCACCGGCCATTTCAAGCAGCGTGGCGAACGGCGTACCGAGCGGAATTTCGTAGTTACCGGGCTTATTGACGTGACCCGAGATCGAGAACAGCTTGGTGCCGCCGTTATTCGCCTTGCCGGCTTCGAGATAGGCCTCGCCGCCCAGATTCATGATGAACGGAATCGAGCCAAAGGTTTCGGTATTGTTGATCGTCGTCGGCTTGCCGTAGAGGCCGAAGGAGGCTGGGAACGGCGGCTTGAAGCGCGGCTGCCCCTTCTTGCCTTCGATCGATTCAAGCAGCGCGGTTTCTTCGCCGCAAATATAGGCGCCGTAACCGTGATGGGCAAAAAGTTCAAAGTTGAAGCCGGAGCCGAGAATATTCTGGCCCAGCAGACCGGCAGCACGCGCCTCTTCAAGCGCTTCTTCAAAGCGCGTGTAAACTTCCCAGACTTCGCCGTGAATATAGTTGTAACCGCGCGTTGCGCTCATCGCAAAGGCGGCGATGGCCATGCCCTCGATCACCGAATGCGGGTTGTAGCGCAGGATATCTCTATCCTTGAAGGTGCCCGGCTCGCCTTCGTCCGAGTTGCAAACGACGTATTTCTCACCGGGAAAGGAGCGCGGCATGAAGGACCACTTCAGACCGGTCGGGAAACCGGCACCGCCGCGACCGCGCAGAACCGATTTCTTGACTTCGTTGATGACCTGTTCCTGCGTCATCTTGTCATTGAGTATCCGGCGCAGTGCCGTATAGCCGCCGCGCTTGACGTAGTCAGCCAGTCGCCACGCGTTGTCACCGTCGAGCCCGAGGCTGAGCATCGGATTGATTGCACCGAGGATGGCCATTATTCGAGCTCCGCCAGCAGTTTGTCGATTTGCTCGGGATGCATCCAGCTGCACATCTTGCGGTTATTGACGATCACCACCGGTGCGTCGCCGCAGGCGCCCATGCACTCGCCTTCTTTCAGCGTGATCCTGCCGTCCGGCGTCGTCTCGTTGTAGCCAATACCCAGCTTGCTTTTCAGGTATTCGCCGGCATCGACACCGCCGCTGAGCATGCACGGCAGGTTGGTGCACACCGTCAGCTTGTACTTGCCGACCGGTTTGAGGTCGTACATGTTGTAAAAACTCGCCACCTCATAGGCAGCAATCGGTGGCATGCCTAAATAGTTGGCGACGAACTCTATGGCGTCGCTGGACAGCCAGCCAAGCTCTTCCTGGGCAATCGCCAGCGCAGCCATTGAAGCCGACTGTTTTTGCTCAGCCGGGTACTTGGCGATCTCGCGATCGATTCTCTTGAGGGATTCTGTGTTCAGCATCAGCGGTCAATCTCGCCAAAAACAACGTCCTGGGTACCAATGATCGTGACGACATCGGCCAGCATGTGACCACGGCTCATTTCATCCATTGCCGAGAGGTGGACGTAGCCCGGGGCACGGATCTTCATGCGGTACGGCTTGTTGGCGCCGTCGGAAATCAGGTAGATACCGAATTCACCCTTCGGGTGCTCAACCGCCGAGTAGGCCTCGCCCTCGGGAACGTGAATTCCTTCGGTACATAGCTTGAAGTGATGGATCAGCTCTTCCATGTTGGACTTCATGTCCTCACGGGCCGGCGGTGCAACCTTGTGGTTGGCGGTGATGACCGGGCCAGGATTGACGCGCAGCCAGTCGATACACTGCTTGATGATGCGATTCGACTGACGCATTTCTTCCATGCGCACCAGATAGCGGTCATATGAGTCGCCGTTGACGCCGACCGGAATGTCAAAATCGAGGCGATCATAGACTTCGTAAGGCTGTTTCTTGCGCAGATCCCAGGCGATGCCGGAACCGCGCAGCATGGCGCCGGAGAAGCCGCGCGCCAAAGCGCGTTCGGGCGTCACGATACCGACGTCAACCAGACGCTGTTTCCAGATGCGGTTATCGGTGAGAAGCGTCTCGTATTCGTCGAGCAGCTTCGGGAAGCGGGTAACGAAGTCGTCAAGGAAGTCGAGCAGCGAGCCGCTGCGCGCTTCGTTGAACGGCTTGATCTGCGCCGCACTCTTCCACTTCGATTCGCGGTACTGCGGCATGCGGTCGGGCAGGTCGCGATAAACACCACCCGGACGATAGTAGGCAGCATGCATGCGTGCACCGGAAACCGCCTCGTAGGCATCGACCAGATCTTCGCGCTCGCGGAAAGCGTAGAGGACCATCGTCATCGCGCCGACGTCAAGGCCGTGACAACCAATCCAGAGCAGGTGATTGAGCACCCGCGTAATCTCGTCGAACATGACGCGGATGTACTGAGCGCGCACCGGCACATCGACGCCGAGCAGTTTCTCAATCGCCATGCAATACGCATGCTCGTTACACATCATCGAAACGTAGTCGAGTCGATCCATGTACGGCAGCGACTGCACCCAGGTCTTGTTCTCGGCAAGCTTCTCGGTAGCACGATGCAGCAGGCCGATGTGCGGATCGGCACGCATGACGACTTCGCCGTCAAGCTCGAGCACCATGCGCAGCACACCGTGCGCGGCCGGGTGCTGCGGGCCGAAGTTCAACGTAAAATTGCGCAGTTCAGCCATTATTCAACATCCCCGTAGGTCGCTTCGCGAACGATCCGCGGCGTAACTTCACGCGGTTCAATCGTCACGGGTTGATAGATCACACGCTGCTGATCGGGGTCGTAGCGCATTTCGACATAGCCGGAAATCGGGAAATCCTTGCGGAACGGATGCCCGATGAAGCCGTAGTCGGTGAGTATCCGGCGCAGGTCGTCATGCCCCGGAAAAACGATACCGTAAAGATCGAAGGCCTCGCGCTCGAACCAATTCACACAATTCCAGATTTCGACAACTGAAGGCACCGACGGAAAATCATCGTCCGGCGCGAAACAGCGAACACGCAGGCGCCAGTTGTTGGCGATTGAAAGAAGGTGACTGACCGCAGCGTAGCGCTTACCGACACGCTCAACATTGCCGTAGGTCGAATAATCGACGCCACATAGATCAATCAACTCCTCAAAGTGCAACTCGGGCTCGTTGCGAAGCGATTCCATCACAGCGATGTAATCGTCGGCATCGACCTCAATGGTGACCTCACCGAGCGCAGTCTTTAACGACTTGATTCGCTCACCGAGATGTTTTTGCAGGTTCAGGCTAAGCGCTTCCAGCTTGGCGGACATGACGAACTCTCGGTTGAATTAGCGGGCGATGGTGCTGGTACGGCGAATCTTGTTCTGCAACTGGATGAGGCCGTAAATCAGGGCCTCTGCAGTCGGCGGGCAACCAGGAACATAGATATCGACGGGAACGATGCGGTCGCAACCGCGAACGACAGCGTAGGAGTAGTGGTAGTAGCCGCCACCGTTGGCGCAAGAGCCCATCGAGATGACCCAGCGCGGCTCAGCCATCTGGTCGTACACCTTGCGCAGGGCTGGCGCCATCTTGTTGGTCAGCGTGCCGGCAACGATCATCACGTCGGACTGGCGCGGACTCGGGCGGAAGACGATACCGAAACGATCCAGATCATAGCGCGAGCAACCGGCATGAATCATCTCGACCGCACAGCAAGCCAGACCGAAGCTCATTGGCCACATCGAGCCGGTGCGAACGTAGTTGATCAGCTTGTCGGCCGTCGTGGTGACGAAACCTTCCTGCAGAATGCCTTCAATACCCATCGATCACTCCCAATCCAGCGCGCCCTTGGCCCAGGCATAAATGTAGCCGACGACCAGGATGGCAACAAAAACCAGCATTTCAATGAAACCGAACCACTTGACCGATTCGGTCAGGGTAATTTCCTTGAAGATTGTCGCCCACGGCAACAGAAACGCGACTTCGAGATCGAACAGAATGAAGATGATGGCGATCAGGTAATAGCGCACATCAAACTTCATGCGGGCATCTTCGAAAGCCTCGAAGCCGCACTCGTAAGGAGATAGTTTTTCGCTGTCAGGCCGATGCGGCGCAACAAGCAAACCAATGACGACTGGCGCAATACCGAATGCGATACCAATCAGGATGAACACAAATACCGGGAAATAGTTTTCCAGCATGATCCGCCGCACTATCGCTGTATTTTTCGGTCAGAGCCACCCCTGAGATGACTCCACTTGGTGCCGACGGTGAGACTCGAACTCACACGACCTAAGTCACTACCCCCTCAAGATAGCGTGTCTACCAATTTCACCACGTCGGCACTACTACGGTCAGACTGCGGGTCAATCGAGGAATGCCACTCCCCGCGTCTTGCTTCTACCCAATTACTTGGGAATATCTTTTGCCTTGGACCCAGAATCCACGGGGCTTGCACCCGCTTCAACCCCAGCCGCAGCAGGCGCCGGAACAGTCTGCGATTTTACCGCATCCTGCATCACACTGCCAGTCGTTTTTGGCTTGTTCGATGCGATATAAGCAAGCGAAAGGCTCGTCACAAAAAAGACGGCGGCAAGCACCGAAGTGGCCCGGCTCAGAAAGTTGGCAGAGCCGGTGGCGCCGAACAGGCTGCCCGACGCACCACTACCAAAAGCCGCCCCCATGTCCGCACCCTTGCCGTGCTGCACGAGCACCAGGCCGATAACCCCGAGCGCTGCCAGGATGTGAATTGTCAAAACTATCGAGAACAAATATTCCATGTCGCCTCTTTATCGATTTGCCGCGTGGCAAATCGCCAGAAAATCTTCCGCCACCAGAGATGCGCCGCCAATCAGGCCACCATCAATATCGGGCATCGCAAATAACTCAACTGCACTTTGCGGCTTGACACTGCCGCCGTAGAGGATTTGTGCCCCCTCCGCCACATGCGCATCAGCACAAGCGATCTGCGCCCTGATTGCCGCATGCACTTCCTGCGCCTGCGCCGGCGAAGCTGTCCGCCCTGTGCCAATGGCCCAAACCGGCTCGTAGGCCACGACAGCACCGGAAAACGCTGCCACACCCACCCGCTGCAGCACCGCATCAAGCTGAGCAGCAACAACTGCTACCGTCTGCCCGGCTTCACGCTGCGCCAGCGTTTCGCCAACACAGAGAATCGGGCACAAACCACCGGCCAGCGCCGCCGCAAACTTTTCCGCCACCAGCGCATCGGTTTCGGCAAAAATCGCCCGCCGTTCCGAATGCCCGACAATCACATGGCGACAGGCAAAATCCTGCAACATCGCCACGCTGACTTCACCGGTAAAAGCCCCTTGAACGTGCTCGCAAACACTCTGCGCACCCCAGCCAAGCACCGTTCCCGCCAGCATCGACTGCGCCTGAGCCAAATAAGGAAAAGGCACGCACACCGTCGCATCCATACCAGAAATACCGGCCATTCCGGCAAGGACGTTCTGCAACAGCAGCCGGTTTGACGCGAGCCCGCCGTGCATTTTCCAATTCCCTGCCACTAGATGACGACGCACTGTTGGACGCCCCGCACAAAACCGGCGAATTATAGCGATGAAGGCTGCAAGTGGTCAATAAAAAGCCGGTGGCAGGGTCAATGAAGGGACAAAAAAACCGGCAAAAGCCGGCTTTTTATTGGTTTCACCGAACGGGAGCATCCCCCACACGCTTAGCCAAAGCGACCGGTGATGTAATCCTCGGTCTCTTTTTTCTGTGGCTTGATGAAGATCTGGTCAGTGACGCCGAATTCGACCATTTCGCCCAGATACATGTAGGCTGTGTAATCCGAAACACGCGCAGCCTGCTGCATGTTGTGCGTCACGATGAGAATGGTCACCTTCTCTTTCAACTCCGTAATCAACTCCTCGATGCTACCGGTAGCAATCGGGTCGAGTGCTGAAGTCGGTTCGTCAAACAGCATCAGTTCCGGATCGGTGGCCAGCGCACGCGCAATGCACAGGCGCTGCTGCTGACCGCCGGACAGGTTGGCGCCTTGCTCCTTGAGACGATCCTTGACCTCATTCCACAGCGCCGCACTGCGCAAAGCCTCCTCGACCTTTTGATCGACTACCGCGCGCCGATTTTCGCCACGTACGCGCAAGCCATAGGCAACGTTCTCGTAAATCGACTTGGGAAAGGGATTCGGCTTCTGGAAAACCATGCTGATGCGCATGCGCACCTCGATCGGATCGACTTGCGGCGATAACAGATCGGTCTGGTCAGGGTGGAAGTTGATACCCCCCTCGTAGCGGTTGCCGGGATACAGGTCATGCATGCGGTTGAAGCAGCGCAAATAGGTCGACTTGCCGCAGCCGGAGGGGCCGATCAGGGCAGTCACCTTTTTTTCATACACCGGCATATTGATGCCCTTGAGCGCCTGGAAATTGCCATAGAAAAAATTTAAATTTTTCGCTTCGGCCTTGAGCGCCGGGACCGGCTCGTGCACTACGGTTGCAGTCATTGGATTCACCATTATTTGAAGATATTTACCACTTGATGTTCTTGCGCAAGCGGTAGCGCAACCAGATTGCCAAGCCGTTCATGACCAAGGTCATCACAACAAGAACGAAGCCGGCAGCAGCAGCGTTGTTCAGAAAGGCCGCTTCCGGACGTGATGTCCAGTTGAACATCTGGATCGGCATCACAGTAAAAGGCGCAAACAGCCAGTCGAACAATCCGGCGGTCGGCTCGCCGGTAAAGGGGGCGGTCGGCAGGAAGGCGATGAAAGTCAGTGCGCCGATCGTGATGATCGGCGCCGTTTCGCCGATGGCGCGGGCCATGCCGATGATCACACCGGTCAGGATGCCGGCGCTCGAATAAGGCACGATATGGTCACGCACCACCTGCCAGGTCGTCGCACCACAAGCGTAAGCGCCCTCGCGGATGATCTGCGGAATCGCGCGGATGGATTCGCGCGTCGCCACGATGACCACCGGCAGGATGAGCAGCGCCAGCGTCAAACCGGCCGAAAGGATGCTCTGGCCCAGGCCGAAGGTATAAACAAAGAGACCGAGGGCAAGCAAGCCGTAAATGATCGACGGCACGCCGGCGAGGTTGGTGATGTTGATCTCGATGATGTCGGTCATCCAGTTCTTCGGCGCGTATTCCTCAAGGTAGACCCCCGCCGCCACGCCGATCGGCACCGCAGCAAAAGCTGTGACCACCATGACCAGCGTCGATCCGACCCAAGCCGAAAGAATGCCGGCGTTCTCCGCGCGGCGTGACGGAAAGGACGTGAGGAAGTCCATGCTGATGCGCGAGAATCCATTGATCGCCATGTCGGCGAACAGCGCGGTGAAGGTCAGTACGCCGACCATCAGGGCGAGGATGCCGAGAATCCCGAACATGAAGTCCCAGCGCTTGTGTGCGCCAATCATGGCACGCATTGCCTGCAGTTCTTGCTGATTCATTTTGCGTATCTCGAAAACATGGTCAGTACACTTCGCGGAAACGCTTCCGCATGTAGTAACCGAGCAGGTTGAAAACCAGGGTGATAAGCATCAGGGTCAGGCCGGCGGCAAAAATCGTCTGATAGCCGATACTGCCATGCGGCAGGTCGCCGAGCGCGACCTGTACGATGAACGACGTAATCGTCGCACCGGGCTCAGCCGGATTGAAGGTCAGGTTGGGCTGCATGCCCGCCGCCACCGCAAGAATCATCGTTTCGCCCACCGCACGCGAGACACCAAGAATGTAGGCCGAAGCGATGCCCGAAGTCGCCGCCGGCATGACGACGCGCAGCGCGGTCTGCAAACGGGTTGCGCCCATCGCGTAGGATCCTTCGCGCAGCGCCATCGGCACGGCACGCATGGCATCTTCGGACAAGGAGGCAACGTAGGGGATGATCATGATGCCCATCACGATGCCGGCCGAGAGCAGGTTGAAACCGGGCAACTCGGGAAAGAAGCGTTGCAGCAACGGTGTCAGGAAAATCAGGGCGAAGTAGCCGTAAATAATTGTCGGTATGCCACCGAGCAATTCCAGGAAGGGCTTGGCCACTTCGCGCACGGCAAACGGCGCGAACTCCGAAAGATAGATGGCGATGATCGTGCCGAGTGGAATCGCGACCAGCAGGGCCACGGCGGAACTGGTCAGCGTACCCGACAGCAGGACCATGATGCCGTAGTGGGCATCATCGAAAAGCGGCGTCCATTGTGTATCGAACAGGAAATCCCACAGCGGAACATGCTGGAAGAAGACCCAGGATTCACTGACCAGGATGTAAACGATGGCTGCGGTGGTGAACACCGAGACAAAGGCTGCCGAAAACAGAACCCCCTCGATCACGCGCTCCTTGAGGTGGCGCGTGACATCCTTCTTCAGGCGGTCGCTTGGCTGAGACACGATAGCAAGGCTTTCGGCGGTGGATGCAATTGAACTCATGGACGAGTCCTGAATGATAAGTGTTGCCATGGAGAGGAACAACCCCCGGAGAACCTCCCCGGGGGTGTGCAGACAGTCTTACTTGGCCTCGAGTTTCATCAACTCTTCGATAGTCAAGCCGACTTTGTTTTCGCCGCCGAACTTGGTGCCCTTCACCCGCTTGGTAACGTGGTCCAGATTGTAGGCGTAGGCTTTGGCGGGTAACGGCACGTACTTCACTTCCTTGGCCAGCTTCTCGCCGTGCTTCATGTAGTACTCGACGAACTCCTTGACCTCCGGTTTGTCAGCCGACTTGGCGTTGACATAGATGAAAATCGGGCGGGCCAGCGGTTGATAGGTACCGTCGATCACCGTCTTGCTGGACGGAGAAACCGCCGGCTTGCCTTCTTTCTCAATAATAGGTACAGCCTTCAGCTTGTCGTGGTTTTCCTCGTAGTAGGCAAACCCGAAGAAGCCGAGCGCGCCGGTGTCGCGCGTAACGCCTTGCACCAGAACGTTGTCGTCTTCAGAAGCAGTAAAGTCGCCACGGCTGGCCTTCGACTTGCCGTTGATCGCTTCGGTGAAATAGTCAAAGGTACCCGAATCGGCGCCGGCACCAAACAGCTTCAAGGGACGATCGGGCCACGCCGGATTGACCTGCCTCCAGCTGGTGATCTTGCCCTGTGCGCCCGGTTCCCAGATTGTCTTGAGTTCGGCGACGGTCATTGATTTGATCCAGTCGTTTTTCGGATTGACGACGACGGTCAGCGCGTCGTAAGCAACCGGCAACTCGATGTACTCGATACCTGCCGCCTTGCAGTCATCCATTTCTTTTTTCAGGATCGGACGCGAAGCGTTGGAGATGTCGATCTCGCCACGACAGAACTTCTTGAAACCACCACCGGTTCCGGAGATGCCGACGGTGACGCGAATGCTATTTTTCTTCGACTTCTGGAAGTCCTCGGCAACCGCCTCGGTTACCGGATAAACGGTGCTCGAACCGTCAACCTTGACCAGCGCCTGAGCAAAACTCGATGAGGAAACGGTAGTACCGGCAAGGGCCAGCACCAGAAGGGCAGTAATTTTTGCGACTTTCATCCGACTTTCTCCGGTAGACGCTGCGTTGCAGCAACGAAGAGCAGTCTAACCGGCGAATGTTACGACTCTGTTACATTAAGATGAAACAGCCTCCCGTACCGCAGCAGCAAGCTTCTCGGCAGCACTGAGCACCTTTTCGGCATCGCGCCCTTCAACCATCACGCGCAGCAGCGGCTCCGTACCCGAAGCGCGCAGCAGCACCCTGCCCTGGCCATCGAGCCCGGCTTCAACTTCACACTGCACAGACGCAATCAGCGGATGATCTTTCCACGGAAAACCCTTGACCAGTGGCACGTTGATCAGCTTCTGCGGATAAAGCGTCAGACTGCCAAGCAGCGCCTGCAGATCGCCGCCCGCTTCGCGCAGTGCGGATAGCACCTGCAAGGCGGAAACAATCCCGTCACCAGTCGTGTGCTTGTCAAGACAGAGGATGTGCCCCGAATTCTCACCGCCATACTGCCAGCCGTTTTTCTGCAACAACTCCATAACATAACGGTCACCGACCGCCGCCCGGGCAAACGGCACCTTCAGTGCAGCCATGGCGTGCTCAAAGGCGAGATTGGTCATCAATGTCCCGACCACACCGGCCACCGCGCCCTGACGGGCGCGGCTGCGCACAACGGCAAACAGCAACTGGTCGCCGTCGTAAATAGTCCCGGCCGCATCGACCATCATCACCCGGTCGCCATCACCATCGAGCGCAATCCCCAGGTCGGCCTGCTGCGCCAGAACGGCGTCACGCAGCGCGCGCGGCGCCGTTGCACCAACTTCGTCATTGATATTCAGCCCGTTCGGCTCGGCGCCAATCGTGCTGACCTCGGCACCCAGTTCATGCAGCACGTGCGGCGCGATGTGGTAAGCCGCTCCGTGCGCGCAATCAACAACGATTTTCAGACCACGCAGATCCATATCATTGGGAAACGTGCTCTTGCAGAACTCGATGTATCGCCCGGCAGCATCGTTGATTCGACGGGCCCGCCCGAGATCGGCCGACTGCACACAAAGCAGCGGCGCATCAATCCCCGCCTCGATTTCAGCCTCGATCGCGTCAGGCAGCTTGGTGCCGTGCGCCGAGAAAAACTTGATGCCATTATCGTAATACGGATTGTGCGAGGCAGAAATGACGATGCCGGCCTGCAAACGCAACGCGCGTGTCAGGTAAGCAATCGCTGGTGTCGGCATCGGCCCGACCAGGCAGACATCAACCCCAGCTGCCGAAAACCCCGCCTCCAGCGCCGCTTCCAGCATGTACCCGGAAATCCGCGTATCTTTCCCGATCAACACGGCTGGCCGATCGCCGGCTTGCAGGTGGCCGCGCGCTGACTCATTTGCCAGCATTACCTTTCCCGCGGAATAGCCGAGGCGCATCACAAAA
>JBIKLY010000148.1:0-4460 GCA_044359525.1 Rhodocyclaceae bacterium | reverse complement strand
CGGATTGACGAGCGAAAAAGATTATCGAACTGCCTTGCCCGATGATCTTGTTTTTGATCTGGCGGCGGCGGAGGCGGGGGCACGCTTTGATCCGCAAGTGATTGATGCACTGCTGCATCTGAGCGGTCTGCTGGGCTATGTCCGCCGTGCCGTTTATCAACTGTCCATTTCGCTGGCATCACCCGCGCCTGATCGGGACTTGTGGCTGCAGTTAAAACAATCCTTTGCGGCGGACAGCACCGCCCAGAAAAACTTTGCGCACGTTGCCTTTGGGAGCAATTCATGGAAATAGTCGAAGAACTACCGGTTGTACCACCGCCTGATGTAGCAAGCACTGATTTAGGTGCCAGCTATCAGCAATTATTTCGCGTCGTCGATGACCTGAAAGTAGTCGTCCATCAACGTAACGAAGCGCAATCTGAAATGGCCGAAGGCTATTTCGAGACGATGTACCTCCTCGCGCTGGCTGCCGATTACCGTGCGGGTCGCAATCAATCCCGTTTACTGCGCATTGGCTCTACTGCAGAGATTTTGGCTCGTGCTGCCGGCCAGTCTGACGATTATTGCTCGGAAATCAGGCGGGCGTCGCCTTTGCACGACATTGGGATGGTCGCTATTCCCGATGCCCTCTTGCGTAAAAAATCCGAGCTCACGGACGAAGAGTGGGTGCTCTGGAAAAACCATACTGAGGTTGGTGCGCGAATGCTCGGCACCGTTGATACCCCGGTCTTGAAACTGGCAGCGGAGATCGCACTGGCGCACCACGAAAATTTTCAGGGTCATGGTTATCCTGCGGGGCTGGTTGGCGAGCAGATTCCCCTGTCCGGTCGTATTGTCGCGCTGGCCGAGTATTTTGAGACTTATGCCGATGAGTTTTCTCGGCTGCGAGAGATTATGCCTCCCGGTGTCGTTCTTGCTTCGATTCGTGAGCGAAGTGGCCGCCGTTTCGACCCGTCCCTGGTTGACTTGTTTTTTTCGCATCTGCAAACCATTTGCGATGCACGTAATGCCCTTGAACTCAATGCAGATAGTTTGCAGGCGCTGGTCTCGAATATTCGGCCGCATGGCGTCTAGGGTGGGAAGTGTTGTTGCAGCGGTCCGGATCAAATCGCAGTATTACGGAGCATGACCATGGAGTGCAAAAATACAGTCTGGTCGGAGTTCGTCGAAGTGGGTTTGCCGGTCATTGACATGCAACACAAGCGATTGTTTGACTTGGCGGCATCCTTTCGTGGCCAAGGCGATCAGATCCGGGTTATGAAAACCCTGGTAGCGCTTTGTGACTATGCCAATACCCATCTGCGCGAGGAGGAAGTCATGCTGCGATCGATTGACTATCCCGCTTTGGCGGAACACAAACAACAGCATGCGCATTTTCGCCAGATGTTGCGTGAGTTGCTTGAAGACTCGCGCAAGATAACGCTTGATCAGATTGCCGAGCGGGTTGAGGTGTTGATCAACGGCTGGTTTTACCAGCACATCATGAAGGACGATGCGGATTATATGCCGGCGGTAAACGCCAGTACCATCGATTTTGCCACGGGGCATTGAGCGTTTCATTGCAAAATCCTTTTTGGCAGACAAACCGCAGCATCTGGCAAATGACAATGCCGGCTTATCCGCCGCTCACCAGGCCACGTTGTCGTTGCACCAGTTTTGCCTGTAGATAGCCCTGTAACTGGTTGAAAGGAATGGGCTTGCTATACAGCGTAGTACCGGGCGGCAGGCCGCCCCGGTCTTCTATGCTCGCTGGGCTCATCCCGGTCACCACGATGATATCCATTGCCGACAGGGCAGGATTAGCGCGTAGCGTCCGGATCATCTCGAATCCATCAATGCCTGGCATCATCAGATCAAGAATCAGCACGTCGGGTGCTTGCTGTCCGATTTGCACCAAGCCCTCAAACCCGTTGCCAACAATTTGCAGCGCAACCGGCATGCCCCAGTTGGCTATATTCATCTCGTAGAGCTTTTGCAGGTTGACGTCGTCCTCGGCAATCAGCACCGAGAGTTCAGGTGTCTGAGCGCGCGGCAGTGATGCTGAAGCGGCCCGCCGCCGAATCTGGTCCTTGACCGAAGCAACACTGACCCGTCGGTGACCGCCTTCTGTTTTCCATGCCACCAGCACACCACTCTCGACCATCTGTTGCACCGTGCCGCGTGAAAGACCGAGCATTTCTGCTGCCTGGTAGGTAGTGATGTAGTCAGCACCAGCTTTGTTGGACTGGAGCTTGTCTTTTTCAATCATAGGGGCACGTTTTCACGAAGTCCGACAGAAACAATGTTGATTTTTTCATTTTACTCGCCAATTTGCATCAATTGCACATTTGGCAAAACGGACTGCTTGTTAGCTGAGTTCCTCAGACGTCCATCGCATCAACTCTCTTTCCGAGCACTTGCGTCCCTGTCAGGGCACGTTGATATTGCCGTGAAAAGAAGGCAATAGCGTTGGTGTTGGAGATTGGTCCTGATGCCTTGCTCGATAAACAGCCCCAATGCCCGATGCGGCAACGTGGCGCTAAAGCACTTTTGTCATAACCAACGTCAACATGACAAATGTTACAAAATTGCCATGTGAATAATTGACGCTACCGTTCCGGCCATGCGTTGCTGCTTGCAGCTTCATTTCTCCATATCAGGGTTTCCCCGATTTCCATGTCCGTCGAATGCCTGCACCATGCAGACTTCCTAGCGGCAGGTTCTTGCCTGCCGCCACAAGACGACAACGCCAATGCTCACCTCGACGGTCTGTTCTGATTCAACAAGCCCTGATTCCCTGCATCAGGTGCTGCGGGCGCGCACGCAGGCCGCGCATGAACACCTCAAAAACCACCCGCTGCTGGATGGGCTGACCCAGGCGGATTACTCCCTCAGGAGCTACTGGCTCGTCCTGTCGGCCTATTACCACTTTTACCGCGCCATGGAAGCGCTTATCGAGAGCGCGTCGGTCCGGCTCAAGAGCCGATTCGACTACGCACCCCGACACAAACAAGGCTGGCTGCGAAAGGACCTGGTGGATAGCTTTCACATCGACCCGGAAGATGCTTTCTGGCGGCCCAAGCGCAAGTTTTCGCCGATCCGGATCGAGGATCAGGCCGATCTGGTCGGCGCGCTCTACGCCATCGAAGGCGCAACCCTTGGCGGGCAGCGTATTTCAAGCCATATTCAGACTGGGCGGCTGGACGTCACCGCTGAACACGGCGGGCGTTTTTTCCACGGCTACGGCGAACAGACGGCCTCCCGCTGGAACGAATTCCTGACCTTTGCCGGGCAGGCCTGCCCCGATGCCGAACGACGCGACAAGGCAGCGCACGCCGCACTCGCCGTCTTTGCTGAAATTGAAGCCGCGCTTGACGATTATGCCGCTCGCGCCGGCAGAAACCCGAGGCCCAGAACATGAAGACAGTTGCCGCGCTTGCCACAAGGAGCACAGACCCATCATGAAAAACGCCATGTCGATCGATCTTGCCTTGAGCAATCGCTTTAAACGCTGGTCACTCAAATCAAGGCTGACCTTGCTCGCGCTGGCAATTATCGTGATCAGCATCTGGTCGCTGACCTACTATGCCGCGCGGATTCTGCGCGAGGAAATGCAACAGCAGTTGGGCGCGCAGCAGTTCGCCACAGTGTCTCTCGTTGCGGCAGGCATCAATGAAGAATTAGGTAGTCGGCTGGCAGCGCTGGAACTGATTGCCAAGCAGCTTGACACGCATTTGATGGGCAATCCGGCTGCCTTGCAGGCACGGCTGAAAAGCCTCCCGCTGCTGCAGAGCCTGTTTAACGGCGGCGTCTTCATCACCGGCGCCGACGGCACGGCGATTGCCGATGTGCCGCTGTCGGCCGGGCGAATCGGCACCAACTACATCGACCGCGAATCCGTTTCGTTGCCGCTCAAGGAGGGTAAATCGGTGATTGGGCGGCCCGCCATGGGCAAGAAACTGGGCGCCCCGATATTCAGCATCGTCGTTCCCATTCGCAGTGCCGAGGGCAAAGTGATCGGCACCCTGGTCGGGACGGTCAACCTGGGCATGCCCAGTTTCCTCGACAAGATCACGACAGGCCGCTACGGCATAACGGGCGGCTATTTGCTGATTGCCCCGCAGCACAATATGTTTGTCACCGCCACCGACAAGAGCCGCATCATGCAGCCCTTGCCAGTCCCGGGCATCAACCCGATTCACGACCGTTACATGCAGGGTTATGAAGGCTTCGGCATAGCCACCAGTTCCCGTGGCGTGGAAGAGCTGTCGGCGGCCAGCGGCATTCCCGTGGCGGGCTGGTACATCGTCGCCGTATTGCCAACCGCAGAAGCCTTTGTGCCGATTCACGCCATGCAAAAGCGTCTGCTGTCGGCGATGATCTTCCTGACGCTGCTGGCCGGCGGACTGATCTGGTGGATAGGCGCGTGGATGCTAAAACGGCAACTTTCGCCGATGCTTGCTGCCACTAAAACGCTGGAC
>JBIKLY010000012.1:0-51532 GCA_044359525.1 Rhodocyclaceae bacterium | reverse complement strand
CGACCTTGGAAGCGAAGGTGGCTTGCGGCCAGCCCATCAGGGCGGCAAGCATCTGCCCGGTCTGGTTGGCGTCGTCGTCAATCGCCTGTTTGCCGCAGAGCACCAGCTGCGGCTGCTCTTTTTCGCAAAGCGCCTTGAGCAGCTTGGCCACGGCCAGCGGCTGCAGTTCAACGTCGGTTTCGATCAGGATGCCGCGATCGGCGCCAATGGCCATCGCCGTACGCAGGGTTTCCTGACAACCGGCAAGACCCGCCGAGACGGCGATTACTTCGGTGGCGATACCGGCTTCCTTGAGGCGAACCGCTTCTTCGATGGCAATTTCGTCGAACGGGTTCATCGACATCTTGACGTTGGCGATATCGACGCCGGTGCCGTCAGCCTTGACGCGCACCTTGACGTTGTAATCAACCACTCGCTTGACTGGGACGAGGATTTTCATTATCTAATCCTGATATATTTGGTTGAAATGGATCAACAATGCCAAATAGACATTGATTGTCTTACGTTGAACTAGAGAGCGCAGTGGAAAAAAAATAGTGACGAAGGCATGTCACTAAAATTACCGGGCAGTCCAAAAACTTTGCGCCATTTTTCTATTACCTCCAGCTCACCACGCAATTTATTTAATGAGCGAGTTGATAGAGAGTCATAGGGCCGTGAAGCGCCGTTTCTAAAGGCCGTTCCGTAATATGATTTAAAAATAATCAATAATTTCCAACCTCTTGAAATCTACGTAGGTACTGTCAAACGGCATTTCGTACTATCTTTACAAATCCAGGCACCTGGACGAACTCCGGCGTCCGGCATGAAACTTCTCCAACAACACCATTCTTTCGGATCGAAATTTCTCAACAGACAACTGCCCACAAAGCATCAGACAAATGATCCGCTTCAAGTCGACTGCAATCGACTTCGCTAACATTTCTTCGTAACTCATCGTGCCCCCCGGTCCGTCCGGTATCTGGCTAGGGAGGTCTAAATCTCCTGTGCGTCTAGTGGATAAGGCTCTCGGCATATTCATCAAATCTCCCACGCTCCACGCGCCGAACCCGGCGCAGCAGTGAACAGCCGTTTCCTATCAAGAAGCTGTGTGATGCGATCGGCGCTCACAGGTCGATGAAAAAAGAACCCTTGGGCAGAGTCGCACCCCCACGCTTCCAGCAGTTTGGCCTGCGCGTCGGCTTCCACCCCTTCAGCCACTGTTCTCAAGTTCAGGCTGCTTGCCAGAGCCATTACCGTGCGTGTCAACGCGGCACCGTGGCGATCGACATCTATTCCCCGAACAAAAGATTGGTCAATCTTCAAGACATCAATCGGCAAGCGCTTCAGATAGCTCAGGCTTGAGTAGCCGGTACCGAAATCATCTAGGGCGATACTGATTCCTAGATCCTTAAGTTTCCGTAGGAGGCGGATGACTGTGTCAGCATCATTGACGATCACCGACTCGGTAATTTCGATTTCCAAGCAGGCGGGGTTAAGTGTGCTCAGATGCAAAACGTTATCAATCGTACTTCTTAACGATTTTTGTTCCAGCTGGTGAGCGGAAAGATTGACGGCGATACGCAACAACGAACTGCCCTCAACATTCCAAAGACATGATTGCTCACAGGCGGTTCTGAGCACCCATTCTCCTATCGGCACAATCAGACCGATTTCTTCTGCCAGCGGAATGAATTTGTCAGGTGGCACCAATCCAAGATCGGGGTGCTGCCAGCGAATCAGCGCCTCCACCCCAACGATAGCGCCGCTTTCCAGGCTAATCTGCGGCTGGTACTGGAGAAAGAATTCCTCTCGCTCCAAGGCATGTCGCAATTGTGTTTCGAGCGACAGGCGGTGCGACAGGCGTTCGTTCATGACCGACTGATAGTACTGATAGGTATTTCGACCCCGCGCCTTGGCTTGATACATCGCGGTATCCGCTTTTTTCAGAAGCTCCTCCGCATTAAGCCCGTCCTTCGGATAAAACGACGCGCCCGCACTGCACGAAATATGCGATTCGTTCTCCTCCAACAAGTAAGGAGAAGCAATTGATTCTGTAATACGCTGCAATACCGACTCGACTTCATCCGGGCTATTAAGCTGTGCGAGTATCAGGACGAACTCATCGCCGCCCATCCGGGCAACGGTATCGACACCACGCACGCAATCTGACAGCCGTTCTGCGGCAACTTTGAGCAATTGGTCCCCGACGGCGTGGCCCAGGGTGTCATTGACGTATTTGAAGTGGTCCAGATCAATGAGAACGATCGCAACGTATTGCCCATACCGCTGGGCGTGAGAAATGGCCTGCATCACGCGGTCGGCAAACAGCGTACGATTGGCCAGTCCAGTCAAGGTGTCGTGGTTCGCTTGATAGGACAGACGCTGTTCGAAATTGACGCGCTCGGTCACATCGGTGACGGCCACAACATAATGAGTAACAAGTCGATCTTCATCGCGGACAGGCGCCACGGAATATTCGCACCAGAAGCATTGCCCTGCTTTATGAGTAGCTTTGGACACCCAAACCTGTGCGTCATCACGCTCCAGAGAAGCAAGAACCTGATCATTGAGGCTACCTTCATCGTCAAATCCGAGCAGGCGCGCCGCGTGCATGCCGACCACATCAGCAGCTTCGTAACCGGTAATGTTCGTGAACGCGGGATTGGTATAGATAATGGTATGAAATTCAGATTTTGCATCGATCATCACGAGGCCATTGCTGCTTGCTTCAACAGCCCGTTGCTGTAGGCGCCGAGTCGTTTCTGCCGCGCGCTGATCGGTGATATCTTCTTTTACGACAACGTAATGAAGCAAAATATTGTCTTCCCCAAATAGCGGGGAGATTCGTGTCAGCTCCCAGATTAACGAGCCATTCTTCTTGCGATTGAGCAAATTGCCTCGCCATGGCTGGCCCGACCGAATCGTTCGCCACAGCTCGCGATAAACCGCAGCCGGGGTCTGCCCCGACTGGAAAACACGCGTCGACTGGCCGAGAATTTCTTCATGGGCATAACCGCTAATCTCGGAAAAACGTGGATTAGCATACTCAATAATGCCCTCGGGACTTGTGATCAGAATGCTGACCGGACTATGCTCGATTACCTGCGAGAGTTTTCTGGCTATGAGCAGGGAGTCCCGGTCACGATCAGCTCCAGCGGAAAGTTGCTCAAGGCTCTCGGCCAATCGATCTGCCATATTATTGAAGGCGATCGCCAACTGTCCGATCTCATCCTGCCCAACATACTGACTGCGCTGAAAATACTGCCCGGCGCCGAATCGTTGGCTGGTAAACACCAGATTGCGGAGTGACCCGATGGTGCGCTGGCGAATGTACCAGAACACCACAAGAAGACAGATCAGGTCGAGAAAGAATAATCCATAAAGTATTCGATACGCTTCTGCCTCTCGCCGACGAACCGCGTCGAGGCTCTTACCAATCAGGGACTCCAGATGGTCGAGTGTTTGTTTCGAACGGGCAACCACTTGCATTTGCTGTGAAACGGTTCTTTTCGTGTGCTCAGTCAGGAGAAAATCAAAGAGCTGATCACGATAACTACGCCAACTATTACGGATCACCTCGAAAGCACTTTCCGGCACTCCGGCTGGTCGTTTGATGATCTGCCCATCGGCATACCCGCCGTACTCGATTGCACGAAGGCCGGCTTCAAATTCAGCGACGGTATTTTCCAGTAGCTGGCGATTTCCCGACTGGCCGGGATCTGCGGTCAGAATATCGATTATCGCCTTCTGGCCAAGCACTCTCAGACGCCCGGCGATATTGACGGTGTCTGCAGCACCACTTAGATCGCTCGTAATCCGGGTCATCAGGAAGGCGTTAAGCAATCCGATTAGAAAGAGAAAACCGAGGCCCCATCCCAATTTCCACGAGAGACTTGACCGAAAACCCAAGACAAGTTTTGTGATCGCTTCGACACAATTCTTCCTGATGGACGACGAAGTCGAGTTCGTTGCAACTGGCATTTGCACCAATTTAGCCATTGGATCAAATCAGCTCAGGCTTATTATCGGCGCCAACATCACAGGCAGATAAAATCGATTACACATATTAATGCTTAGCACTTCACGATAGGCCGGCCTATTCCCAAGGATTTTTTACGACACTCAGGTTGCCTGATCCTGTTTCTCCTGACGCTCATGGACGCTATTTTTTTCCGAAAACGAGCGCGCACAACGACAAACCTCGCGCCTGCGGCTGCCATGGCGAACCGGTTGACTCGACGGACTCGGTGCAGCAGCACAGCGTAGCGTTCATAAGGCCCAGACATAGACAAAATAGCAGTCGCTTTTTAGAAAAAAAGCCACTACCGGAAGGCTGGTGGCTTTTTTTACAAATGGATTCGCCGCGATCTAAAAGGAACTTTCTCCTCCGTGGTAAACCTTGATCGGCACACCAGACAATGCCTCGCCAAATTCCTTGCCGACCCGGTAGGTTTCCTGGAAGTACAACGAATGCGTACGATCTTCTGTCATGATGTGCGGATGCATCGAGCACGTCATGTTCTCCGGCAGGACGAAGTCGTAACCTTCGCCTATTCGCGGCATCTCGATCATGGTCATCCCGATCGAATGCCCCGAGACATGTCCGAGACGATAACCACGATCCTGGAACGGCTTGGCGCAAGCGCGATGAACATCAACGGCAGTAGCGCCCGCCTTCATATGCAGCTTGGCCAGATCGTGGAATTCCTGATAAGCGGTAAACATTTCCCGCGTCACGGCATCAACCCCTTGCGGCGCCAACACACGCGAGAACTCAACCCAGTGGCCACCCTCACCAGCAATCTCCAGGCCATACACCATGGCGTCACTGCCCACGATTCTGCGACCGGTCGGAAATACCATCTGAGGCATGATTGAACCGTTAGGGCCGGAACACATCATGTCCATGGTCTTGCGTGCGGTACCGGCAGCGGCGAACAAGTTTTCGGCGACACCCATCAGCTGCGCCTCAGTCACGCCTTCCTTGTACGCGTTGAGCACAGCGAGCACACCCGCTTTGTTTATCTCCATCGAATGACGAACGGAAGCGATCTCCTCTTCGCTTTTCTGCGCACGGGCATAGTCGAAAGGAATATCGAAATCGATCAGATCGATTCCAGTTTTCACGAGAGCCGAATAGTCACGCACGTTCATCACATATTCAAGGCCATAGACGCCGACCTTTTTGGCTCTTTTTTCCTTAAGGTAGTCAGCCATCCACTCGCCGCAATGTGCCGGAAATTCGCGCTGAGCAACGAAGGTAGCGCTGTGGTCACCGACCCAGGTCGCCTCGCGCGGAAAGACTGCGACAGGGTCGCCGACCAATGGAACAACGACATAAGCGTAACGATGCAGTATATGAAAGCCGCACATGTAGCGGACAGCACCTTCAAAACCCGAATACTCGCTCCCGCTGACCACAAGATAGTCGAGTCCGTTTTTTTGCATCGCCTCACGCACGTTGGTGTAACGGCGCTCGATTTCGTCCTTGCTCGGGACATACTTGCTGATGTATTTATTCATGATGGGGCTCAGTCTTTCAGGGTCCAGGAATGTTCGAGGCCTTTGATCATCACGGCCATCGCGTCGTTAAGGGGCGTTGGCACATCGAGCTCCTTGCCAATGCGGGCGATGCCGCCGTTCAGCGCATCTACTTCAGTCGCACGCTCGGCCAGAACATCCTGCAGCATGCTTGGCTTGTGTCTGTAAGCCACTTTTTTGCCGTATTCGAGCAGCGCGATCGGATCGCCATCGAGCGTAATCCCCAGTGCTTTTGAAACTGCGATGCCTTCCTGCGCCAGTGCGAACATGACGGGCCACACCTGCTCGCAAGCAATTCCATGTGGCAACCGAGTTAGCGCCCCCATAGCGTTAGAGGCAGAATTAAAGATCAGTTTTGTCCAGAGTGCGCCGCGTGCATCTTCCATCGGAAGACAAGTCATCCCGCTACGATTCATTGCCTCTGCGAGTTGCTCGACTTCATGCATGCTCGCAGGCTTCGGGCCGTACGGCCCGATCCAGGTTTTACCGCCGGTATCCTGGTTAACGACGCCCGGCTCGGTAATGTGGCCAGCCGGGAAGGTCGTACCAAGAATGACACGTGGCACAAATTCAGCAATGATTTCCTCGTTACCGACCCCGTTCTGCACGGAGCAGACCGCGCCATTCTTGAAGATATGTGCAGTCGCCTCCATCGCGGCACGTGTATGCAGTGTCTTGGCGGCGATGATCCCGAAATCGCACTCCGGAATCTCGGCTGCATTGCTTCGCGCATGAACTGGCGCCACAAAATCGGCCAAGCCAGTTAGGCGCAAGCCGTTCTTGTTGATCGCATCGACATGCGCCTGATTTGGATCGTAGGCCCAAACCTCGACGTCGGAAAGTTTCGCCAAGTGAGCGCCAAAAAGACTGCCGATCGCACCGCAACCAATAATGCATATTTTCATAGAGTCACCTGTCAGTGGTTTTGTTTATTGAGCTTCCAGCTTGCTTCACGCGCCTTTACGAGCCGATACATCGTTTCACTGATCGGCACCGGGACCCGGACCTCCTGGGCCGCCCGGACAATGGCACCGGTGATCCAGTCGATTTCGGTAAGGCGCCTGGCGCGCACGTCCTCGAGCATTGACGGCGCATGGGCGTAATCCTCGCTGCCGGTCTGTCCATGGCTTGTCGCCTTGACGTTCATTTCCCATGGGTCTTCATACAACGCGATACCCATCGCAGCAGCGACCGCCTTGCCTTCGTTCATCATGGCGTGCACCACATGACCCAGATCGGTCAGGTTCTCGCGTGCGGCGAAAGCCTTGACGTGCGGCAGATCAGAAATCGCCGCGATGCTATTGACCGCCGCATTGAAGATCAGCTTCGACCATTGCGCAGGCAGCAGATCAGGAAATGATTTTGCCTTCAGGCCAGAGGCCTCGATCAACGCCGCTACCTGCTGCACCTGCTCATAGGTAGCATGGCGCTTGGCCCACGGCCCCATCCAGGTCGCGGTATCGAGCTCGTACTCGACATGCACATCGGAATGACGATTGCCGCTCATGAAGGTGACCGACGAAATGATCGGCCAGTCGCCATATCTAGCAACAACTTCTTCGCAACCAAGGCCGTTCTGGACGGTCATCACCAGCGCGTTCGGAAAGTAGCCAGACATGCTCTTCGCCGTCTCTTCAACAGCGCTCGCCTTGGTGGCAATGATCACTAGATCGACGTCGCCAAGATCTTTCGGGTCGGTCGATGCCAGCACCCTAGCCTGGCGACTGGTCTTGCCGCTGACCTTGAGACCCTGCTTGTTCAACTGGGCGGCGTGATCCTCGCGCCGGGTGAGGACGGTGCATACAGCAACGCTGTCAAGATGCCCGGCAAAGAGGCTGCCGATGGCGCCGGCACCAGCTACACAGATTCGTTTAATGGGTTTTGTCGTCATTGGTCACTCGTTGCACGAAAGTCATCGCCGAAAGGGCAAAACAGAGAGCATTTTTTTGGGAAATCGGCAGCATTCGTCCTCTGGACAGCGCCTGCTACCACCTGAGATGAAAATTTCAGTGGCGCTGACTGACTGTCCGGACAACCTTGGATGATTTAAATCCAACACTTTCAGCTTATGACTAAATCCCGCCGGACTCTTGATTGCTGATGCGATTCGGATTGTCTGCAGAGGCACATATTGCGTACCGGCAGAGGCTGTCTTTTGTAAGCAGGCATTCGACTTGTTCCAGCTTAAATCGCAGATCTTGGTACGACGCCACCTTCGAGGACGTTAGGCCAGCTTGATTCAGAAAAAAATGGCTCGGCTACCGTCAAGGTAAACCGAGCCAAAAGGAGTAACGGTTCGGCAGACAACGCCGACTGGCGAACGTCTCCTGCCAAATTAATAGAAAAGCGAATTAACGCCCCGCCGCTTCAAGCTGTCCAAGAGAAACATCGGAGGCCTTCACCTTGGCCTGATTGACGAACCACTGGGTCGGGTCGGTCAAGAACACAGTGGCATGGTTGCGCTGGAAGTCGATGATGGCACCGCCTGATGACTGCACCGACAGATAACCGTCTTCGCCCTTCATCGGGAAGGAGTGGAATTCCAGGAACTTCCAGAACTCGCCCTTGCGATTGAAAGCCTCGCCGTAGTGGATGCGCGGGTACTTGGCATCCATGTACAGAACCTTCTTGCTATACGGGTGGATATCAGGCGTAACGGCTTCGACGACCCAGACTTCACGTGGTTCAAAGCGGTCGTTGTTCATGTTCCAGTGCGGTTCGCCCTGCTCCAGGACCGGATAACGCTCAGCGAATGCCTTGCCGTTCGGGTTCCATGCCGGCAGCTTGGAATTGGCCGCAGCCAGCACCCAGCGCTTACCCAACAGCTTGTAGCTCTTGTACCAAGATGGACGTGCGTTGAAGATTTCCAGATCGTCCTGCAACTGGTCAGAACTGCCGACCGGGTCCATCCAGGCGCCGCCGGACAGACGGCGTACGCGGCGCACGGCCGGGATATAAACCCAGGCATCGGGCACCTGCGCCGAGTCATAGAGCGAAGTAAAGGTTCCCAGGCCCTTCATTTCTGCGGGTTCCTTAAAGAATAGCAACTGGCGGCTGCGCTCCTTGCCATTGCCTTCGACCGAGGGACCATTGAGGCGCCCCTTCATGTTGTAGCGGGTAAACTCGGCGATCGGCTCGGCATGAATCCCCTTCTTGCCGTCGATCAGCAACTGGGTCCACGTCTTGGCGGTGGCTGAATCGCCGGACAACTGCCCGAGGTGCCAGTTCCAGATCAATTTTTCGGCGATCTGCGGGTCGCTGGCCTCGACATTCGGGAACGGTGCACCGGCCGTCCAGCCCTCAATTTCACGCGTCTCCGGGTTGATTTTGGTCTTCCCGATATTGGCGTTGCTGGCCTTCACCCACTTTGGGTCGAGCGGAATTTCCTTGCTCTTGAACAGCGAGAGCTTCCAGCCGTTGTTGCGGATACGCCACTCCATCTTTTCGGTCAACATGCTGCCGACCGGCTTGCCTTCCAGCGTTTCGTTTTTTAGCGCATCGATGTTCGCCGCCGAAAGAACGGTTCCTTCGGCAACCTCGCCGGACCATGCCAATTGGCAAGTGCCAGCCAGCGTGATGGCGATTAAGGCGCTGCGTAGTTTATAGCTCTTGATCATGTTTGATTCCCCTCGCATTAGAATTGGTAAGAGAGCTTGGCGTAGGCTTGGTCGTTTTTCGAGAAATAACCAAACAGGGAGGCATCGCGCTCCAGGTTGTTGTTTGAGGCAGTCCGCTTGCCGCTATCCCAGAAGTGGTCGTACTCAAGCTTCAGCCGCCAGTTTTTGCCGTACTGGAAGCTCACGCTCGGAACGAAGAAGCCACCACCGTAGGTCAGGTCGGTACCGACCACGAACGTCGGATTGATGGTCCCGTTCGCATAGCTGGTATCAAGAATAAAGGTCAGTAGCGACGAATGCTCCTTGCTGCGCTGGCCGAAACCGAGCAGTTGCACGAGGTCTTCCGATTCCTTGAAGTTGGTGATCCAGGTGTCGAACAACTGCGCTGAGAAGAAAGCCGGCTTTTCGGTACCGAGGAGTGACTGCGTGAAGGCCAGGTTCTTGTCCATGCGGATCATCGAACGAACAACATTTTTCTGCTTGACCCCGTCGTAACCCGGGCCGCCGAGTGCGCCCGAGTAGAGCGAGGTCTGCCCATAGTTGAACGCGTAGTCGCGGATATAGGCGACTTCGGTGCTAAAAACCGCGTCCGCAGTCGATGAATACCCAGATGCCGTCAAGCCAAACATATCGATTTCCGGATAGATGACTTCGCCGGCAAGCCCTCTTGGCGTCGTCCCCTTGAAGGGCGTCGAACCCGACGGAAAGCCGGAACCGAACATGTCTCTATGCATGCTGATGACCGGGTTCGGATTAAACGTTTTCAGGTAAGACAGCGAATAGTTGATTCCGCTGGCTATTCCGCTCCAGCGCAGCCCCCAGGTGTTTTCGCCCGAATCAGCATCCTTCTGCTCGTAGTTGTAGGGAGTGATGGTCAGAAAATCGACCCCCTTGAGCGGCTGGTTGGACCAGCGGCCGCCCTGGATGTCGTATCGGTTGCCGACCGAATCGCGCCGATTGAGCGCCCCCGGACGAAAGAGGGCCTGTATCTTGCCGTCTAGTTCCGGAATCTGCCAGGTCAGGTTCGCCATCACCGATGGCTTACGCAGGTCTTCGTTGTTCGATTCCAGGAAACTGCGCCACGTAAAATCGTAGCCGTGCACCATGTCCATGGCCTGGAAGAAGTCAGATTCCCCCCAAACCACCTGCTGCTTGCCGAGACGCAGGAGAACGTTTTCGTTCGGCTTGATGTCGGCATAGAGTTCACGGAGCTCGGATCTGCCGTACATCCGGGGCAGATTATTGTGATAGTGCGTATCGGCGCCGATTCGCTCCAGCTTGTTCAGGTAGTCGAGGTCGCCCTCGTGGATCAGGCGCACCTTGCCGACGAACGAGAGGTTCTCATTGACGTAGGTGTCTGCGTTGAGCTTGAGCGTGTAGCGCGCCATCGACAGGTCGTGCTTGGTACTCTTGTGCGGCCCTCCGAGGTTGTCCTTCAGCGTATCCTGCATGTTCATCGAGTACGCAGCGCTGATGTCACCGTAAAACTTGGTGTCGGCTGCATGCGCTGTTCCCGCGCAGAGCGACACCACAGCGACCAGCGCAGTGCAGGTACCCCCGCTGATCGTGGATCTGACAATATTTGACTTATTGCTCATAACTTCTCCTTGATTGTTAGTAAGTCAGGCCTTGAATACAGATCAGCCTGTTCAACGACTCCACTTCCCCCGCAACTGATCTGGCCACTACTGTCGCGGGCCTCCCCTTTGAAACACGCCCATCAATGAGCCGGCATGCTGCCGGCTATTTTTTGTTTGGACGACGAATCCTTCCCGAAGACGAATTCAGGCCGGAAAACGAAAAGCATCGATGGCATCAAGAGCAGTGCCGAACTTGCCGACACTGCCAGCCAGATACCCATCAACAGCGCCATTTCGGCCTGAAAGCGCAGCGAGGAAGCCCACCAGAGCATCACGGCCAGGATAAGCACCAGTGCCGTAATGACCACACCCAACCCGGTGCTGTGCAGTGCGATGGTCGTTGCCGTAACGGCGTCTTTGCCCAGGGCGTATTCCTCCTTGATGCGGTCGGCGATATAGAAGGCGTAATCGACGCCGAGTCCGATGCCCAGCGCGGCCACCGGCACGGTATTGATGTTCATCCCGATATCGAGGAAGGCCATCACCGAGAATGTGATCGAGTTGGACAGGATCACCGGCACCATGAAAACCATGCCGGCAATCGTCGAGCGATAGACCAGGCTACAGATGATCACCAGGACAACCAGTGCCAGCGCGATGGCTTCGATCTGTCCCGAGAGGATGATTTCATTGACTGCCGCCATCACCCCGACGACACCGCCGGCAAGCTGATAGCTGCCTTGGCTGAGGGGATTCTGTTCCATGAATTCCTTCACACGGGCGACAGCGGTACGAATCGTTTCCCCCTGGCGATCGCGGAAGAACAGCGTGACCGATGCGTTCTCGTAGCTGGTATCGACCAGACGATCCAGATCGCCTGGCTCGGAAACGGATTCGAAAAGGTACATCAGCGAACCGTTGGCGACTTCGGAGCTGCCCAGTTCGTAATAGCGCGGGTTGTTCTCATGCATGATCCGGTTGATCGTCGGCACCACATCGGCAATCGATACCGAACCACCGATCTCGGGCTGCGCCGTCATGAAGCGCTGGAACTTGCTGATGTTTTCCAGCACTTCGGTTTTCTTTACAAAACCGGGAGTCTCGTCGCCAACCACAACGAACATCCGGTCAACGCCCCGAAATCGCTCGTTGATCGCAGCCGAGTCCTTGTTATAGGGCGCATCCGGCCATAGGATTGGAGAGCCTGGATTGGCATCGCCGATCTTCAGGTTGAAGGCGTAGTAACACGAGAACGAAAAGACCAGCGCGGCGACCGTGAGCACCGTATATCGGGCGCGTGAGGTCGCCACCCAGGCGCAGAAGCCGAGGAACTTGTGCAACAGCGGTGCGGTATTAAGCGGATGAGCGAAGCCCTTTGGATGACGCCCCCAGGAGAGGAGTACGGGCGTTAAAATCACCGCGCTGACCGAAAGCGTAAACACCCAGACAACCGACAGCAGGGTCAATTTCTGCAGCAGAGGAATCGGACTGAGCGCCACCACTGCCATGCAGCCCGCATCAGCAATGATGCCGAGCATCCCCGGCCGGAACATGTCGAGCAAGGCGAGACGGGCGGCATCTTCGCACTTTTCCTTGCCTTGCTCGATGGCGTCGATTTCCTCGTCGAAGCGGTTGACTATCTGCACCGAATGCGACACGGCGCGTGCGCTGATCAGGACCGCGACTACGATCACCAACGGTTCGAAGTTGATGCCGCATAGCTTGATCACGCCGAGCGCCCAGATCGCGCTGACCAGACCGGCCAGCATCGGCAGCAGCGTGTTACGCCAGGTCCGCGTAAAGAAGAAGAGCAGAGCCGCCACCAGGGCAGCCGTGGCCAGAACCAGCTGTAGTGTTTCCGGCAGGTGGTGATTGACCCAGCCAAATAGAATCGGGTCGCCAACGACGTGGATGCGCACCCGGTCGTCCTTCATCGTATTGACCAGTTCGTTGATTTCCTTGAAGACGACGCCGTAATCGACCAGACGATCGACGAAGTCGACTGTGATCAGGGTCGCCTTGAGATCGGTCGAAACATAGGTGCCATAGACCAGCGGGTTGCGCATTACCGCCGCCTTCAGCTCCTCCAGTTCGGTCTCCGTCTTCGGCACATCCGGCCACATCAGCGGATGCGTTTCGATGCTGTCGGTCGACGCCCTGACTTCCTTCAGTTTCTTCGAGGCCAGCGAAATGATCTGGAACGGATTAACCGCCGAGACTTTGCGCAATTCGAAGGTCAGGGTCTGCACCTTTTGCAGGATCGCCGGATCGAAGATGTCGCCCTTTTCCGCTTCCACCATGATCGTGACCATGTTGGAACCGCCAAAGGTGTCGGCAAATTTTTCATGCACCTTCACGTACGGATGCGACGAAGGCAACATGTCCGAAAAAACCGTCTTTACTTCAACAAGTGCGGCGAAGTAGGTCAGGATGAGCGTGGCCAACCCGAGCACACACACCACCGCCACGCGGCGCCGAATACAAAACGCGGAAATTCTTGCGATCCAACCTGTTTCTGCTTCGATCATTACCAACCCCTGCTAGATTGATGCGTGAATTAATTGCTGGAACGGAATCCGCGCCAGGAATCATCTTTTCCGGCCCATTCGCCGATCGTCGCGCCCGCCAGGTAAAAATTGCCATGCGCCGAAGCAATACGCGTATGCCAGGCACTCTCCTGTGGCTGAAGTTTGCCGCCCTCCCACACGGCGGCACCGGCATCGGCCGACGCCTGGATTCCCTGATCACCTACCGCAAACCATCTGTTGCGCCCGGCGTCCCAGACCACATCGTAGAAATGGAGCTTCATGGCGACGTCGGCGCTGCCTTTGCGCGTCGCGGCGAATTGATTCCAGGTCTTGCCAGCGTCGTGCGTAACGAGGATAACGCCCTCCAGTCCGACCGCAACGCCGTTCTGTGCGTCACGGAAGGCGACGGCCATCAGGCTGCTGCGCACTATCGGCGTCAGCGCATCCCAGTTGCGGCCACCGTCGACGGTGCGCAGCATGCTGCCCGCCTCGCCGACCACCCAGCCCTGCTTGTCATTGATCATCAGAACATCGTTGAACGCCGTATCCTGCTCGTCCCGTCGACGCTCCCAGGTCTTGCCGAAATCGCCCGATTGCAGCAGGGCGCCCATTTCGCCGACTGCCCACGCTTGTCCATCGGGGAATGCCTTGATGCGTAAAAGCTTGTTCAACCCGACGCGCAGAAAGCCGATGTTCTGCCCTTGCCAGTGCGTGCCGCCATCGTCAGTCGTGAACACCATCCCGCCGTTGCCGACGGCGACCAGATGCTTGGCGTCCCACGCTGCGATATCCTGCAGATGCGGAGCGCCGGTGACTTTCTGGGCAACCCAGTTGGCACCGTCGTCGGCGCTGTGAATGATCTTGCCGTTGTTGCCGGCAGCCCACAGTTGCTTCGGCTCCGGAGATACGATGCCGAAGAATGCATCCTGGCGCTCGATCACCGGCGGCTCGACTGTCGAGCCAGCAGGTTTTGGCTTGATAAAAATTCCGGCCCACAGCAGGCCGGCAATAATCAGCCAAGGCATGATCGACAAGCTGAACTTGATCAGACGTGCCATTGCCGACCCCGCACCATGCTGCTAGCTACCTTTATCATCACTTATCCTCATGTTCTGTTTGCGTTCCCGCGCAACCGGCCTTGCAGCGCCCCTTGAAAACCCCGGAGCCGAATCGGGCCATCGTCAAGATCAATCAAGTCGGGCCTGCATATGTATGGCTGCACTTTTTGGGCAACGTTTGTACTTCCGGGATAAGTCTGGCGTTCTAGTGAATTCATTTCTTGTTCGTAAACGCTGAACTATTTGATCGACGACGCACCGCGGAAAAACAAAGAATTCAGTACGTAGTCATTGGCAACCAAGATGCAGGCGCTTTTGCCCACGTCATTACGTTGTGGATCAAAGGCAGCACACGCTCATGCAAGAATTCTCTGCATTCCTGCGCTATGTTTTGCATTCGCGCGTCAGCGGGGCGGTCGCCAGCGCCTAGCAAAAAAACCATCAGAACCCGGACGATTTCCAACAAACATGACAGCGCCGACAAGTGCAATGTCAATGTCAGAAGGCCTGTCATGGCACGTTTGAACGAATTCCCGCTTTCGATCCTGAAGAGGCCAGCGATCAGACTGGGAGGGCTGTTCTTATGTGTGGCGGTCTGCTGCTTAAGCGCACTCGCAGCAGAAGCGCAGCAATTGGTGGGATTGGCACTGGAGATCGACAACAGCCACGGCGTTCCCCTGAAGGTAAAGGCCGGCCAGGATTTTTATATCAATCAGATCGATATCCGAATCAGCATCAAAACAACTGCCGATCAGGGCATCGCGCCCCTGAAAACGGTGAAGATGTTGGCGAAGCTGCCTTGGGACGGTGTCCGCCACGAGGAAGATTTTTCCGAACCGGAGCAGGCGGGCGGCTTCCACACCCGGCGCCGCTTTTTCACCGGCGCACGATGGATGAAGCAGGTGGCCTCCTTTATCGTCACGCCACTCAATGCCCGAGGCGAAGCGACGGCGCCACCGGTCGTCATCGCAGTCGGCCATGACCGGAAACGAAAAACCACCGAGACCATGTTCATCAACCGGCTGCGCGCCATCCAATGGACCAGGGACTGCGCATCGGCCACCAGTTGTACGGCAGCGCGAGATTTCGAGACGGAAGCGTTGATCGAGCTGCGCAACTCGTTGCGCCGGGACAGAAAATTATCGATCGGCGCCACCACGTCGGCACTGCAGGTGCGTTGGTCCCTCTTGCCTTTGGAAACATTTCTCATTCCCGTCGAACGGATCGGAGAACCCGAATACGCGTATGGGTATCGCATTGAAGTTGACACCTTGACCCCGCCCCACCCCGACGGGACCTACCCGCCCGGCGAAAAAATCACCTTTCGCCTGAATCAGCTCGACGGAGCCGGCAAACGGCTGCACCCGCAGGGCGCCCTGCCGACCTACGCGGAATTCCGTGCCGGCCGGAATGACTCCGGACTCCAGTACTACCGGGGGTTCGATGAACCGGCGGTTGCCTACTACCGGCGCAAGCACCGCGAGCGGATGTTGATGGCACAGATCGTCGGTCCGGTACAGAAACTTTCTCCGATCAGGAGCATTGTGCAGATCGACGATTTTCTCGGTAGCAATATCACGCAGAAAGTCGGTCGGCCCGAACGCGACGGCATCTACGCCGAGTTTCAACTCTTTCCGCCATCCAATGATCTTTTTGGCGGGGCCTTCGACCCACAACACGCCGGATGGGATGCGCCGGTCAGCGATCAATTCACTTTCCACGTGCCGGAAAATGCAGAGTCCGGCACCTACCTGGTGACAGTGAAAGGCCGACGCGTCTATCTTGGCGAGGACATTCCGGCCAGCAGGACTATCGAGATACAGGTCGGAACAACACAGCGCACCGAGCCCCGGCTAACCGCGACGAACTGCTCGGGCTGTCACAAAGAAGGCAGCGCACTGACGTCGCTGCTGCACGGCAACGGCAATCTGGCGGCGTGCAACGCTTGCCATTCGCCACTGGCCTTCGAGCCGGACAATGCAGCCTACGTACGAATTCATTTCATTCACTCGCGCTCCGACCGCTTCCGGGCACCGCTGGCGCAATGTTCGGCTTGCCATCGGGAAAAAACCAGCGTCCAGCGCGCCAGCAAGGCGGCCTGCATGTCCTGCCACAAAAGCTATCCGGATTCACATGTCCAGCTCTTCGGCCCGATCCGCAGCATCTACGTCGGCGGTCAGCAGGAACCGTTCGCCAGCTGTTCGGAGAATTGCCACCAGACGCATGCTGGCAGCGGCTTCCACGGCGACCCGAAGGCGAACGAGCGAGCCGGAAAAATTGTACGTGACGGATTGAAAACAAACCACGGGCCACTTTCAGGTCGCCCGGCTGACAAACGAGTTATGCGAGATGACAAAGAAAACGAAACTGCAATTCGGTGAACGGGTCCGCCTGCACAGGGAAAAGGTTCTGCGCCTGACGATTCGCGAAGCCGCTGCCGCCACGGGAATCAGCCCGGCAACCATGTCACGGGTCGAGAACTGCAAGACCCCGGACGTGTTCACTTTCGCCAAGCTATGCCGGTGGATGGGATTCAGCGCCGAACAGGCATTGATTGATCTTGGCGCGTGATCTCATCACCCCCGATTTGTGTCGTTACCTTGTGAATCAACGACAGCGCGCGCACATGCAAGAACGTCCGGCGATCCTGCGCTAGTCTTGGCGCAGGAGTGATCACAACAGACCCAGAGAGTCGCCGTGATCGCTACAAGCAAGGTATTTAACGAAAATTCGACGGCAAACACTCGGAGGCTCACATGACGGACAAGCAACCTACCCTTTCATTCATCGGCGGCACGGGCGATCTGGGCTCGGGCCTGGCGTGGCGCTTTGCCAAGGCCGGCTACCGTGTCGTAATCGGGTCGCGTGCCGCAGAAAAGGCGCAGCAGGCGGCCACAGAAATGAATGCCCGCGGCAAGTTCAACGTGAGCGGTATGAGCAATGAAGATGCGGCAGCCGTGGGTGACATCATTTTCATGACTGTTCCCTTCGCCAGCCATGAAGGCACCTTGGCATCGATCCGCGCTGCCGCACAGGGAAAGATCTTCGTCGACTCGACCGTGCCGCTGATGCCCCCGAAAATCATGCGCGTGCAGTTGCCGGCTGGCGGCTGCGTGGCCAAGCAAACCCAGGAGTATCTCGGCGAAGGCGTCCGCGTCGTCTCGGCATTCCAGAACGTGGCGGCCGCCCACCTGCAGAGCGATCACGAACGACTCGACGATTGCGACGTCTTGGTCACCGGCAACGATGCCGATGCGCGCGAAGTCATCGTCAAGCTGGCTGCAGAGATCGGCTTCAAGGCGTTGCATGCCGGCAGCATTGATAACTCGGCAGTGGCCGAAGCCCTGACTTCGGTTCTGATTTTCATGAACAAGCGCTACGGCATCGCCGGCGCCGGCATTCACATCACCGGCTCGCCGACCAAAACCGCCTGAGTCCTGGCGAAGGCGAAAACGACTCCATGAAAAAAATCCGGGGCTGCGAGAAAATCTTGTTAGCCGCCAATTAATTACCAAACCCTATTTAGGAACAACAATGTCTAAAGTAAACTTTCATTGGGATGACCCGCTGTTGCTCAATGCGCAATTGACCGAGGACGAGCGCATGGTGCGCGACTCGGCTTTTGCCTACTGCCAGGAAAAGCTCGCGCCGCGCGTGACCGAAGCATTCCGCCATGAAACGACGGACGTTTCGATCTTCCGCGAAATGGGCGCGCTGGGTTTGCTCGGCGTCACCATTCCCGAGGCTTACGGCGGTTCCGGCCTTAACTATGTCTGCTATGGCCTGGTGGCGCGTGAAGTCGAACGCATCGACTCGGGGTATCGCTCGATGATGAGCGTCCAGAGCTCGCTAGTCATGGTACCGATCAACGAATTCGGAACGGAAGCGCAAAAGCAGAAATATCTCCCCAGGCTGGCGACCGGCGAGTGGATCGGCTGTTTCGGCCTGACCGAACCGAACCATGGCTCGGATCCGGGCCGCATGGTCACCCGTGCCAGAAAAGTACCCGGCGGCTATGCGCTGAGCGGCGCCAAGATGTGGATCACCAACAGCCCGATCGCCGACGTTTTTGTCGTCTGGGCCAAGGATGACGAAGGCCAGATCCGTGGTTTCGTCCTGGAAAAAGGCTGGAAGGGCCTGTCGGCACCGGCCATTCACGGCAAGGTCGGGCTGCGTGCGTCGATCACCGGCGAGATCGTGATGGACGAAGTCTTCTGTCCGGAAGAAAATGCATTCCCTGATATCCGCGGCCTGAAGGGTCCTTTCACCTGCCTGAACAGCGCGCGCTACGGTATCGCCTGGGGTGCGCTCGGCGCGGCGGAAGACTGTTTCTATCGTGCGCGGCAATACACCATTGATCGCAAGCAGTTCGGCCGGCCGCTGGCAGCTAACCAGCTGATTCAGAAAAAATTGGCCGACATGCTGACCGAGATTTCGCTGGGGCTACAGGGATGCCTGCGACTCGGCCGAATGAAGGACGAGGGAACAGCCGCAGTCGATATAACCTCAATCATGAAGCGCAACTCCTGTGGAAAATCACTCGACATCGCGCGTGCTGCCCGCGACATGCTCGGCGGCAACGGAATAAGTGACGAATTCGGCGTGGCAAGACATCTTGTGAATCTCGAAGTCGTCAACACATACGAAGGAACTCATGACGTTCACGCATTGATTCTGGGCCGTGCCATCACCGGGATTGCTGCCTTCTCCTGACCGGCTGATCCCGCAAACACCTTCGAACAGACCATATCAAAGAATCCGGGAAGCATCAGGACTCAAGAAACACGGAAGCAAAAGCAGGAACGCCCACGGACGTTCCTGCCGATGGCCATTTCAGCACTCTCCCGCAAGCCAAGATGGTTCCCAAAATGGGATCAAAGCCAAATAGCAAGACACCGTATCGACTCTTTACTGTTGGCACACTTCATCTGGTCTGGAATGGATTCTTGAATCACCGGCGCAGAAAGCGCATCGTGTTCGTATTTAGCGGACGGACAATCATGATCTGGCGAGGATGGGGAAAATTTCAGTCAATGGCGCGGGTGGAGCTGCGCCATCTGGCAACGATCAACGCGAGCGACCGCCGCTGGCAAATGCCATTCTGCGCGGCGCTTGCCATGGGCTTGCCGCTCTTGATCGGGGCTTATTTCGAGCGTCTCGATTACGGGCTCGTCTCGTCGCTGGGCGGCCTGGTATTTCTCTATTCGCCAAATACCGTGCTATCACACCGAATGGTCTCGCTGATGGCTGCAGCCTTTGGCCTGAGCGCCTGCTACGCACTCGGTGTAATGAGTCACTTCTTTCCTCTGCTACTGGTGCCAGTGCTAACCTTCATCGCCATTCTGGTTTCAATGGTATGCCGCGTCTACGCCGTCGAACCACCAGGCAGCCTATTCTTCATCATGGCTGCCGCAATCGGAGCTTATTCCCCAATTGAGGTCTTGCAGGTGCCTCTGTACGTTGGCCTGCTGACCATGGGTTGCCTGCTGGCCTGCCTGATCGCATTTTTCTACAGCATTTATATCCTGCGCCTGCAGCCGCCGCAATCTGTCACCCCACTGCCACCAGTAACCTTTGATTTTGTCATTTTCGATTCGATCATCATCGGGCTATTTGTCGGTATTTCGTTGGCTTTGGCTCAGGCTTTGCACCTGGAGCGTGCCTATTGGGTGCCCATGAGTTGCTTGGCTGTAATCCAGGGAGTGTCGTTACGCGCAGTATGGAACAAACAAGTTCATCGTATCGCAGGCACCGGCCTTGGCCTGCTTCTAGCATGGGGCTTGCTGGCACTGCCGCTGGACAAATGGAGCATTTCACTGATGATGATGCTACTGGCTTTCCTGATTGAAACCCTGGTGGTGCGGCACTACGGCCTAGCTGTGATCTTCATCACCCCCCTGACCATCTTTCTCGCCGAGGCAGCCCAACTTGAGAATGACTCGCTGAACACGATGCTTCAGGCGCGCCTTCTCGATACCGTACTGGGCTCTGTAGTAGGACTTGTCGGTGGGGTATGCCTGTACAACCCGCATATACGCAAAATACTGAGTCGCCAAATTTATCGCTTGCTTCCGTCACAGCAAAATAAAACCAATAGCCAATAACGTGTCGGCGCTGATTGAAATTTGACCCTACGGTCGCTACATCACGCAAAAGGGCAATTTGGGGCTTGGAGCGTAAGCCTTCGGCCCACCCACATAGAATCCATGCTGAGCCAGATGTGTCCCGCAGGACTCCGGACAAGAGATTGCACACAGCAACGCATTCAATCTATTCTTCGGCTACTGAACGGCAGGGCTTGGTAATTTTTTGTTTATGGCAAAACAGATCAGATGGCTACTTACTCACACCAGGTTTGGGCCACATGAAACCCGGACAACAAAAAGCCAAACCTTGTGAGTTTGGCTAAGTGCTTGACTATTCTGGCGGAGAGGGTGGGATTCGAACCCACGGTACCTTGCAGTACGCCTGATTTCGAGTCAGGTACATTCGACCACTCTGCCACCTCTCCGTCAGGGGCAGAATTCTAGCACAACTCGCAGCACGACTCGATGAATTTATGCGCCGGCTCTTCTATTTTTTCCTTGTCGTTTTGATTGCTGCCTGTGGCGAGAACCGCCCGTCCGCGACGTCAGGCACAAAAGAACTGGTGGTGCTGACGCGCATCGGACCAACCTCCTACACACCTGACGAGACATCCGGCGCGGTCGGCTTTGACCACGACCTGATCGAGCTTTTCGCCACGGAACTGGGACTCAAGATCCGCTTTGTTGTAGCTGCCAACGATGCCGACATTTATCAGCGATTGATCAACAACGAAGCCCAGATCGCTGCAGCCTGGCTGACCCCGATCGACAAGCCTCAACTTCGCAGCAGTGCATCGTACTTCCAGAGTTCGAACATTCTCGTAACGCACGAAGCGTCGCTACCGCTCAGCGACACGGATCAACTGGCCGGAAGAACCGTACATGCGCTGGCCGGGTCCCGGCAGGCCTTGGCCTTGCAGGAGGCCAATGAAAAAATTCCCGGCCTGTCGATTGTCGAACAAGGCCAGCGCGACGAGCTTGATCTATTGGAAGGCGTTGCCACACAACGCTTTGAAGCAGCGCTGGTCGATTCGGCCGTCTTCAACATTGCCGGAAATTATTACCCGGAGCTGCAGAGCTCGCTGGAAATTGGTCCGGCACGGCCGATTGTCTGGCTGTTTGCGCCGAACAGCAATCCTGAATTAATGATCAAGGCCGAGGCATTTCTCACCGGAGTCGAGACGAACGGGACAATGGCACATTTAAGGGATCGTTATTTCGGCCATGTCGAGCGACTCAGACAGGCCGACAGCGTGCGCTTCATCGAGCGCGCCCGCAGCATTCTGCCGCAGTACCGGAAGATTTTTCAGGCCGCGCAGGCGAACACCGGAATCGACTGGCGACTGCTCGCCGCCCTCGCCTATCAGGAATCGCAGTGGGACCCGCTGGCGACCAGCCCGACCGGTGTGCGCGGCATGATGATGCTGACCGAAGACACCGCCGACCACCTGCGCGTCAGCAACCGGCTTGACGCGAATATGAGCATCCGCGCCGGCGCCCAGTATCTCAGCGACCTGCGCGACTTGCTGCCGGCCAGCGTCAAGGAGCCGGACCGCCTTTGGCTGGCGCTGGCCGCCTATAACCTTGGCATGGGCCATCTGAATGGCGCACGCGGCATCGCGCAAGGGCTCAAGGCCAATCCGGATTCCTGGTACGAAATGAAAAAGGTGCTGCCGCTGCTGGCGCGGCCGGAATATTACAACCGGCTCAAATCGGGCAAGGCACGCGGTGGCGAGGCGGTGATCATGGTCGAAAACATCCGCATCTACGCCGACATTCTTAACCGCTACGAGGCGCCGCACCGGCCGCCGGAAGAAACCGGTGGCACCAAAAACGGGGCAGAAAAGCCTGGGCTGAAGCCCGCCCGGGCCCGGCGCTGATCAGACTGCCTGGATTTTCTCCAAACCGCCCATATACGGGCGCAACACCGCCGGCACCGTGATGCTGCCGTCGGCGTTCTGGAAGTTTTCCATGATTGCCACCAGCGTGCGCCCGACCGCCAGGCCGGAGCCGTTGATCGTGTGCACCAATTCCGGCTTGCTCTTCTCGTTACGGTAGCGCGCCTGCATGCGCCGCGCCTGGAAGGCCTCGAAATTGGAGCACGAGGAAATTTCGCGGTAGGTGTTCTGCGCCGGCAGCCAGACTTCGAGATCGTAGGTCTTGGCCGAAGAGAAACCCATGTCGCCGGTGCACAGGGTGACGCGGCGATAAGGCAGTTCAAGCCGCTCCAGAATGCTCTCGGCGTGACCGGTCAACTCTTCGTGCGCGGCAACTGAATTTTCCGCCGCAACGATCTGCACCAGCTCAACCTTGTCGAACTGATGCTGGCGAATCATGCCGCGCGTATCGCGACCGTAGGAGCCTGCCTCAGAGCGGAAGCACGGCGTATGGCAAACGAGTTTCAGCGGCAGCGTTTCAGGCGCGAGGATTTCGTCGCGTACGATATTGGTCACCGGCACTTCGGCGGTCGGGATCAGATAGAGCGGTTCGGCGTCGGCACGCAGTATCTTGAAAAGATCCTCCTCGAATTTCGGCAACTGGCCGGTGCCGTGCAGGCTGGCGGCATTGACCAGATACGGCACATACACCTCGGTGTAACCGTGCTGATCGGTGTGCGTATCAAGCATGAACTGGGCGAGCGCACGGTGCATGCGCGCCAACGGCCCTTTCATCAGCGAGAAACGGGCGCCGGTGATCTTGACCGCCGTGGCGAAATCAAGCTGACCCAGCGCTTCACCCAGATCGACGTGATCCTTGACGGCGAAATCAAAGCTGCGCGGCGTCCCCCAGCGCTTGCTCTCGACGTTGTCGGCTTCCGATTTCCCGGCCGGAACGCTCTCATGCGGCACGTTGGGAATCAGCGCGAGGAAGGCGTCGAATTCCTTGAGCAACTCGCCGAGGCGGACTTCATTGGCGTCCAGCTCGTCCTTGTGCGCAGCGACCTGCGCCATCACCGCCGAGGCATCTTCGCCTTTGCCCTTGAGCATGCCGATCTGCTTCGACAGGCTGTTGCGCGCTGCCTGCAGCTCCTGCGTGCGCGTCTGCAAGGTCTTGCGTTCGCTTTCAAGCGCCTGGAAAGTGGCACTGTCGAGCGCAAAGCCGCGTGCGGCCAGGCGTTCGACGACGTTATCGAGGTTGGTACGCAGCAGCTGGATGTCGAGCATGGTCAGTCCTTTGAATCTAGAAAACTCAGTTGCAAGCTCTTTCAACACGGAGAGCACAGAGGCACAGAGAACACAGAGGAAAAACTTTAACTCACCTGTTGCGTGAATCATCGTTTGAACATGGCTCTCTGTGTTCTCTGTGTCTTTCTCTGTGTTCTCTGTGTTGAATGCGGTTAGGTTGAATCCTTGTTTTTTCTGGCCTGCCGATCGAGATCGCGCAGGTGGGCAAGCTTTTCGCCGATCTTGATTTCCAATCCGCGCGGCGCCGGGCGATACCAGTCGACGGGCGGCATGTCGTCGGGAAAATAGTTTTCGCCGGCGGCGTAGCCCTCGGCTTCGTCGTGTGCGTAGCGGTAATCCTTGCCGTAGCCGAGATCCTTCATCAGCCGGGTCGGCGCATTGCGCAACTGCACCGGCACCGGCCGCGAGCCATCGCCGGCAATGAAAGCACGCGCCGCATTATACGCGACGTAGGCGGCGTTCGACTTAGCGGCCATCGCCAGATAGAGCACCGCTTCGGCGAGCGCCAGCTCGCCTTCCGGCGAACCGAGACGTTCGTACGTTTCGGCCGCATCGAGCGCCATCCGCGCGGCACGCGGATCGGCCAGGCCGATGTCCTCCCAGGCCATCCGCACGAGGCGGCGGGCCAGATAGCGCGGATCGGCGCCGCCGTCGAGCATGCGGCAGAACCAGTAGAGCGCCGCATCGGGATTGGAGCCGCGCACCGATTTGTGCAGCGCCGAGATCTGGTCGTAAAAGGCGTCGCCGCCCTTGTCGAAACGTCGCAGGTTCTGCGCCAGTGTGTTGTCGATAAAGGCGCCGTCGATCAGGCTGATGCCGCCCGTCGCAGCGGCAGTGCGCGTCTGTTCGAGCAGGTTGATCAGGCGCCGGGCATCGCCGTCGGCCAGGCCGATCAGGCGCGAACGGGCATCGTCGTCGAAGACCAGTCCCTGCAGCGCCTGTGCGCAGGCACGCTCAAAGAGTTGGCCCATTTCGTCGGCCGACAGCGGGTGCAGGACATAAACCGAGGCGCGCGAGAGCAGCGCCGAGTTGACTTCAAACGAGGGATTCTCGGTCGTCGCGCCGACGAAGGTCAGCAGGCCGCCTTCGACATAAGGCAGGAAGGCGTCCTGCTGCGCCTTGTTGAAGCGGTGTACTTCGTCGACGAAAAGAATCGTCCGCCGGCCGTTCTGCGCGCGTGTCACCTCGGCGCGCGCCACTGCCTCACGGATGTCCTTGACGCCGGAGAAAACGGCCGAGAGGGCGATGAATTCGGCGTCGAAGGCGTCGGCCATCAGGCGCGCCAGCGTCGTCTTGCCGACGCCGGGCGGCCCCCAGAGAATCAGCGAGTGCAGCTTGCGTGCCGCAAAGGCGAGGCGCAAGGGCTTGCCCGGGCCAAGCAGGTGTTGCTGACCGATCACCTCGTCCAGCGTTGCCGGGCGCAAGGCCTCGGCGAGCGGCACTTCGGGCGGCGTTGAAAAAAGATCAGTCACCGCAGCGCTAGCAGTTAGTCAACGAGAAAGTGCGAACCACCAAGGCACCAAGTTCACCAAGATGCACCAAGTCAAGATCATGTTTTCTTGGTGAAACTTTGTGTTCTTGGTGCCTTGGTGGTGAGGTTTGTTCGTTGCCCTTTAACATGACTGACTACTGGTCGCCAATCACGTCCACCCCGGCGGGTGGCGTAAAACGGAAGAGCGAGGCGGCGAGCGGCGGGTTGCGTTCCAGTCGGGCAAAAAGCAGCGAGGTCGTCTGCCCGAAATTGTCGAACAGTTCCATGGCCTTGAGGTCGTTGCCGGCAAAGCCGAGGGTGATCTTCTCGAAGCCGCTGTCCTGTGTTTTCGGAATCGCCTCAAGCCACTCCATGCCCTCGCGTTCGCCAAGCTCGCGCAGGGTGAAATTCTTCTCGAAAGCGTTGTCGCCGGCGAGCAGCGCGGCCGGCGTGCCGCCAAGCGCCGTACCGACTTTTTTCACCGTCACCTGGCGCAAATCAGGATCGTAGATCCAGACTTTCTCGCCATCGCCCAGCAGCAGCTGGCTGTAGGGCTTCTCGATCTGCCAGCGGAATTTCCCCGGGCGCGAAAACATCATGACGCCGGTCGATTGCTGCGGCTTGCGGCCATTCTTGGCGACGACGATCTGCGCGAAATCGGCGCGCACGGTTTTCGTCGAATCGAGGAAACGATGCAGCTTGTCGATCGCTCCGGCACTTGCGGTCTGCGCGGCGAACAGACAAAACACCGCGACAATCAATGCACGCATCAGTTTTCCTCTTTGCGGGCGATGACTTCGCGGCCACCGCGCCCATCCATTGATGAAACGAGGCCGGCTTTTTCCATCGCTTCGATCAACCGCGCCGAGCGGTTGTAACCGATGCGCAGATGACGCTGCACCAATGAAATCGATGCCCGGCGATTTTTCAGCACGATCTCGACGGCCTGATCGTAAAGCGGATCGGCCTCGGCATCGCCGCCGCCCTCGCCATCACTGCTGCCGCCCTCGCCTTCGTCGTCAAGCTCGGCGCCGCTCAGCACGCCGTCAACGTAATCCGGCGCGCCGGCTTTCTTCAGATAGTCGACGACGTGATGGACTTCGTCGTCGGCGACGAAAGCGCCGTGCACGCGCGTCGGGTAACCGGTGCCGGGCGCCAGATAGAGCATGTCGCCCTGCCCGAGCAGCGCCTCGGCGCCCATCTGGTCGAGGATGGTGCGCGAATCGATTTTCGACGATACCTGGAAGGACATGCGCGTCGGGATGTTGGCCTTGATCAGGCCGGTGATCACGTCGACCGATGGCCGCTGCGTCGCCAGAATCAGGTGGATGCCCGAGGCGCGCGCCTTCTGCGCCAGGCGGGCGATCAACTGCTCGACCTTCTTGCCGGCGACCATCATCAGGTCGGCCAGCTCGTCGATCACGACCACGATATAGGGCATTGAAACGAGCGGTTCAGGCGTTTCCGGCGTCAGCGAGAACGGGTTGCCGAGTTTCTCGCCGGCCTTCTCGGCATCCTTGATGCGATGGTTCAGGCCGGCGATGTTGCGTACGCCCATCGCCGACATCAGCTTGTAGCGCTTTTCCATTTCGGCGACGCACCAGTTGAGCGCGTTGGCCGCCTGCTTCATGTCGACGACGACCGGCGCCAGCAGATGCGGGATGCCTTCGTAGATCGACAGTTCGAGCATTTTCGGGTCGACCAGGATCAGGCGGACCTTGTCGGGTTCGGACTTGTAGAGCAGCGACAGGATCATCGCGTTGATGCCCACCGACTTGCCCGAACCGGTCGTCCCGGCGACCAGCAGATGCGGCATCTTGCCCAGATCGACGACCACCGGCTGGCCGCCGATGTCCTTGCCGAGTGTCATCGCCAGCGGCGAGCTCATGTCGTGATAGGCCTTACTCGAAATGATCTCGGACAGACGTACCATCTGCCGCTTCGGATTGGGCAGCTCAAGCGCCATGCACGACTTGCCGGGCACCGTTTCAACGACACGGATCGACACCATCGACAGCGCACGCGCCAGATCCTTGGCCAGATTGACGATCTGCGCACCCTTGACGCCAACCGCCGGTTCGATTTCGTAACGCGTGATGACCGGGCCGGGGTAAGCCGCCAGCACCTTGACCTGGACGCCGAAGTCGGCGAGTTTGCGTTCGATCAGGCGCGAGGTGTATTCAAGGGTTTCCGGGCTGACCCGGTCGGTTTGCGGCGGTGCCGGCTCAAGCAAATGCAGCGGCGGCAACATCCCGCCGGCAACGGCTTCAGGGAAGAGCGGCGTCTGCCGCTCGCGCTCGATGCGTTTTTCCACCTTCGGCGGTAGCGGCGCGACGGGTGCCGGTGCTTCGATGAAGATCGGCTCGTGTGCATCAACGCGCTTTTTCTCGACTTCAACCACCGCCTCGCGTTCGCGCGCCACTTCGCGGCCAATACGCCGATCCTGCCAGCGTTCGATCAAATCACGCACACCGGCATACGCAGCTTCGAGCAGGCCGCCAAAACGTTCAGCGGCAGAAATCCACGACATACCGGAAAAAACACTCCAGCCGAGCGCCAGCAAAGCCAACAGGGTCAGGGTAGCGCCGGTATAACCCAGATAGCGCACCGCCGCCCTGCTGATCTCGATTCCGAGCATGCCGCCGGCGCCATGCTCAAGCGGCAATTGCATTTTATGCGTATAAAAACGCAGTGCTTCGAGACTGCTGCTGGCAATGATCAGTACGAAAAAACCGGCCAGCGCAATGTAAAGCGGCCGCCGGTCACCGGTGCGCAAACCATCCAGCCGACGGTAGCCCCACCAGACCACAGCGACGAGAAGGACGATCCACCACCACGCGGAAACGCCGAAGACATAAAGCATCAGATCGGCCATCCAGGCGCCTGCGCGACCGGCCGGATTATGCAGTGTCGCACTCTGCACGGCATGCGACCAGGCAGGATCGCTGCGGTGGTAACCCCACAGGGCCAGCCCGAGAAAGACGGCAAGCGCGACCAGCGCCAGCCAGCGGGACTCCTGCAGGACAACGGCAATTTTCTCGGGTAACGGACTCGAGGACGCGTCGGATTTATCAGTTGATTTTTGCAACAGAGCCATCAGGTAAACCGGAACAAAAGATGATTATAGCCGGCCACCCACCGCTGCCGGAAAACACCGCTCAATCTTCGTTGAGGATAATGCGGCCTTCTTCGACACGAATATAGCCGCTGGCTTCGAGGTCTTTCATGACGCGACTTACCATCTCGCGCGATGCGCCAATCATCTTGGCGATATCCTGCTTGGTCAGTTTGCGCCGGATGACACGTTCCTCGCCTTCCTCAACCGAGAATTCAAGCAGGAGCTTGGCAACCCGGCCATAGACATCCATCAAGGCCAGACTCTCGATCTTGTGATCGGCCTCGCGCAGGCGCTGGACAAGGCTCTTCATGATATTCAGGCAGAGATCAAAGTTGTCGGCGAGTCCCTTCTTGAAATCCGCCTTGGCAATCACCAACAACTCGCAAACCTCGCTCGACACGACATCCGCCGAACGCGGACTGCCATCGATCAGACCCATTTCACCGAAAAATTCGCCTGCCCCCAATAATGTCAGAATGACCTCCCGTCCCTCTGCATCACTGACCTGCACACGGGCATTGCCACTGATGATGACGTAGAGCGAATCGGTGCTGTCGCCGGCACGGACGATCACCGTATTTCTTGCCACCTTGCGATGTAGCGCCATACGCGCGATCGGCTCAAGCTGCGCATCGGGCACCCCGGCAAACATCGGAATGCTGTGCAGCAAAGCCAGACTTGGCACTTTTCTGGGCAAATCCTGTTCAGCGGACATCAGACGTTTCCTCAATCGATGAAGTTATTTTTTTCAATGAGTTGCACGGTGATTATAAGACAATTTCAAGCTTTGCGAATTATACGTAAAGGCAAATTCATCGGCTTACGCGGTTATAATTTTCCTTTCCCAAAACAACAGAGCGAACGAACATGACCCAAGCGACCCGCCACTGCCGCCTGCTGATCCTCGGTTCCGGCCCCGCCGGCTACACGGCCGCCGTTTACGCTGCCCGCGCCAATCTGAAACCGGTGCTGATCACCGGCATGGCGCAAGGCGGACAGTTGATGACCACCACCGATGTCGACAACTGGCCGGCCGATGCAAAAGGCGTACAAGGGCCGGAGCTGATGCAACGCTTCGAGGAGCACGCACGCCGCTTTGAAACCGAGATGATTTTCGACCACATTCACACGGCGAAACTGACCGAAAAGCCCTTCACGCTGATCGGTGACCAAGGGACCTACACCTGCGACGCACTGATCATCGCCACCGGCGCTTCGGCGCAATACCTCGGCCTGCCCTCGGAAGAAGCGTTCTCCGGACGTGGCGTGTCGGCCTGCGCCACCTGCGATGGTTTCTTCTACCGCAACCAGCCGGTGGCCGTGATCGGTGGCGGCAATACAGCCGTCGAAGAAGCACTCTATCTCGCCAATATTGCCAGCCACGTTACCGTCGTGCATCGCCGTAACAAGTTCCGCAGCGAGAAAATCCTGCAGGACAAGCTGTTTGAAAAAGAAGCCGCCGGCAAGGTGACGATCAAATGGGATTCGACACTCGACGAAGTGCTCGGCGACAAAACCGGCGTCACCGGAATGCGTGTCAAGAACGCCAGCGGTGCCACGGAAGATATCCCGCTGATGGGTGTGTTCATCGCCATCGGCCACAAACCGAACACCGATCTATTCACCGGCCAGCTGGAAATGGATGGCGGCTACCTGATTACCGAGTGTGGCCGCAAAGGCAATGCGACGGCCACCTCGATCCCCGGCGTTTTTGCTGCCGGCGACGTGCAGGATCACATCTACCGTCAGGCCTGCACCTCAGCCGGCACGGGCTGCATGGCAGCACTTGACGCCGAGCGCTACCTCGACAGCCTGGCTTAGTCCCTTATGGCTCAAATCTTTACAGTTCTTGAGCAAATTTTCAAAAACCTCACCGCAGAGGCGCAGAGGCGCAGAGGTAACGCAGAGAAAACCAGTTTTTCTCTGCGTTGCTTTTCTCTGCGCCTCTGCGCCTCTGCGGTAAAGCACTTTGTTTTTCCGGTTCGTCTGGCTTAGGAAAACGCCTTCCGAAGGCCGCCAAATGGCGATCTTCGGATGGTATTCGCAATGAGCCCGGACGCGGACGACCTTGCCGCCGACTTGGCCGCCTTTCGCGCCGCAGTCAACGGCGCGACGCCGCTACGCAGCAGCGAGCGCATTGCCTTTGCCACGCCCAAACCCAGCCCGAGGCCACGCCAGCGCGAGCTTGACGAAGCTGCCGCAATTACCGAATCCCTGCACGCCCCGCTTGAGCTCGACGACTGGCTCGATCTCGGTGATGCCGACTCATATCTGCACCCCGGATTGCCGCGCACCGTATTACGTGATTTGCGGCGTGGTCGGTGGACGATCCAAAGCCACATCGATCTACATGGGATGAACCGCCACGAGGCACACGAAGCCGTCAGCTTTTTTCTCGCCGAAGCACAGAGCCTTGGCAAACGCTGCCTGCGCATCGTGCATGGACGAGGGCTCGGCTCACCGGAGCGCCTCGGCATCCTGCGCCAGCTCGTCAAGGGCTGGCTGGGACGGCGCAAGGATGTACTGGCCTTCTGCCACGCGCCGCCGCACGATGGTGGTGATGGTGCTTTATGGGTGTTGCTGCGCTCGAACAACAAACGCTGAATGGAAACGGCCCGCATCGCGGGCCGTTATTCTGAGTGCTGCAAAAAATCGCGCGGGATCAGATCGCCGCTTCGTTGGTTTCCCCGGTACGGATGCGCACGACCTGTTCAACCGACGACACAAAAATCTTGCCGTCGCCGATCTTGCCGGTGCGTGCCGCCTTGATGATCGCCTCGATGGCGCCGTCGACCGCATCGTCGCCCACAACGATTTCGATCTTCACCTTGGGCAGGAAGTCGACCACATACTCGGCACCGCGATACAGCTCGGTGTGCCCTTTCTGCCGGCCAAAACCCTTGACTTCGGTCACCGTCAGCCCGGTCACGCCAACATCCGACAGCGCCTCGCGTACTTCGTCCAGCTTGAACGGCTTGATCACGGCTTCAATTTTCTTCATTGCATTTACTCCGGAGAATTTTTTTGAAATCGTAACAGAAATCAGGAATCAGCGAAGCGCTCAGTACGCGTCACGGTAACGGTTGGTGATTGGAAAGCGCCAGTCCTTGCCAAAACCGCGCTGCGTCACGCGAATACCGACCGGTGACTGGCGGCGCTTGTACTCGCTGATCTTGAGCAGGTGCACAACACGGCGCACGTCGGCTTCGGCATAACCCTTGGCGATAATTTCGCGCGGGCTGAGATCGTTTTCCATATAGGCTTCGACGATCGCATCGAGCACCTCGTAGGGCGGCAGACTGTCCTGATCGGTCTGATCCGGCTTCAGTTCGGCGGAAGGCGGGCGCGTGATGATGCGCTCGGGGATCACCGGCGAAACCGTGTTACGCCAACGGGATAAGCGGTAAACCAGCGTCTTGGCGATATCCTTGATCACCGCAAAGCCACCCGCCATATCGCCATACAGCGTGCAGTAACCAACCGCCATTTCCGACTTGTTGCCGGTGGTCAGCACCAGCGAACCACTCTTGTTCGAGAGCGCCATCAGGATCATCCCGCGAATGCGCGCCTGCAGGTTTTCCTCCGTGGTATCGGCAGGCAGTCCGGCGAACTCTTTTTCGAGCAGCGTGGCAAAGACATCCATCGCCGGCGCAATGGCAATCTCGTCATAACGCACGCCGAGCAGGCGAACCATTTCACGCGAATCATCGAGGCTGATGTCCGCCGTATAAGGTGAAGGCATCATCACCGCGCGCACCTTGTCGGCACCCAGCGCATCGACAGCGATGCACAACGTCAACGCCGAATCGATGCCACCCGACAGGCCGATGATCGCACCCGGAAAACCGTTCTTGCCGAGGTAGTCGCGCACGCCGAGCACCAGCGCCTGGTAGACCTCGGCTTCCATCGTCTGTGACGGCGCAATGCTGCCGGAACGTAGCTCGCCGCCACACACCTCGACCACGGCCAGCGCTTCTTCAAACGACGGCAACTGGCAGCGCAAGGCACCCGTCGAGTCAAGCGCAAATGATGCGCCGTCAAAAACCAGCTCATCCTGGCCACCCACCAGATTGGCATAGATCACCGGCAAACCGGTCGCCGAAACGCGTTCACGCAGCACTTCAGTGCGCCGTTTCTGCTTGCCCAGATGGTAAGGCGAGGCGTTAAGCACCAGCAACACTTCCGCGCCCGCTGCAAGCGCCTGGTCAGCCGCGCCGGCTTCCCAGACGTCGGCACAGATATTCACCCCGCAACGCACGCCCTTCAGCGTGACGACACAGGGCACAGTGCCGGAATCGAAATAGCGCTCTTCGTCGAACACCTCGTAATTGGGCAAACGCTGCTTGTAATAGGTCACCACACGCTGACCATTGTTGATCAGCGTTGCTGCGTTGTAGCAGCACCCGTGCTTTTCCTGCGGATGACCAACCAGCACGGCAATACCGTTCAGCTTTGCCGCCAACGCATCAAGCTCACGCTCACAGGCCGCATAAAAATCAGCACGCAGCAGCAAATCTTCCGGCGGATAGCCGCAAAGCACCAACTCCGGCGTCAATAGCAGGTCAGCGCCCTGCGCCCTGGCCCGTTCTGCGAAATCGAGGATACGTGCGGCATTGCCGGCAAGGTCGCCAACCGTGGCGTTGATCTGGGCAATCGCGATTTTGAGTGACATAAGCGAACCATAAACGTACCGGGCAATCCTGCACAGTGCTGCGCGGTAAATGCCCTTGTGATGTAAATCACCCCGGAAAAAAGGGCGCCTGCGCGCCCCTGATACTCTATCGGGTCAGCCGGTTCCGATCAGAAGTTCGGCTTTTCAGCGGCGTCGGCGTAACGCTGCACGCCTTCCATAATTTCTTTCTTGGCCTCTTCGCAACCAAACCAACCATTGATTTTCACGAACTTGCCCGGCTCAAGGTCCTTGTAATGCGCAAAAAAGTGTGAAATCTGGTCAAGAATGATCTGTGGCAGGTCGCGTGGCGATTCAACGCTGTGATACATCGTCGTCAGCTTATCCACCGGCACAGCAAGGACCTTGGCATCATCGCCCGCCTCGTCGGTCATGCCGAGCATGCCGATCGGGCGGCAGCGAACGACCACACCCGGTGGCAGTGGAAACTGCGCCATGACCAGCACATCAACCGGATCGCCGTCGCCGGCAATGGTGTGCGGGATGTAGCCGTAATTGCACGGATAGTGCATGGCAGTCGACATGAAGCGGTCGACAAAAATTGCGCCGCTTTCCTTGTCCACTTCGTACTTGACCGGATCGGCGCGCATCGGAATCTCGATGACGACGTTGAAATCGTTGGGGAGTAACTTGCCTGAGGGAACGCGATCTAGGCCCATTTTTTATCTCTCTTAGGAGTTGCGGAAGGACGGATTATACCGTTCTCTACCCAATCCTTTCACGCCTTTCCCATGCATCGGCAGCAAGGCGGTAACGGCGTTGGGTTGACGTTGTGTTGGCGTTGTTGACAGCACAGCGCGACATTACTACAATGCGAATCATTCTCATTTTCATATCAAACATACAAGCTGCCCATGCAAGCACAACCGCCCCCCGGACCAACGACCATCCCGCTGCAAGCCGAGGCGATCGCCCGCATCGACAGCCAGTTGCTGCTCTGCGGCCAGCGCATCATTGAAATCGACCACTGCGGACAGCGTTACACCTTGCGCGTTACCCGTGAAAATAAGCTGATCCTCACCAAGTAACACCTGCCCTTCCCGCCGCAGCTGTCGTGCCGGCAAACCATTCGCAAGACAAGCGCCAGCCAGGACAACGCTCATCGCGTCACCCAGCCAGCAAGAAAATCCGATTTTTCTTGGAGGCTGAAACCATGCAACACCCCCGCTTCAAACTGCGCTCGCTGGCCCTGCTCCTTGCGGCGGCGTGCAACACGGCACTGGCCAACGAAAGCGCAACGCTGAAGGACGTCGTTGTCACGGCGACGCGCAGCGCCACCGAAATCGACCACATCCCGGCGACCGTCACCAGTATCGACCGCAGCGCGCTCGACCGCAGCCTGCCGGCCGACGAGGCCGACCTGTTCAAGGACGAGAACGATATCGCCTTCGCCCGCGATCTGCGCCGGCACGGCGCGACGCGCGTCAACATCCGTGGCATCGAGGACACCGTCACGTGCGCCTGAACGGCCGCCCGGTAAGCATCGCCTCGATCCGCGTCCGCCCCGGCGACACGATCAGCCTCTCCGACAAGGGGCGCAGCATCCCGATGGTCCGCGAATGCCTCGTCGAGCCGGCGCTCACCCGCCCGGAATGGCTAAGTTTCAACGAAGCGGAAAGCACGGCAACGGTCACCCGCCTGCCGGAAGCGAGCGAAGTGCCTTTCCCGATCGAGATGCAGCACGTCGTCGAGTATTACGCGGTGCGCCTCTGATCGCGCCGCCGGCGAAATAGCAGACGTTCAAATGCGAACAATTCTCATTGACACACAAATACAAACAGACTACATTGAGAATCATTCCTATTTAAAACGGAGATTTGCGATGCAAAATCTGCTTACCAACGTCAGCATCGTCGCCCTCGTTCTCTGGGGCGCCATGGCCCTCGTGCTCTGAATGGCCAGCTCACCGGAAAAGTCCATGCCGGCCATGCCCGCCAGCGCGCTGTGGGCCGGCGCCCTCAGCCTGTTGCTGCGCCACAACGAAACGGCCTGCCCGAAATCGGCGCGCCAGGCCGCCGACCTGCTCGATCGGCTAGCCGATGATCCGGCGCTCGACCGCGAAACCCGCGCCCTGTGCTCCCGCGCCAGCGATCGGCTGGGTGAAGGCTGCGAGGCCAACGGGCAAACCTGACCCGAACTAAGCTCCGTCTGATTCAAGCGGCACCTCATCAAAAAGTTCCCGTCTCCAAGAAAAATACTTGGAAATGCAAATGCAAATGGTTATCATTGGCAACACAACAATCCCGGGCAAGTACCGCCCGACAGATTTTTACTAAAGGGAGTATCACCATGATGCAAATCAACAAGCTGGCCACTGCCTGCGCAGTGACCCTCGCTGCAATGCTGGCCACACCCGCCCTCGCCCTCGAATATCCGATCGGCGTGCCGCAGCAGAAGGCCGGCATGGAAATCGCCGCCGTCTATCTGCAGCCGGTCGAGATGGAGCCGGAAGGCCACATGCGCAAGGCTTCGGAATCGGACATCCATATCGAGGCCGACATTCACGCACTGGCCAGCAACCCCAACGGCTTCGAGGAAGGCGCCTGGATTCCCTATCTCGTCGTCAAGTTCGAAGTCAGCAAGATCGGCGGCGACTACAAGGTTGCCGGCGACTTCATGCCGATGGTCGCCAACGACGGCCCGCATTACGGCGACAACATCAAGCTCGCCGGCCCCGGCAAGTACAAGGTGAAATACACCATCCTGCCGCCGTCGGAAAACAAGCACGCCCACTTCGGCCGCCACACCGACCGCGCCACCGGCGTGCGCCCGTGGTTCAAGCCCTTCGACGTCGAATACGAATTCACCTACGTCGGCATCGGCAAAAAGGGCGGGTACTGAGCATGCGCGCCCGACTGATGGTCGCCGCACTGGCGGCGGCGGGAATGGTGACGCCGGCACTCGCAGCGAATGCCGATGCCGCGCTGCTTGAAAAACTGGCGGCGCGCATGGAAAAACTCGAAGCCCGCAACGCCGAACTGGAGAAGGAAGTAAAAACGCTGAAGACCGATAGCGAGAAAATCGCCAAGGGTCTCGACAGCGAACGCATTTCGCAATACGAGCCGGAGCTGACCGCCCGCCTCAAGGCCGTCGAAAACGACGCGCTGGCGATGAAGAAGTCATCGAAAGTGATCGAAGCGCTCGATGGCCTCAAGGCCGGCGCCAGCCTGACCACGGTGGCGCAGAAGCCAAGCGGCTTCCCGCACGGCACCCGGGACGGCAACAGCCAGCTCAGCTACCGCGCCGACGCCACCGTCGAGCTGCCGCTGGAGGCGATTGGCGATGTCGAGCACAAGCTGTTCGCCCACTTCCGCATGGGCCAGGGCCTTGGCCTGAACACGCCGGCCTCGAACCTCGGCCTGTTCGCCAGCGCGCCCAACGCCACAGCCTTCCGCGCCAGCGGCGCGAACCCGGACGACTCGGTGGCCGTCCTCGCGCAGGCCTGGTACCAGGCCAGCATTCCGCTACCCTACGGCGGCTTCAAGCCGCATTCGCGCGAGAAGCTCGAACTCACCTTCGGCAAGATCGACATCTTCGGCTTCTTCGACCAGAACGCGGCGGCCGGCGATGAATCGAAGCAGTTCCTCAACTCGGTCTTCGTGCATAACCCGCTGCTCGACGCCGGCGGCGAAGTCGCGGTCGATGCCAACGGCTTCCAGCCGGGCTTCATCGGCGCCTACGTCAATGAGAGCAACAAGGCCGAACCGTGGCGCGTCTCGCTCGGTTTCTTCGGCGCCGGCGAACGGGGCGCCAGCTACCAGAAGAGTTTTGACTCGCCACTGGCCATGCTGCAGGTGGAAAAGCAGCTCAAACTCTTCGGTGGCCTGACCGGAAACTACCGCGCCTATGCCTGGCACCGCAGCGATGTGCTTGAACTGGACGGCGTCTCCAGCGGCAGCCACACCGGCGTCGGCATTTCCTTCGACCAGCGCGTCGGCGACGGGATCAATTTCTTCGGCCGCTACGGCAAGCTGGCCAACGGCGAACTGCCCTTCGACCAGGCGCTGTCGGTCGGCGCCGAAGTCAACGGTTCCTACTGGGGTCGCGGCGGCGACGCCATCGGCATCGGTGGCGCCTGGTTGCGTTCGAGCAAGGAATACCGCCGTCTCGGTGGCGCGGGCGATCTGAACGGCGACGGCAGTGGCGTCTTTACCTTCGCCCCGTCGGGTGCGGAAAAAGTGGCCGAACTCTATTACCGCTTCCGCGTCTCGCCGCAGTTCGACGTCTCGCCGGACTTCCAGTGGATCGGCCGCTCCGGCGCCAATCCCGACGCCGGTTCGGTCAAGGTCGTCGGCGTGCGCGCCAACGTCGCCTTCTAAGGGAGACATGCCATGCACCGCGAGCCCCTCGCCGCCCTGCTCTTGCTTCTCGCCATTGGCAGCCAGCCGGCACGTGCCGACGACATGCCGACCATCCAGTTGCTGATGAAGGATGGCCGGCTGTTTCCCGAAACGCTGGAGGTACCGGCCAATACCCGCTTCCGCCTGCAGATCAGGAACGAGGGGCCGGGTGCGGCTGAATTCGAAAGTCTGGAACTGCGCAAGGAAACCGTTCTGGCGCCCGGCGTCACGCGCGCTCTGGTCTTCCACCCGATGAAGCCGGGCAGCTACAAATTTTTTGACGACTTCCACCCGACCACGGCACAGGGAAAGATCGTCGCGAAATGACAAGTTTTAACCACGGCGGGCACGGCGGGCACGGCGAAAAAACGAAAGCAAAAACCTTTACAACTATGCCTTCGCTGTGCCCGCCGTGCCCGCCGTGGTTAATCGCTTTTCCCAAGGCCAAACAAAACGAGAGAAATCATGGGTAACGCATTTTTCGTAGTCTGGCGCGAGAGTCTCGAAGCATTCCTGATCGCCGGCATCCTCTTCGCCTGGCTGCAGGCGAACGACGACAGCGGGCGCGGCAAGCGCGCCCTCTATGGCGGGCTGTTCGCCGGCGTCGGGCTGGCGCTGCTGCTCGGCTGGGCGCTGGTCGGCGTGCAGGACGAACTGGCCGGCAACGCGCTGGAAGCCTTCCAGATCGGCATGCTGCTGCTCGCCACCGGACTGATTGCGCAGATGGTGCTGTGGATGCGCAAGCACGGACGCCAGATCAAGGCGCGGCTGCACGCCGACCTGAGTCAGGCCGCGCAACGCTCCGGTTATCTCGGCGTCGCCGTCGTTGCTGCGCTGGCCGTGGCGCGCGAAGGCGCCGAAACGGCGATCTTCCTCTACGGTCTGGCGCAGGAAGGAACGATTGCCGACCTGCTGACCGGCGCCGCCAGTGGTTTTGTCGCCGCCGCGCTGACCGCAGGGATCGCCGCACGCGGCCTGCGTCTGCTGAATATCGGGCTGTTGCTGCGCGTCTCGTCGATCCTGTTGCTGGTCGTCGCCTCGGCGCTGCTGGTCACCGCCACCGACCGCCTGATCGGTGCCGGCTGGCTGCCCGGCCTGATCGACCCGCTGTGGGATAGTGCCTCGCTGATCGACGACGCCAGCGGCGGCGGCAAGCTGCTGGCCGATTTCATCGGCTACCGCGCCCGCCCGGCGCTCACCGTGCTGCTCGCCTGGCTCGCCTACTGGGCGCTCGTGCTGATCGGCTGGCGGCGCAGCGGCCATGCCTGAACAACGCATCGCCATCCAGCCGCCGCCAGAGATGGATTTGCCCAGCCCCAGCCCACTAAGTGGACGCATTGCCGGACGCACCGCCGGGCGCATCGCCGCCTTCGGCCTGTTCCTGCAACGCCACCGCAAACCGATCCTGATCATGCAGTGGCTGATCGTCGGCTTTTACGCCCTGCTCGTCATCGTTCCCGCTTTCATGCCGCTGCCGCCGCAGGGCGCGCACCTGTGGGACAACCTGCGCCTGTTCGCCCAGTTCATGTTCTGGGGCGTCTGGTGGCCGGGCGTCATGCTCGCCACGCTGACCCTCGGCCGCGTCTGGTGCGGCCTGTTCTGCCCGGAAGGCACGCTGACCGAATGGGTCAGCCACAAGGGCCTCGGCAAGCCGGTGCCGCGCTGGCTGAAATGGAGCGGCTGGCCCTTCGTCGCCTTCGTGTGCACCACGGTTTATGGCCAGCTGGTCAGCGTTTATGAATACCCGCAGGCCGCGCTGCTGGTGCTCGGCGGCTCCAGCGTCGCCGCCGTCGGCGTCGGCCTGATTTACGGGCGCGGCAAGCGCATCTGGTGCCGCTACCTGTGCCCGGCCTCCGGCGTTTTCGCCATCCTCGCCAAGGTCGCGCCATTCCACTACCGCGTCGATCGCAACGCCTGGGATGAAGACGAAGCGGGAAAAACCGGCCGCCGTACGATCGCCATCCAGCCGGTCAACTGCGCGCCGCTGGTCGACATCCGGCGCATGAGCAGCGCCTCCGAATGCCACGCCTGCGGCCGCTGCGCCGGCCACCACGACGCCATCCAGCTGGCACCGCGCCTGCCGGCGGCGGAAATCGTCGACCTGCAGAGCAAGACGACGACCGCCGAAGCGATCACCCTGCTCTTCGGCATCCTCGGCGTCGCCAGCGCGGCCTTCCAGTGGACGGTCAGTCCGTGGTTCCTGCAGGTCAAACTGCAGATCGCCGAATGGCTGGTCGAGCGCGACGCCTTCACGCTGCTGCAGGACAACGCGCCGTGGTGGCTGCTCACCCACTACCCGGAAGCCAACGACGTCTTCACCTGGCTCGACGGCGCGCTGGTTCTCGCCTACATCCTCGGCGGCGGCTTCCTGCTCGGCGCACTGCTGGCGATCGGCCCGCTGCTCGCCGCCGCCATCCTGCGCGACAAGCGCCTGCCCTGGCAGCGCCTGACCATGGCGCTCGCGCCGCTGGCCGGGATCAGCGTTTTCCTCGGCCTCTCGATGCTGACGCTGACGCATCTGAAAGCCGAACATCTGCCGCTCGGCTGGGTCGGCGAAGTGCGCCTTGCCTTGCTGGTGCTCGGCGTTGGCAGCGCGCTGTGGCTATCGCTGCGCCTTGTTCTCCAGGCGCAGGCCGGCTGGCTGCGTCGTGTCCTGGCTTTCCTGGCGTTGGCGCTGCCCGCGGCAATCATGTTCAAAGTCTGGCACACCGTCTTCTTTGTCTGGTAACAGCAAACACATGCGCTCACTTCGCCTTACGGAAGCTTACAACGCCCACCGCACGCATCAGTTCTCGCCCAGCGGCATCGTCGTCATCGTTGCCGCGCACGCTGCCGTACTTGCGCTGCTCGCCTCGCTCAATGTCGTGCCGTTGCCGACGCCGCTCGCGGCGCTGATGGTGCAGATCATTACCGCGGCACCGCCGGCGCCGGAGATCATGCCGCCGCGCCCGCAACCGGTCGAACGCAAGCCGGTCGTCCGTCCACAGCCGACGCCGCAGCCAATACCCCGCCAGCCGGTGCTCGCTGCACAGACGGAAGCGCCTAGCCTCGCCGCCGAAGTGCCGCTGGTAAGGGAAACACCGCTCCCGGCACCGCCCGCACCCGCCGCACCCACCACCATTTCCCAACCGCGCTTCGACGCCGATTATCTGCTCAACCCGGCGCCGGTCTACCCGGCTTTGGCGCGCCGCATGGGCGAAGAAGGCCGCGTCGTGCTGCGCGTTTTCGTCGAGCCGGCCGGCCGCCCGAGCCAGATCGAGGTGAAGACCGGCAGCGGCTCGCCGCGCCTCGACCAGGCCGCACAGGACGCCGTCTGGCGCTGGAAATTCGTTCCCGCCCGGCGTGGCTTTGATGCCGTCGGCGCCTGGGTGCTGGTTCCCATCGTTTTCAATTTACGCAACTGAGAGTCGAGAGTCTGATATGGAAAACCCGATGGGCTTTGCCCACTTCCTGAGCAACGCCGATGGCGTCGCCCGCTTTGTCCTCGGCATCATGCTGCTGGCCTCGATCGGCAGCTGGTACCTGATCGTCACCAAGGGCGTGCTGGTCTTCCGCATGCGACGCAGGAGCGAAGCCTTCCTCGCCGCCTTCTGGGAAGCGCCGAACCTCGAAGCCGTCGCCTCGCGCATCCGCGAAAGCGGCACCACCGAGCCGTTTTCGCACCTCGTGCATCACGGCTTCACGGCGATCGAGCAACACAATCGCTGCAAGAACGGCTGCGAATGCGACAGCAATGCGCTGATCAACGCCGGCGCGCCCGACGACCTGCTGACGCGCGCGCTGAAACGCGCCATCGACGAAGACCGCAGCCACCTCGAATTCGGCCAGACCTTCCTCGCCACGGTCGCGTCAAGCGCGCCCTTCGTCGGCCTGTTCGGTACCGTCTGGGGCATCTACCACGCGCTGCTGGCGATCGGCATGTCCGGGCAGGGAACGCTCGACAAGGTTGCCGGCCCGGTCGGCGAGGCCCTGATCATGACGGCCATCGGCCTCGCCGTAGCGATCCCCGCAGCCATCGCCTACAACGCCTTCGCGCGCGCCAACCGCAACACGCTGTCGCGCCTCAATTCCTTCGCCTACGACGTGTTCGCCTTCCTCGCCACCGGCATCAAGACCTCGCCGATGCTGACCGACGCCCGCGCCACCAGCGAAAAAGTGATCGCCATGGCGCGCGCGCAAGGCGTTGCCGCTGCCGACCTCGCGCAGCCCGGCCATCCCGGCCACCCTGGCCTCGCGCTGCGTTAAGGAGCTGAAGATGGCCTTTGCCAGCCTCGATAGCGCCGACGACAACGAGCCGCTCGCCGAAATCAACATGGTGCCGCTGATCGACGTGATGCTCGTGCTGCTGATCATCTTCATGGTCACCGCGCCGCTGCTCACGCATGCGGTCAAGGTCGATCTGCCGAAAGCCTCGTCCACGGCCAACCTGACCAAGCCGGACAACGTGCAGCTGGCGATCGACGCCGACAACCAGATTTTCTGGAACGGCGAAGCGGTCAATGGCGAGCAGTTTGCCGACCGACTGAAAGCGGCCAGTGCGCTGCAGCCACAGCCCGAACTGCACATCCGCGCCGAACGCACGACGCCGTACGAAAAAGTCGCGCAGGTGATGAGCGAAGCGGCGAAGCAGGGACTGGTGCGCATTGGTTTCGTCACCGATCCAAGCGCCGCAGGTCGCTAAGCCGCACGCATCGCCAACCACCGAAGTCAGCCAGCCACGTCAGATCCACAGGGGATTTCGACCAGCCAGCCAGTCAAACGAAACATTCTTTACTGGAAGCTGAACGCATGTCTGCATTCAACCGCAAAACCCTCGCCCTGCTGATCGCCGCGATCAGCGCACCAACGCACGTACTCGCCGAACAGACCCTGGCCGAAGTCGTCACCACCGACCAGCGCGACGCGCAAGCCGAGCGCAAAAACTCACCGCTGGCCAAGATCGTCATCGCCGAGGAGGAAGTCGAGCGCTACGGCGACGCCACCGTCGGCGACGTGCTGCGCCGCCTGCCCGGCATGAGTTTCACCGGCCCGGCCGGGGTCGCCAAGGACGTGCGCATGCGCGGCCTGGACAAGGGCTACACGATGTTCCTGATCAACGGCGAACCGGTCGCCGGCGCCAAGCAGGAACGGCAGATGCAGGTCGATCGCCTGCCGGCGGACATGATCGAACGCATCGAGATCATCCGCAATCCGACCGCCGAATATGACGCCAGTGGCATCGGCGGCACGATCAACATCGTGCTCAAGAACCGTGTCGACGACCTGACTCGTCTGCGCGTCGCTTATGGCAAAAATGGCAGCATGGACGTCGGCGACGTCGTCGCCCAGCACAGCTTCAGCAACGACCTGGTCGACGTCGTACTCGCCGCCTCCTATACGCAAGGCGCGGAAGACGTTGTCGAGAACAAGAAAACATTCAACGCCGCCGGCACCGTCACCGGCACCGAGCACAAGCCGAAGCCGGTGAAAAAAGGTGAAGCCCTGCTCTCGCCCCGCGTCACCTGGAAGCTCGGTGCGGATCGACTGACCCTAGATCCCTTCGTATCCTCCGGTTACGAAGACAAGACAGAAAAATCCGAGGCCCGCAACGCTGTCGGCGCCATCAGCAAACGCACCGACACCAGCGAGGACAAGACCGACCTGATCGCACGGATGTCGGGGCGCTACGACGGCAAGGCCGACTGGGGCAACTGGTACACGAAGGCCGGCGTCCAGCAGGGGCGCGAAGATAAGGACAAGTATTCGGTAGAGCGCAATGCGGCCGGCACCGTCACCAAGCGCACGCAGGAAGACGAACACGTCCGGGAAGACCAGCGTTACGCCGGTTTCGGCATCGGTCTTCCCGTCGGCGACCATCTGCTCAAAGCCGGCGTCGAAGGGCGATTCACCAACTACCAGAAGGACAAACGGGTGAAGGACGCCAGCAGCGCCAGCGCGCCCTTGCTGCCCAAGGCTGCCGGTGCCAACGACATCTACAAGATCGAGGAAAGCAAGACGGTGCTCTACGTGCAGAACGAATGGCATCTTGCGCGCGACCACTGGCTGACGCCGGGACTCCGCTTCGAGCAGGTCAGCCGTGATGCGACGGACCGGCTCGGCAATACGCGCAAGGCGAAAGTGGATGCCCCCAACCCATCGCTGCACTACCGCTGGGCCATCGACGAGCAGACCAACGTACGCAGCAGCATTGCGCAGACCCTGAAAATGCCGAAGTTCGACGACGTCAATCCGATCGTCACGCTGGCGACGGGTGCCGGCGCCGGCAGCATCACCAATCCGGACAAGGGCGGCAACGCCGAACTGAAGGCCGAGGAAGCCAGGGGCATCGAGCTCGGCGTCGAGCATTATTTCTGGGGGAACCGTGGCGTCGCCGGCATCAACTTCTATAACCGTGACGTCAAGGACTTCATCCAGAAGATGAGCAGCCTCGAAGGCGCGCGCTACGTCGAGCGCCCCTACAACGCAGGCGATGCGCGCTTCTGGGGCGTCGAGCTGGACTGGCGGCTTCCGGTCCTGCGCAAGGGCCCTCATCAGATCACACTGACCGGCAACCATTCAGAACTGCGCGGACAGGTGAAAAACAGCAGCGGCAGCGGCGAGAGCGACGTCAAGGACATGCCGCCGCGCATCACGACGCTGGGGCTCGACTGGTTGCACACCCCGTCGCGCTGGTCAGCCGGTTTCGTCGTCAATCACACCCCCGACTACCAGACCGACAGCGTCGACGGCGACGGCAAGCGCGAGATCAAGAAGCGCAACAAGGCCGACCTGCTCGATCTGTATATCCAGAAATCGTTCAGCGCCGCCGCCGAAATCCGTCTCATCGCCAAGAACGTGCTGGCCATCGACAAGGACGAGGCCACCCGCAAGTACAACGCCAACGGCTCGTTCAGCAGCGCCGAGGCGAAGGTGGAAAGTTCGAAGCCGACGATCTTCCTGACCTTCGAGAGTCGCTTCTGAGCGGTGCCGCATCAACAACATCAATGGAGCAATCCGCATGAAACTCAACTTCCACAGCCGAACCTGGCACATCTGGGTCAGCCTGATCCTTTCGTTGCCAATCCTGATCGTCGCTGCGACGGCGGTTTTCATTGCCCACAAGAAGGCCATCGGGACGGAAGAGATAAACGTTGCCGCCAACTGGCTGCCCGGCTATCGCAGCGCAGCGGCCAAGCTTGGCCGCAACGAAATGCGTGCCAGTCTGACCACGGCCGGCGGCGAAACGTGGGTTGCGACGAACAGCGGACTTTACCGGCTGGACGGCGAGCAACTGGTCGCCATCGAGGCGCTGGCCGGTACGCAGGTGCGTGCCCTGGCCGAAGCGCCGTGGGGGCGCATCGCCGCCGCCAAGAACGGCATCTGGCTGGAAAAAGACGGGCAGTGGCAGCGCGTACAAAAAGGCGATGCCTGGAGCGCCGCCAGCCAGCCGAACGGCAGCATCGTCGTCGCGCTCAAGGATAAGGGGCTGCTCTGGAGCAGCGACGGCCAACACTGGCAAACCGACGCACGGCTCGTTGCGGCACTGGCCAGCCTGCCAGCCGACACGACCGAGCCGCTCACGCTGGGCAAACTGATCATCGACCTGCACACCGGCAAAGCTTTCTTCGGCAAGGACGGCGAATGGATCTGGGTCGACCTCGTCGGTCTGGCCATCAGCCTGCTCGCGCTGACCGGCGTGTACATGTGGTGGCGCGGACAGCGGCGCAAGGCCGCGCTGACCGGCATCTGATCGACCATGGCGCTCGCCCTCTCGCTGCTCGCCGTCATCGGCTTCATTTTCATCGTCGCGCTGCTCGCCGACGGCGTGCGCGTCCTGCTCGCCCGGCGCCGGCACGAAGCCGCCGCCCGCCCACTGGACCTCGTCGTCAGCGAACGGCAAGAAAGCGCCGGCCAGCTCGTCCGCCTGACCCTGGCGTGCGCCAGAGGTGGTCGCCTGCCGGCCTTCAGTGCCGGCCAGCACGTGCTGCTGCAGGCGCCGGCCGGACGCCAGGGAAAGAGCGTACGGCGCGCCTACTCGCTCGCCGCATGGACGAAAACGCCGCGCCACTACGAGCTCGGCATCAAGCGCGAGGCCAAGGGGCAGGTCTCGGCCTGGGCCTGGGAGAATCTGAAAGTCGGCAGCCGGCTGGCGCTGCTGCCGCCCAGAGGCGACTTCATTCTCGCGCCGCAAGAAACCGGCGAACTCGTGCTGATCGCCGGCGGCATCGGCATCACGCCGCTGCGCGCCATGCTGCACGCGACGCTCGCCGCTGATCGAGAACGCCGCATCGTGCTCTTCCACGCCGCACGCAGCGCAACAGAACTGCTCTACCACGACGAATTCCAGACGCTCGCCGCAAGGCCCGGCAACTTCAGCTACCGCCCGCTCGTCTCGCGCCCCGCTGCCGACTGGATCGGTGAAAGCGGTCGTCTCGATGCGCTGCGCATCCTTGCCGCACTGCACACCCCGACGCAGGCCGCCTTCTACCTCTGTGCCAACGGCGCGCTGATGGACGCCCTGCACACCGGCCTGCTTGACGCCGGTATCGACGCAAAGCGTGTCCATTGGGAAGCCTTCGGCGTCGCCATGAACAACAGCGCATCCGGCCAGCGCATCGCGCTCGAAGCCGACGGGCGCCGACACGACATCGTGAGCGCCGGCGAACCGACCCTGCTCGCGACACTGGAAGCGCACGACCTCGCCCCTGCCTCGGAATGCCGTGCCGGCAATTGCGGGCAATGCTGCATGCGGCTGGTCGATGGTGAAGTACGCTGGCTGATGAAATCCGGAATCGCGCTGGCGGACGGCGAGATCCTGCCCTGCATCTGCACAGCAACCGGTGACCTGCGGCTGGCGGCGCCTTACTGAGCAACGCTGAGGGCGTCGCGCGCTTTGTTCTCGGCATCATGCTGCTCGCCTCGATCGGCAGCTGGTACCTGATCGTCACCAAGGGCGTGCTGGTCTTCCGCATGCGGCGCAAGAGCGAAGCCTTTCTTGCCGCCTTCTGGGAAGCGCCCAACCTCGAAGCCGTCGCCTCGCGCATCCGTGAGAGCGGCACTACCGAGCCGTTTTCGCACCTCGTGCATCACGGCTTCACGGCGATCGAGCAACACAATCGCTGCAAGAACGGCTGCGAATGCGACAACACGGCGCTGATCAACGCCGGCGCGCCCGACGACCTGCTGACGCATTCGGTCAAGATCGACCTGCCGAAAGCCTCGTCCACGGCCAACCTGACCAAGCCGGACAACGTGCAACTGGCGATCGACGCCGCCAGCCAGGTCTTCTGGAACGGCAAAGCGATCAGCGGCGAGCAGTTTGCCGAGCGCCTGAAAGCGGCCAGCGCGCTGCAGCCGCAGCCCGAACTGCACATCCGCGCCGAACGCACGACGCCGTACGAGAAGGTTGCGCAGGTGATGAGCGAAGCGGCGAAGCAGGGTCTGGTGCGCATCGGCTTCGTCACCGATCCGGGCGCGGCGGGTCGCTAAGCCGCGCCCGCCGGCTACGATCTCTCACTCGACGAAGGCGCCTGGGTCGCGCGCCTGGTCGGGGAATGACCAAAACTAAAGCAAAAATCCAGTCAAGGCTTGTTTTGCGGATTGGGCACCGGAGACGGACCGCCTCCGCCCCCGGGCAGTCCTCCCGTACCGCCCAGCGGCCCTCCGGTCGGTACGTCACGTGGGGGTTGCGTGAGGCTGTTCATGCTTTCACGCGCATCCGCCTCACCACTTTCGAAGCGCGCACACGGATTCGTGCCGGTATCACCGCAGTTGGTCACGGCGCTCGCACCTACCCTGGGGCTTTCACGGACACCCGGCGAGGAGTCTTCAGCACGACCAGGCTGCGAGATCATGCCGCCGGATTTCACCAGATCGCTTTTGCGCCGCCATTCCACGTAGACGGCATCCATGAACCAGGGCAAGGATTTATCCATCCACGCTTCGTCGAAACCACCGCGGCCGCTGTATGGGGTTTCTGACGGTGCTCTGACGCGTCTGCCGTGGATGAGTACTTCAACACGATCCCGGCTCGGCCGGCCATCGCCATAATCTTCATGAATACGTGATGTCGTCGTGTCGGTTCTAGGGTCGCGCGTGTAGCCCGTCGTTGTCCTGTCGCCATTGCCGGATTCTGCATAGCTGAAGCCTCCCGTGACATTGCCAGACGCGTCTCTATCCTGACTATCGGAACCACGGTTTCCATGGCCATCGTTATGGTGAGTCGTTTCTGTTGTCGAACCGTCAGCGTGACGCACCACAGTGACCTTTGGACCACCATCATGGCCTGGTGTCTTGGCGGTGCCATCACCGGCGCGGCCATCTCCTCCCGCTTCCGCGCCCGGACGTGACCACCCGCCACCGCTCCTGCGCGGAGCCCCGCCTGGCCGATCACCGAAAAATCTGTCGTCAGTAGCCCGGCTGCCCGCCGCATCGAGTGCGCTGCCGAGTTCCGATATCCGCTTGAGGTCCGCCGCCTGCTGCATCAAGTTGATATCGCCACCCAGCTCACGGACGCGCGTGGCGACATCAGCCGGGACCGGCGACGATTGATTCGCCTTGTCCCGGATTCCTGGCGTGGCCCCGGCAAAAGTGTGTGTCTCGCTGTACACGGCCGGTGCGTCACCGGCTTTTGCATCTTTGCCGCCGATTCCTGTGTAAACATAGCGCGTTACGCTGGGCAGTCGGCGTCCCGTCTCGCCGTCACCGAACGTGACGGCGGCCGCCTCGCGGTCCAGCACAAACTCGACGCGGCGCCACGACCCGTCGACCGCATACTCGCGCCAGCCGCCCGATATCTTGCCGCCCACAAGCTGGACGCTGTCGGTCACGGTGAGAATTCGGGGGGCCTTCTCTGATTTGGCCGGAGTCTGGGCGAAGGTGCTACCGGCGAGCAGCAACGCCGCACCGGCAAACAAGAGTTGCGGCGCCAGCCAGGCGCGCCGGGACAAACTGAAGCGGTGGAAGACACGAGCAAAGGTCATGTGCAGACTCCCGAAAACTGCGGTTAGGAAACCCAGCGGCCAGCCGGAAAAAACCCGATGCCTGGAAACCACAGTCAAAGGAGCTCCCATGGAACTAACCTTAAGTCGTACTTTGTCTGAAATCAACCTCACCGACTTCCCGCGTAGCAAGCGTCTGGGCTTACGCGATCATCTGCTCGTTCGCGAAACTGAAATTGCCGGACGAGTTCTGGTGAGCACCTTGATCGCTACAAAAACCGTAAAAGCGACACAGATTGACGAACCATGCCGCCAACGCTGGCAAGTGGAAGTTGATCTACATTCGAGACAAAGCACAGCTTAAGGTCGTGCCAAGAGAGCCAGGCCCCTGAAAACCCACTAAAACACCAAGCAAGCAGCATCAGGAAAAGCTTTTAGCATAAACCTCGCCCTTTGGCAGGCAAATACTGAGGGTAGTTTCAGTGTTGTCTTGACGAGTGGAAACAGGCACGATGGTGTGCATCGAAACAACGGGGAATCTGCAATGACCAGAAGCGGACACGGCGATGTCTCCAAGGCTGCCTTACTCACCGATGAAGAGTGCGAAAAAAGCGTCGTCATTTCGGATCCCGCGCTGCCGGATACGCCAATCATTTTCGCCAGTGGCGATTTCGAGGAACAAACCGGTTATTCGCCGCAAGAAGTCCTTGGCCGCAACTGCCGCTTTTTGCAAGGCCCGGAGACCGACCCGAACGCGATTGAAGCCATACGCCACGCCCTCGCGGCCAAAACGAGGATCACCATCGACATCCTCAACTACCGCAAGGATGGCGAAAAATTCTGGAACCGTCTGCGCATCCGCCCGGTATTCGACAAGAAGGGCAATTTGAAATACTTCATTGGTAACCAGAACCCGATTCCCGCCGAAGAAGTTCGCCCCGACTCGACAAGCGGGGTTGTCGACTGATCAATTGATCGCCTGCGAGCCGAGTTGGCTCTGGCCCGCGTCGCGCGGGAATCGCAATCGCGCAAATCACTATTTGCAAGTCGCTACGGCCATTGCCTGCGTTCGGCGCTGACCGCCGCCGGCATGACCCGACAACTTTTACCCACGACCAGACAGCCGACGAAAAAAAAGGCGCCGCAGCGCCCGTTCCGGATCAGTTGGTTTTTCGCCTGGCCTTGCCCGGCTTGGTGCCGCCACAGGCTTCGCGCAGGCATTCATTGGCGCAGGACGCGCAACGACCGCAGTCGCGCGCGACGCCCAGCTCACGGCGCAGGTCTTGCAGCGTACGCGCGCCGCCCTGCGCGGCTTGGCGTATCTGACCATCGGTGACAGCTCGGCAGACGCAAACGTACATGAACGGACTCCAGTGCTTTTAAGGGCAGGTAACTAATGAGAACAGTTCTCATTCTACGCAAATGAGAACGACTGTCAATTAGATTTTGGTCTCATTCTTGACCTCGCCTGCCCGGCAGGCAAAAAAGCCGCAGTCCCGGCTGCGGCTATGGGGTCGAAGACGGCGGATCAGTCGCCGCCAGCCTCCATGTGCGCCTGCAGATAGTTGGCCAGCGTTACGTCCTTGATCAGGCTGTGCTGCGTTTCCAGCCAGTCGATCGCTTCTTCGCAGTGTTCGAGCAGGTCTTCGAGCAGGTCGCGGCTGACGTAGTCCTGCAGCTCCTCGCACAGGGCGATGCTTTCCAGCAGCAGCGGATGCTGGATCTGGCGCTCGTACTTGAGGTCGCCCTCCAGACACTCGACGACGTTCTCGCCGATCAGCAGCTTGCCGAGGTTTTGCAGATTAGGCAGGCCTTCGAGGAATAGGACGCGCTCGATCAGCTCGTCGGCTTCCTTCATGACGCGGATCGACTGCTTGTACTGATAGTCGTTGAGTTTTTCCAGCCCCCAGTGACGGAACATACGGGCGTGCAGAAAATACTGGTTGATCGAGGTCAGCTCGTTTTTCAGCACCTTGTTCAGGGCTTCGATGATTTTCTTATCGCCTTGCATAGGGAACCTCAAGCAGCCGCAACAGAGCCCATCTGGCTCTGCTGGTAGTTGTGTAGACCGACCAGATCAATCAGACGAATCTGTTTTTCGAGATAGTAGGCGTGATCCATCTCTGTATCTTCAAGCTGAATGCCGAGCATGTCGCGGGTCACATAGTCCTGTGCTTTCTCGCACGCAGCCATGGCCTTCTTGAGTTCGCCAACCACCTTGTACTCAAGGGCCAGATCCGACTTGAGCATGTCGGGAACATTGCGGCCAACCTTGAGCGCCTCCCGCTCGGCAAGATCGGGCACCCCTTCGAGGAAAAGAATGCGTTGTATCAGGGCACGTGCATGCAGACGTTCATGCTCGGATTCATGCAGCGCCTTTTCGGCCAGATGGGCAAAACCAAAGTCGGCATACATTTCACCGTGAATCAGGTACTGATCAACCGCCGTCAACTCACCGGCCAGCAGGCCGTTGAGGATATCGATGATTTTTTTATTGCCTTTCATGAGGCTCTCCCGGGAAACTGAAACTTGTCTGTGTCGGTAGCAAGCAATGTATCTGGATGCTTGGTGCCGTTCGGACAAACAGACAGGCTAAAAGTTTCATCGCCAGCAGACCAGGGCGTTTTGCATCAAGCCAGATAAAAATGGGGGTCCGTGTTCCGTGATTGAAATCGCTTTGTGCGCAGCAGCATTCTCGATGCACAGATGAGGATCGCCCGATATCGGCGCCTGTGGCCGCTCTTCAGCCGTCCGCGCGCCAACCGCGGCATAGGCTGCGCGGGGATACTCAGCGGCAGCGGAAAAAGCTGTTAGCATGAACCTCGCCCTTTGGCAGACAAATACTGAGGGACACTCAATCACACTCAACCTGTTACCGTAAGGAGAAATCTCATGCGTACTCTTTCGCTTGCCATTGCAGCAACGATTTCAATTTTCGCCCTGCCCGCAACAGCAGAACCCTTGTGCTCCGTCGGTGACAAGGCGCAAGTTCTCTGGAAGGGAAGCTGGTACCCAGCCAAGGTCACCAATGTCAATGATGACCAGAGCAAGTGCTATATCCGCTACGACGGCTACGGCTCAAACTGGGATGAGTGGGTAAGCGCAGATCGCTACAAGAAGGCCGGCGGTGCGGCCCCTTCAGGTGCGATTGCGCAAGGCTCGTCGGTTGAGTGCCTGTGGAAGAATGGCAGAACATGGTACGCCGGCGTCGTTGCTGAAAAGACCGGCAATGCTGTGTTCATTCATTACAACGATGGTGACAAGGAACACACCACGGTAGACAAATGCCGCGCCCGTGGCGGCGTTACGCCATCAGCCGAAATGGTGAAAGGCTCTGCGGTAAGTTGCAAGTGGAAGGGCGGTAGCTGGTATCCCGGCGTTATTGCCGAAAAAACCGGAAATAGCGTATTCATCCAT
>JBIKLY010000080.1:0-16208 GCA_044359525.1 Rhodocyclaceae bacterium | reverse complement strand
AATTTGTTGATACAAGGCGGAACAATCAGCAAGGGACGCACAGCCACTTTTGGCGTCGATGGCGTGTATTGAATCAGCTGCATCACATCATTTTCGAAGACCACCGCACCCGGCGTGGTCGCCAGGTTTTTACCGATTTCGAAGGCGGATTCGTCAGTAATCGAAATGCTGCCCTTTTCGTAATCCTTGATCAGATTATTGATGCCATCGGTAATGCTCTGGCCTTTGGTCTCTATCGCCTGACGAACGAACTCAGGATTGGTCGCTGCAAAATTGGCCGGCGACAAGGCGTCAATGTACTGGCGCGCCAGAAAGCGCGAACGGTTTTTGGCCTTGTCATCGTCGGCAGGCATGACCTCGACCAATTCGCGGACGAAACGTGAATTAAGCAAATAAGACTGACGAACATAGTCAAAAACGGGACTGCTCTTCCACTCAGGCGAGGAAAAACGGCGATCACCCGGTTCCGGAGAGACGACCGGCGCAACCACTCCATCCTTGCCTCGCGTCAGCATCGAATTCCACAATTGAAGCTGCTGCTCCATATAGCTTTTTTGCAGACTCGCCAGTTGTTCCGGATCAGGCGCCAACGGGGTATTGACCGCACGCATGCCCGGTGCAGGCGGCGCTTTCTGGGCATTGAGGAATTCCAGAAAATTTTGCGCCAATGCCTGTCCGGCCTGGACAAAATTCTGCATCGCGGGAGCGAAAGAATCCGGCGATTTCGACATGAAACATTCCTTATCGGGTTTGTGGTAACGATTGCGGTGGCGACCACCGCCATGACCTTCGCTGTCGATTCTGCATCGCACCATGGGTGCTGTCAATGCCAACATGGCGATGTGCATGATAGCGGCCGCAACAAAACACAACAGCCACCACGCGTCCGCACCGGCAGCTACGGTAGCGCTTTATAATGGCGCCATGTATATCATTGCAATCGGCTGGCTGTACGTCACCGTCTTGATGGCCCTGACCGAAACCAGCGTTGTTGCGGGCGTTCTGAGTTTTGTTTTTTACGGTCTCGCGCCAACCGCTCTGCTGCTCTGGCTGTTTGCCCGCCCGGCACGCCGAAAAAACAGTGCCATGAAAACACCGCCTGACCAGGATCGGCCAGGGCATTAACCGCTACACGACCTTATCAAGCCGCAAGCCAGATCATCGAGGCCATCCGCCCGGTAATACCATCGCGCCGGTAAGAGAAGAAGCGCTCTGGCTCACCCGCCGTGCAATAATTTCCACCAAAGACTGCATTCACCCCGAGACGGGCCAATCGCTGACGCGCCAGTAGATAGAGGTCCGCCAGCCACTTTCCGCCATGCGGTTTGAAGGCGACTTCAGCTTCATGATCGAAACCGACAAAAGCATCGCGCACCTCGTCGCCTACCTCAAACGCCTGGGGCCCGATCGCCGGGCCAAGATACACAAGCAGTGCGTGGCCCGGGCAGTCCATTGCCGCTACGGTGCGTTCCAGGACGCCGGCATACAAACCGCGCCAGCCGGCATGCGCGGCAGCAACCACGGTTCCCGCGTAATCACAAATCAGGACCGGCAGACAGTCTGCCGTCATTACGGTGCACGCGACACCTGCCTTGCGCGAAAAGGAGGCATCCGCTTCGTGCCGGAGAGCGCCTGAAACCTGCCCCGCATCAAGTACCCGCGTGCCATGAACCTGATCAAGCCATACCGGTGCGGCGCACCGGTATGTCAGCAGATGGCGGTTTTCAGCAACGGCCTGCGGATCATCACCGACATGATCGCCAAGATTCAGACTGGCAAATACACCCTGACTCACCCCGCCCTGCCGGGTGGTCAGAAGACTGCATACGCTGGCTGGTGCGGGCCACTCGGGGACAATCCAGTCATTACTCATCAATTTCGTCGGCATCTTCGACATCTTCGACGTCGTCGGTATCGTCGTCGCTTCCACCGTCACCACGTGCATAGATGATTTCAGGACCACCCTCCAGATCCTCGTCCCAATCGTCGTCCTCATCGATGGCGCGTACATCAAACGCTTCTGAACGGAGAATCGCAATCAGGTCCGCCATATCGTCGGGCAACTGCGATTTCCACATCATCGGCTTGCCACTCGCCGGGTGCAAGAAACCCAGGCGACGCGCGTGCAGTGCCTGACGATCAAATGCCGGCCCCTTCGGTATCCGGCTGGCACCGCCACCATAAACCGGGTCGCCAACCAAGGGATGCGCAATTGACGTCATATGCACCCGAATCTGGTGCGTGCGCCCGGTTTCCAGCGCACATTCAACCAAGGTGCAATCGACAAACGGCTCAACAACGCGGTAATGAGTGCGTGCCGGCTTGCCGGTTTTCACCACGGCCATTTTGGTCCGCAAGGTCGGATGACGGCCAATCGGCGCATCGACCGTGCCCGCGCGATCAACAATGCCGCGCACCAGCGCCTGGTAATAGCGCTTGACCGTGCGCGCTTGCATCTGGCGCACAAGATCGGTTTGTGCCTCCAGTGTCTTGGCAACCACCATCAGGCCGCTGGTGTCCTTGTCCAGACGATGCACAATGCCGGCACGCGGCACTTTGTCGAGTTGCGGCGCGTAGTGCAGCAAGGCATTGAGCAGCGTACCGGTCCAGTTACCACTGCCGGGGTGGACAACCAGCCCGGCCGGCTTGTCAAGCACCAGCAGGGTGTCATCTTCATGCACGATATGCAGCGGAATATCTTCCGGTGCCGCCGATTCCGTCCGCTCATCGGGCGCTACGGCAATACCGAGTTTCTCGCCTCCCCAGAGCTTCTGCCGGGTTTCGGTAACCAGCACAGCGCCGACCGTCACCCTTCCCTCGCGAATCCAGTTCTGCAGCCGGTTACGTGAATGCTGCGGCAGCAGGCGAGCAAGAATCTGGTCCAGACGCTGGCCGCCACACTCCGCCGGGACGACAAGGGCAAGTCGCGGGTTTGCGCTATAATCGGCGCGCTCGGCGTCTTGTCCGGGCAAATCCATTTGTGTGTTTTTCTGTGGAATGTTCATCATGCGTAGTTTAGCGGTTATTGCGGCGCTTTTCCTCGCCATCGTCCTTAGCGGCTGCGGGCTTTTCCCCGAAGTGAAGGACGAAACCAGCGGCTGGTCGGCCAACAAGCTCTATACGGAAGCCAAGGAAGCGCTGAACGAGGCTTCTTATGACAAGTCAATCAAATACTTTGAAAAACTCGAATCGCGCTATCCCTATGGCCGCTTTGCCCAGCAGGCGCAAATAGAGATCGCCTACGCCTACTGGAAATCGGGGGAACCCGCTTCAGCTGTCGCGGCCTGCGAGCGCTTCATCAAACTGCATCCGAACCATCCGAACGTCGACTACGTCTATTACCTGCGGGGTCTGATCAACTTCAATGAAGACCTCGGGATCCTGGGCAGCGTCAGCAATCAGGACATGACCGAGCGCGACCCGAAAGGTGCGCGTGAGTCCTTCGATGCGTTCAAGGAACTGGTCACTCGCTATCCCGAGAGCAAATATGCCGCAGACTCGATTGCGCGCATGAAATATCTGGTCAACGCCCTGGCCTCGCACGAAGTTCACGTAGCCCGCTACTACATGAAACGAACGGCCTATCTGGCGTCGATCAACCGCGCCCAGTTCGCTCTGAAGAACTACCCGGATGCACCGGCAACCGAAGAAGCGCTGTTTATCATGGTCAAGGCCTACGATCTGTTGGGCATGAACGATCTGCGCGATGACGTCGAGCGCGTCATGCGCAAGAACTACCCGAAGAGCGAGTACTACACGCGCGGACTGGACCGGAAAGAGCCGTGGTGGAAGCTCTGGTAAGCGGCTACTGAAACTGGAAAAAACGGCCGGCCCCTGAGAGTGCCGGCCGTTTTCGTTAACCGGAACAGCTGATCAGGTCGACTGCTTGATCGCCAGCAAGGCCTGATTACGCAGCGTACGCAACAGCGACAACTCCTTTTCAGGGATAACGATTTCACCGGCACCATCACAATCCGCGTAAATCATCGCCACCGGATTACCCTTGATGCAGAGTGGAAAAATCACGAACGTCTCCGCACCCACGCCCTTGCGAAACCATTCCGGAATACGTGCTGCAATTTTCGGATCGTTGGTGTCACTGATCAGGATATCGACGTTCTTGGACAAAGCAGCGTGAAAAATATCCGGCGTGAAGGTCAGCGGGAAATTGAAATGCTTGGCCTTTTCCGGGGCATCCGGACCAAAACCGAAGCGCCCCAGCATCGAATTATTACGCCCGTCGCGAATGCACAGGATCACCCGCTTGAAGCCCTTGGCGCGATACATCGTTTCGAGAATGATACGTAGCACATCATTCAGCTTGAAGTCCTCGACCAGCGTGTTACTGATATCCTGAATCCCGGCCATCAGGATGGCTTCAGCGGCACCACCGGCATCGACCAGACTGGCATCACCACTCGTTAACGGACCATCCACCACTCCTGCCAGAACAGTATCGGAAAGCACCGTCTCGGCAACATTTTCATCGCCACCCGTCGCCCCGACTGCGGCAAGCCCCGCACGCGAAACCCCACCGCTTTCCGTGGATGGATAGCCTGCACCTGCAGATTCAACGCTTCTGGCCTTGATCTGCCGGCCAAACGGTGTTTGCTGCAGATTCAGATGAATGACGCCGGCAAAGCGGATCACTTCCGCAAAAGATTTTTCCAGCGTCAGTCGCAAATCCTGCTCGGAGATGGCAATCGTTTCACTGTAACGTGCAGCCGCTTTGCGCAGCTGTTTTTGCCGCTGCTCAGGCGGTGCATCGGCAATCACCTGGCACAGCTCGTTTGAAAAAGACGAGAGTATTCGCAAACGCTCTTCGACATTGTTTGGCTTACGAATGCTGCCGGGCGGCAGCGCCCGCATGCTGTTCACGATCAGGCTCGGAAAACCCCAGGTGTGAGCAATGCCGATCCCGAGATCCTCGTAGGAAATGCCAAGCACCTGAATCGATGCCGCCTCTTCCAGACAAGCCTTTTGCTCGATGATGCGCTTGATCTGCTCACTTTCTTCCGGAAAGTAATACTGGCTCAGCAAACGACCAAGGTTGTGAAACATCGCACAAATGAATGCCTGCTCAACATCACGCGCGGCGGTCTTGGCCCCGATTTCCTTGGCCAGAATACCGGCCAGATTGGCACGCAGGAACTCATCCTTGAGCTGATTGGCATTTCCCTTATTCTGCAGGTGCTCGAAGAGCATCACGGTAATCGCGATATTGCGTATCGCGTCAAAACCAAGCACCAGCACGGCGCGCGATACCGTACTGATGTTGCCACCACCCGCCTGCCGGTAATATGCCGCATTGACCAGGCGCAGAATCTTGTTGGTCAGGGAAAAATCCTTGAGGATGGTGCTTGAGAGCTGGGAAATGCTCTCCTTATCCGAACCTGTAATCTTGTTGATCGTACTGACCGACTCGGAAAGTGCCGGAAAATCGCTCTTGTGGCGCATGCGGCGCAGCAGGAAATCAATTGTGCTCTGCTTGACGTCAGCCGATGGTGCGATTTCCTCCGGCTCCAGATAAGCATCCAGCGCCTCGCGCATCGATGCTGCTGTGGCATACCGGCGCTGCGGATCGCGCGCCACCGCCTTATAAAGCACGCTGGCGATCTGGTCGTCAATCGCCACGCTGCCATCGGTGGGCAGCATCACATTTTCATTGGTGATCTGATTCATCACCTGATATACCCCACGGCCCTGAATCGCACGTTGGCCGGTCAGCAACTCGTAGAAAACCAGGCCGGCCGCGAAGACGTCTGTCCGCTCGCTGACTTCACGGTTATTGATGTACTCCGGCGCCATGTAAGCCGGCGTACCGCTAAAGTCCTCAGCATCCTTGGCCGGCGCTTCAACCAGCGCCGAAATACCGAAATCCATGACACGCGGCATGCCATCTTCGTTGATCAGAATGTTATTGGGCTTAAGGTCACGATGAATGATCCCTGCCGCATGAGCGTGCGCAATGGCATCAAGAATCGGATGCATGATCGCAATGGCCTTGACCGGCGTCAGGCTACCGCTGATTTTCAGGTAGTCGGCGAGATTTTTTCCCGGCACATACTCGAACACCAGATACAGATCCCCGGCCTCTTCCCCCGCCTCGAATATCGGGACAATATTCGGATGACGCAACTGGCTGACCATCCGCGCCTCAGCCAGCAACTGCGCGTTCTGCTGCGGATCGGAGCGCGAAAAATGCAGCGTTTTGATTGCCACTTCGCGCTGCAAATGCGGATCACGCGCCAGATAAACGACACTCTGCGCACCCCGGCCCAACTCACGAAGGATCTCGAAACGTCCAACCTGCTTGCTCATGGCACTCCATCGCTTTTCTTGTATGCCCACATGAAGGTCGACGCCAACACACCGCGCACGAACACGACAACCGCCTCAGATCCACAGCAGACGGGGGGGCGATCCGGTTTCACCATAAACCATGGCGCGCTGTGAAAACTCGACCGCCAGCGCTCGCAATTTTTCCTCATTCACCTGAAGAATAAGACAACCGGGCTCCGGTGGCCAATTCCCCGCATCAGCAAGATTGCACGCAGCAAAAAAAAGCCAGCCCAATTCAGCAAGTCGCGCCAGCAACCGCGCCTGACGGCGCTGGTTCTCTCCATTGGACAAACGCACTGCCTGTGGGTTGCAGGCAGTGACAATGCCCCAACACGACACGCCTTGCGCACGCAAAAACACATCGAAAGCTGGACTGTCGCAGCCGATTCGCAAATCGATGCTGCCACCCGGCAAGTCAAGCCGGTACGTCGTCGCACAAAAAACAGCTTCAAGCGAAGCGCGGCTCATTCCTCGTCGTCAATCGCTTCGATTTCTTCGAGCGCACCGAGCCGCGCCTGTGCCTCGACCATTGGCAGCGCCTCAACGCCTTTGAGCTTGCGTTCGATCTGCCGCGTGCGGACACCCGCCGACTCGATACTCTTGGTCGCCTGCTCAAGCTTCTTGCGGGTCGCTTCCAGCGCCTCACCGAATTTACCGAACTCCGTCTTGATTGCCCCGAGCACGCCCCACACCTCCGACGACCGCTTCTCGATTGCCAGCGTGCGGAAGCCCATCTGCAAGCTGTTGAGCAATGCCGCCAGAGTTGTCGGCCCGGCGATGCTGACTCGCCAGTCACGTTGCAAAGCCTCGGCCAGCCCCGGCCGGCGCAATGCTTCCGCATACAAGCCTTCGATCGGCAGATAGAGAATGGCAAAATCAGTCGTGTAAGGCGGCTCGACGTACTTGTCGCGAATCTTCTTCGCCTCGTCGCGCAGGCGCATTTCAAGCGCCTTTGCTGCAATCTCCACTGCCAGCGGATCAGCGCGGTCCTGCGCTTCGAGCAGACGCTGATAGTCTTCCATCGGAAACTTTGCATCGATTGGCAACCATACCGGCCGGTTGTCATCCTCACCCATTTCCCGGCCCGGCAAGCGAATGGCGAACTCGACACGTTCATTGCTCTTCGGTCGCGTGGCGATATTTTTCTCGTACTGCTCGGCGGTGAGCACCTGATCGAGCAGCGCCTCCAGTTGTACCTCACCCCAGGTCCCTCGCGTTTTCACATTGGTCAGCACTTTCTTGAGATCACCAACGCCGGCCGCCAGCGTCTGCATTTCACCCAGCCCGCGATGCACCTGCTCCAGCCGCTCGCTGACCAGCTTGAACGAGTCACCGAGGCGCTGCTCGAGCGTCGCGTGCAATTTCTCATCAACCGTCTTGCGCATCTCTTCGAGCTTGCTGGCGTTATCGATTTGCATGGCACCGAGCCGGGCCTCGATCGCCAGACGCAACTGCTCGAAGCGCTGCTCATTGCTCTGTGTCAGACGAGTCAGTTGCTGAGCGAAGGATTCAAGCTGCTGTCCTTGCAGCGTACCCAGTTGTGCGAGTTGTGCCGCCAGCGTCTGGGCGAGGCGGCCAAGTGCCAGCGACTGCTCCTCACGATCGCCGCGCGAAGCTTGCGCCGATTCCTGCCGACCGCGCGCCAACTCTTCGCGCAGTTCGCGTTCAAGTCGTTCAAGCCCGCCTTCCAGCGCACGAAAATGGGGCTCAACCGGCTCAACACCGCGGGCCGTTCGCTGCAATAAAACAACTTGCAACAGCAAGATCACGACGCCCAGGACCAGCAGCCCGTACAACAAAAAATCGCTCATCAAAAACTTTCTTCAGGAAAACACGGCACCGGTTGTCAGCCAAGCGCCGACGTATTTTTTTCACTTGAGAGAGAAGTCCACACGGCTCGCTCTGACTTTTTCATCGGAAGCCGCTTTCGTATCGGCCTCGCCCGGTCTGGCCGGCAACAGGAAGATACGATCAGCGGGCACCTCCCGACCGACCAGCCAGTCACGAACGGCCTTCGCCCGGCGATCACCCAGATCACGAAGATCATCATCGCTAACCGTTAAATTGGTCAGCAACAACTTCTCCATTTCCTCAACAGGAAGCGACTTGACCATGCCCACCAGATTACGCGGCTTGGGAAATTTCGCTTCACGATAGACCCGCTCAAGCAGGAGCGGATATTCCTGCGCGCTGACTTCGATCTCATTCAGAGAACCGCTTTCGATACCTTTTTTTGTCATCTCCTCGCGCTTCAAGGCCCGGACTCTCCCGTCGATACGGGCGCTTTTCAGACCTTCAGGATCACGCTCGACATCGACCCGCCCCTCGATCTCCAATTTGAGCGCGGGGCGGTCAACAAGCGCTTTGGCGAGGTTTTCAAGGCGCGTCAGGGCCGCCGGCGCGAGCGCAGCACGTCCGGCGTCAAACTCGACATTTGACAATTCCTCGCCCCCGCCAAAAAGCGACCCAAGCAGAGCAAAGGGCGAAGTAACCGCCTTCACAAACAAATTGACAATAACCTTGACTACCAGCCCACCAATACTGAACTGCGGATCATCAAGCGACCCGGAAATTGGCAGATTAAGATCAATTTCACCACTGCGATTTTTCAACAAAGCCACCGCCAGCCTGACCGGCAGCTTTGTTGCATCGGGGCTCTCGACGGCATCACCAAAGGTCAGCTGGTCGAGAAAAATCCGGTTCTCTGCCTCCAGCTGATTTTTTTCGATTTTGTATTTTACGAACAGCGACAGCTTGCCTTTTTCGATGGCGTAACCGGCATACTTTGCGGCATACGCAGACAAGGAAGTCATCTCGATCCCCTTGATATCCGCCTGCAAATCAAGATAGGGCTTGGCTGCCAGCGGATTGATCGTGGCCGTCACATTGAGTGGTGCGATATTGTCGTAGCTACCCCGTAGCTCAAGGTTCGCGACACTATCCGGCGCCGAGGAAAGTCCGCTGACCCGCCCGCCGATTTTTATCAGACGCGCCGAGTAATTCGGCTTCACAAAATTATCGGTGAAATTTACCGTTCCGCCCTGCAAGGTTACCTTGCCGATAACAATCGGGAGTTGCGGCCTGGCCGCGACAGCAAGCGGCACTGCAGACCTGCCATCGGCAGATTCGACCGCCCCCCCTGCGGCAGGCTCGACAGGCTGCTCAGGCGCAATCGATATCGGTGCAGGCTGATCGTCCTTGCGCACAATCTGCAACAAATTAAGCTTGCCCTCCGGACTGACAATGATGCGTGCGAAAAAATCAGACAGTGCTACCTCGCCGATCGAAATCGAATCAGGATTAAGGTGCAGATCCACGCTGCCGAAATAAAACGACTTCCATTTCAGGAAATCTGCCGAGTTGATTTTATCGATCGCATTGAAATCGCCGATGGTCGCCTTGCCGGTGAAGCCACCCGCCAATCGATCACTTGCCATTGCGCCCTGCCGTAACTGCAAGCTTCCATCCACCGTCACCTGACCACGTGTCACGGCAACATTGAGCTTCTCGGTAAAATAGGGCTGCAAGGGCAGCAACTCGACTGTTTTCAAATCCAGCTTGAGATCGGCATCGAGCGGCGACAACTTCACATTGCCGCCGATCTCGACCGCGCCCTTGCCATTGAGCTTGAAACGGGTGACCACCTTGGTCGTCTGCCCCGGCTCGAGCGACAGGTTATCAATCTCGACAGCAAGGTTTTCAATCACATTCACGGCCACCGGCAATACCGTTTTATCCTCGAAGCGCAGGCCAATATCTTCACCGCGATACTTGGCGAGGCTGATTTTCCACGGCGCCTTCGCCTCTTTTTTCGCTTCTTTCTGTGCCGACTGAACCGCACGTAAAGCAGGCCGTTTCAACCAATCAATCGAACCATCAGCAGTACGCCGCACAAGCATGCGCGAACCGCGCAGCGACACGTCGCCAAGCAGCACTTCGCGTTTCGGCAGACTGAACTTTCCATCCTTGACAACCATCGACTCGACCTTCAGCCACTCACCTGCATCGACTCGCCAGGCGACATCAAACTCGGCAAAATCCGCCGACTTGCTGTCGAGGTTTTTCAGATCCAGATCAAAATTATCGAGACGTGCGCGTACCGACTTGTTACCCGATTCATCAAGCCAGTTGATGGCACCTGCGCTGATTGTGGCTTTTGCGATTGACCATTCCAGCGGCGAGGCCGGCGGCACCCCTGATTCATCCCCCGCCTGAGTTTTTGGCAGCAGATCAAGCCAGTTGATCGTTCCCTGCCGCCCGACTCTGGTATGGATCTCCGGCGAATCGATAGCCATCCGGTCGATGACAATTTTACGATTCAGCAAATCTACCGTGCCCAATCCCAGGTCGAGCCGCTTGACGGAAACGAGTGGCACATCTGCAGCATCCTTGACCAGCAAGTCCTTCACGGCGGCTGTTCCGGAAAGACTGAGCGTTGAGGGCTTGTCTTTCTCTTGCCGGAAGGTGATTTTCAGATTACTGTCGAACGCCCCGGAAATCACCTTGATCGGCAAAGCGACAGGAGAATAATCGAGATATTTTGCGAGTTGCAGATTGTCCAGATCGAGGGATAACTCACTTTCAAGCGATTCGGCAAAGGGCTTGCTCTTACCCTTCATGACCAGCGAAGCGCCATTCAACGTCGCTGAAAACGCCGGCTCAACAAAACTTTCTGTCGCATAAGCCAGGCTTGAAACAAATGGCAAATTCAGATTGATCTCACTGAGCACGTGCTTTTCGTTATTCGGCTGGTCATCAAACTCGATCGACCCACCCGCAATCTGAATATTGTTGAGCGAGAACGGGGGCGTCGGTGCCGGCGATGCGGGCTCAGGCCTGGCCAGAAATTCGTCGATCAGATCCGAGAAGTTGTAACGCCTGTCTGCCAGACGAACAATCCTGAATTTCGGGCCATTCAATCGTATCTCGCTGATTACCGGGCCACCACGAAACAGGGAGCTCGACTCAAGATTAAGATACAGACTATCGAAACCCGCCACCGTCTCACCGCCCCCCTTTTCCTGAATAGCCACACCGTCGAGTTGTAGCGTTAGCGTGTAGGGATTGATGCTGACCTGGCGGACCGAAACCGGGCGATGTAATGCCTCGGCCAGTTTCTCAAGCAGAATCGACTTGACCAGCGGCGGCAATACAAAAAATCCAAGGACGCCAATAGCAACAAATACAAGCAGCACCCGCAATCCGTATTTTTTTGTTTTTGGCGAGCGAAGGGTTGTTGTTATCGCGGTTTTGTCGATCATGGTGGCACGCATTATAAAGAGGCTGAGTTCTGAATTTATCACGAACCCCACACACGAAGATTCGCCCTCGGTAAGTCATACGCCATTTTTCAGGCAGCCGAGCTAAAATGGCGCCACACAACCGTCCACAGAACCGATCAGGATGAAGACGCTCGTCATAGAAGACAGTAGTTCCAGCCTAAAAATCCTGTGCCATTACATCGAAAAAATGGGCATTACGCCCATCCCGGCCGGAACGGGAGCGACCGGCGTCGATTTGTTCCTGAGTGAACGGCCAGATCTGATTTTGCTCGACGTCGTTCTCCCTGATATTGATGGTTTCGAAGTGGCCCGCCGTATCCGCCAACTGGAGCGCCCCGGCGACTGGACGCCGATCATCTTCCTGACCTCGCTGAACAAGGACGAGGATCTCGAAAAAGGCATTGCCGCCGGCGGTGACGACTACCTTCACAAACCGGTCAGCGACATCGTCCTCAGCGCCAAGATCCGTGCCATGCAACGCATCATCCAGATGCGTCAGTCACTACTGGTTCTGACCCGCAAGCTGGACTCGGCCAACCAGGAACTCAAGCGCCTCAGTTCGCTCGACGGGCTGACCGGGATCGCCAATCGTCGCCATTTTGATGAGGTTCTGGACCGCGAATGGCGCCGCGCCATGCGCCAGGGTACCGAGCTATCAATCCTGATGTGCGACATCGATTATTTCAAGCAGTACAACGACACCTACGGCCACCTTGAAGGTGACGAATGTCTTCGTCAGGTTGCCAACACCTTGACGGCCGCAATGGATCGTGGCGGCGATCTGATTGCCCGCTATGGCGGCGAGGAATTTGCCGCCGTACTGCCTGAGACGTCGTTGGGCGGCGCCCTGTTTGTTGCCGAGCGGATGAAGCAGGCGATTGAGCAGCTCAATTTGGCGCACACCAGCTCGCCATTCGGACAAGTGACGCTCAGTTTCGGCATTGCCTCGGCTGTTCCGATGCCGGAAACTGCACCCGGCAAAATCGTCGGCGCTGCGGACAAAGCCCTCTATCAGGCAAAACATGATGGAAAGAATCGTGTTTGCCGGATGGCCTCACTCGACACACCGACTTCCTGAATCCGGCGACCGTGACCAATATGAAACATACAAAAGTCCTTATCGTCGATGACAACGACCTGATGCGCACGCTGCTGCGCAGCATTCTGCGCAACGAGGAATATGACATTCTCGGAGAAGCCAGAAACGGGGCATTGGCGCTTGAGTTCATACGACGCGACAAACCCGATCTGATCTGCATGGATGTCCTGATGCCGGAAATGGACGGACTCGAAGCGCTGCAAAAAATCAAAGCTGCCTATCCGGAAATCCGGGTGGTAATGATCACCGGCAACCCCAGCATGGAAAACGTGCAGGCATCGATAAAATCCGGCGCCAGCGGCTTCATTGTCAAACCATTCAACGCCGGCACGGTACTCGACACACTGAAAAAGGCACTGGAGACTACGGCCGAGCAGCAAGTGCCGCCGGAAACCGCTTGATCAATAGCTGTTTTTCCATTCACGCAGCGCGGTAAATACCGCAAGCGGACCGCTGCCAGTCGCTGCCCTGCATTGCGCCGTGGCAATAACCTCAGCCTCGTTGCAGCGCAAAAACGGGTTGGTCGCCTTTTCCTCGGCAATCGATGACGGTACGGTCGACAAACCCTTCGCGCGGGTTACCGCAACTTCGTCAACCCGCGCCTGCAAACGCCGGTTACCCGGCTCGACAGCCAGCGCGAAACGCAGATTGGCTTCGGTATATTCATGAGCACAATACACTGCCGTTTCATCGGGTAAGGCCGCCAGTCGCTCCAGCGAATCAAGCATTTGCGCCGGTGTTCCCTCGAACAGTCGCCCGCAACCGGCAGCGAACAGCGTGTCGCCACAGAACACACAGCCTGCGCCATAATAAGCAAGGTGGCCAAGCGTGTGACCGGGCACCGGAAGCACCCGGAATTCAGCATCCAGCGCATCGATGCGAATCGTTTCGCCGCCAAGCAAAGGGTCGGTCAGGCCTGTGATAGACTCCGCCGCCGGGCCGAATACCGGGCAGGCGCAGTAGCTTAGCAAGCTGGAAATTCCGCCCTGATGATCGGCGTGATGATGGGTCACCAGGATGGCGGCGAGTAACAGGTCTTCCCGCTCCAGCACGTCGATGACAGGGCGCGCGTCGCCGGGGTCAACGACCACGGCTGCTGCATCATTGCGCAGCAGCCAGATATAGTTATCCTTGAACGCCGGAATTCGGATTACATCAAACATTGCTGCATTGTGGGAGAAGTTCGGAAAATGTCAATTCCCGGGATCGACACCTGGCTGCAAACTCCCCAGGGACAGTACGTCATGGCATGGGAGCAAAGCCGGGTCGATGCAATGGTGGCCGATGTTTTCGGTTACAACGCGCTGCAACTTGGCCTGCCACAAGTCGACCTGCTCGGGCACAACCGCATTCCCCTGCGCCAGAAAGCCGGTGAGTCGGGCAATGTCGACGTGCTCTGTGACCTGCGTCAACTCCCGTTTTCGGCACACAGCGCCGACCTCATCGTGCTGCCGCACATCCTTGAGTTCCACGATGATCCGCACCAGATCCTGCGTGAAATCGAGCGTGTGCTGATCCCTGAAGGCCAGCTGATCATCATCGGCTTCAACCCGCTGTCTTTGTGGGGGTTGCGCCGACGCCTGCCAAACTGTACGAAAAATTTCCCGTGGAGCGGTGACTACATTTCTGTACAGCGCATGAAAGACTGGTTGCAACTGCTCGGTTTCGATGTTGATCGCGGCAATTTTGGCTGCTACGCACCGCCTTTCGAGCACGAACAATGGCTTGAGCGTTGCCATTTCATGGAAGCAGCCGGAGACCGCTGGTGGGGGTTTGCCGGCGGCATTTACCTGATACGGGCAGTCAAACGTGTGCGTGGCATGCGCCTGATAATGCCCACCTGGAATCAGGCAAAGGTGCCCGGCAAGGCACTCGGTGCTGTCACTCAAAAAGGAACTTCACAACGTGGCCAATGAAGAAATCGTCGACATTTACGCCGACGGCGGCTGCCGTGGCAATCCGGGTCCGGGCGGCTGGGGCGTACTGATGCAGGCTGGCGAGCACAGGAAGGAACTGTGGGGTGGCGAACCCGAGACCACCAACAACCGCATGGAACTGACCGCCGTCATCCGCTCGCTGGAAGCGCTCCGGCGCCCGATGACCGCGCGCATCCATACCGATTCGCAGTATGTGCAAAAAGGCATCAGCGAGTGGATTCACAACTGGAAGCGCAATGGCTGGCGGACTGCCGACAAAAAACCGGTGAAAAATGCCGACCTCTGGCAGGTTCTCGACGCCCTGGCCAAGCAGCACCAGATCAGCTGGATCTGGGTCAAGGGCCACGCCGGACACGTTGGCAACGAACACGCCGACAGCCTGGCCAATCGCGGCATCGATGAACTGCTAGCGGCGCAACGTAAGTAACAAGCGCGCCAGACTTATCCCCCGGCAAACGAAAGCCCCCTATGCGTCAGATTTTTCTCGACACCGAAACGACCGGCCTTGAGCACAAACTCGGGCACCGCATCATCGAAATCGCCTGCGTCGAGATGAGCAACCGGCGCCTGACCAATCATCATTTTCACCGCTATCTCAACCCCGAGCGTGAAATTGATGCGGGTGCACAGGCGGTGCACGGCATCAGTCGCGAGTTTTTGCAGGACAAGCCGCACTTCGCCGATATCGCTGCCGAGTTTCTCGACTTCGTCCGCGGTGCCGAGCTGATCATTCACAACGCGGCGTTTGACATCGGCTTTCTCAATGCCGAACTGGGGCTGCTTGACATGGCGCCGGTCAATACCGTCTGCCACACGGTATGCGACACACTGCGCATGGCCAAGGAACTGCATCCGGGGAAAAAAAACAACCTCAATGCGCTATGCGAGCGCTACGGCGTAGATAACTCCCGGCGTACCCTGCACGGCGCGCTGCTCGACGCCGAAATTCTCGCCGAAGTGTATGTCGCAATGACCCGTGGCCAGGAAAGCCTGATCATGGACCTTGGCGACGACAAAGCGGCTCAACTCGACGTCAGCGGGCAGGTGCATGCCAACGGTCAGCGCAAAACGCAGCGCATTTTGCAGGCCAGTGACGCGGAGCTTGCCGAACACACCCAACTGCTGACCAGCATCGAAAAAGAAAGCAAAGGCAAATGCCTGTGGCTGCCTCGCGAAGCAAACAGCTGACGGCGGGTACGCTGCCCGTCAGAGCCTTGGCGGAAAAATTCATCTTCCTCAACGGCGATCAACCGCCCGCTCAGGCTTGATTGCTGCGCGGCACATTGGCGTATGACCGCCCCGTCAAACGCGACACCCGGCAAATCCGTCGCCAGCAGGCGGGGGTTTCCAACCCGTCGAGACGCATTCGTGTCGGGCTGAATATCTCCCGGGCGCGATCCCGCTGACCCTGCTCAATCTGGGCGATACCCATGATCTGATCAAACCAGTTCTGAATGCGATCCATCTTGAAACCTCCTGCGTTCGTTGGCGGGAGCGGCCTTTCGGAAGCCACTGACACCAGAATAACGCAATACTGTATGTTTGTAC
>JBIKLY010000079.1:0-16259 GCA_044359525.1 Rhodocyclaceae bacterium | reverse complement strand
CCTCGATACCTATCTTTGAAGTCCGGGTGTCGTCCGGGTTGCGGGGGCGCGAACTAATCGGGCGAATGCCAATCTTACGGTTAGTGTATTACTGGTAGTCGTCCATGGATCAGGAATTGCTGGCCGTTCTGCTCTCTGCCGCCATCTCGCTGTCTGGCTTGCAGCCGATGACCGTGGATGAGTTGCCGCCGATCCTGCGCCTATCGCACGAAGAAATGCAGCGGGAGGTTTGTCCCCGTGATCCGGCCAGTTGCCAGGGTATTGCGGCGATGTTCGATGCCGACCGGCAGCGTATTCTGATCGATGCGGCGCTGAACCTGGATCTGGCAGATGACAATTCCTTCGTTGTTCACGAGCTGGTGCATGTGCTGCAACACCGGCAGCGCGGTAGCTGGATGTACGCAAACTGTACGGAAAGCATGGACACCGAAGCGCAGGCCTATCAGGTGCAGAACGCTTATCTGAGAAGAGAGGGGCGCCTGGTCCGTTTTTATCAGCGCCTTGCTTTCGCCGGTTGTGACCGGGCGGGTCGTGCCTTCTGAGATGCTCAGAATCCCTCGTTGAATCCTCTGATCTGTCGCCGCGCCTTTTTGGTTGGCCGGCCGCGCAGGTCGCTGCCGGGCGCCGGGGCGAGCCGGCGGGATTCTTTTTCTGCGGCGCGGCGTTCGCTGCTTTCACTGGTCTCCGCATAAAGCAGTTGCGCCTCGGGGGCCGGCCGGCGTTGTTCGTTGAGCCCGCTGACAAGCAGCGTCCAGTGCGTGTCGCCGATGGCCAGTTCGAGGGTGTCGCCGCAGCGCAGCTCGCGAGCCGGCTTGATGGTGCTGCCGTTGAGTTTGACGTGGCCGGCGCTGATGGCGGCACTGGCCAGTGAACGCGTCTTGTAGAAGCGCGCTGCCCACAACCATTTGTCGATGCGCATGCGTTCGGGCGCGCGCTTTTCAGGTGCGGTCACCCCTATTCCTTGCTCGGATGCTTGCCGAGTTTGCGCTGCAGCGTGCGTCGATGCATTTTCAGGGCGCGTGCCGTTGAGGAGATGTTGCCCTGATGTTCGGCCAGCACGCGCTGGATGTGTTCCCATTCGAGCCGATTGACCGTCAGTGGCGATTCGGAAACCGGCAGGCTTGAATCGCCTTCGCTGCTTTTGTTCAGGGCGGCAACCACTTCGTCGGCATCGCAGGGCTTGGCCAGGTAGTGGATGGCGCCGAGCTTGATTGCTTCGATGGCGGTGACGATGCTGGCGTAGCCGGTGAGCATGACGATGCGCGTGTTGGGGTCGAGCTCGATCAGTTTTTCGATCAGCACCAGGCCGGAGTCGCCCGGCATCTTGAGGTCGACCACGGCGTATTCGGGGGGCTGTTCCAGCGCTTTGGCCAGTCCGGCGTCAACGCTGGCAGCCCGCGTTACCGCGTAGCCACGGCGTTCGAGAGCGCGACCGAGCACTTCGCGAAAGGTGCTGTCGTCATCGACAAGTAGCAGCGTTGAGCGGTCATCTTCAATCATGGTGCGGAGGCCTTCAGTCGATCCAGCGGCAGGGTGACGCGCGTGCAGGCGCCGCCCTGTCTGTCATTGCGGTTGAATAGTTCGACCTTGCCGCCGAATTGTTCAACGGTGGCGTTGGTGAGAAAAAGGCCGATACCGATGCCGCCGACGCTGCCACTTTCAGCCTGCTTGGTGCTGAAAAACGCCTGGCCTGCGTGCTGCATGGCTTCAGCGTCGAGGCCGGGGCCACGGTCGAGGATTTCGATGCAGCAACGTGCTGTGTCCCAATGGGCCTTGAAGTTCAGCGCATCGCCGCTGGTGCCGTTGGCGTCGGCAGCATTGTCGAGCAGGTTGAGGATGGCTTGCTCGAGCCTGCGGTCGGCGGCGATCAGCGGTGCGGGCTGCGGCCCTTCAAGGATGACTTCAAGCGGTGTGCGCGGGCGGATCAGCTGCCACTCCTCGACCAGCTTGTTGAGGTAGGCGTCGAGGGCCATCGCCTGCAGGCTTTCGTCGCGCGTCTGGCCCGCCGAGGCGAGGATTTGCGAGATGGTTTGCTTGCAGTGATCGACCTGTTCGCGCAGCAGGTGCAGGTCTGCTTTCAGTTCGGGATTGCTGCCGTGGCCCAATTCCAGTTCGCGGATGACAACGGCCATCGTGCTCAGGGGGGTGCCGAGCTTGTGCGCTGCGCCGGCGGCCAGTGTGCCAAGGGAGAGGATCTGTTCGTGGCGCAGTGCGGTTTCTCGGGCTGCGGCAAGTTCCTGTTCGCGGCGCTTGAGTGCCGTGGCCATGCGTGTCAGGAAAAACGCGACAACGCTGACGCTGATGACAAAGTTGAGCCACATGCCAAGAATGTGCAGTGCAAAGCCGCTCATGTGCCCGGCATGTTCGGGCGCGGTTCCCGTGGCGCGGGCGAGCAGGGCATCGAGCTCGGCCAGTTGCGAGAATTCGCCCTGCGGCGGGGGTAAGGGCAGGTTCCAGAACATCAGGAAGGTGTAGGCCAGCAGCGTCAGGCCAGCCATGGCCCAGGCGTGCCGGGCCGGTAGCGTGGCAGCGGCAATGGTCGGCGAAATGATGAACAGCGAGACGAAGGGGTTGGCCGAGCCGCCGGCAAAATAGAGCAGCAGCGTCAGGATGACGACGTCCAGGCTGAGCTGGGCAAACAGCTCGCCGTCGGTGACCGGCCCGCCGCGATCGATCCGCCATTGCGTGGCAAGGTTGATGGCGGCAAGCAGGGCGATGATTGCCGCCATGCTGACGACATCGAGCGGGATTTTCAGCCAGGCAACGGCAAGGATCAGCACCGCCGCCTGGGTCAGCACTTCCATGCGGCGCAGTGCGACCAGCCGCGTCAGCGGCGGGGTGGAGCCTGTCGGCAGGGTGTGGTCGGGGACGGGCATGAGAGCGGTGGAAACTGGCGGGAAGTACGGATTTTACGCCGTGCCAGCGGGTTCTGCCGGTGCTGCGGCAATCGGTCGCAGCAAGCGTGCGACGCGGGCTTTGCTGCGGTCACCCACTGAGGTTGGAATCAGCCTAGAAACCTCACCGCAATGGCCCGAGGCCAGGCTTCGCGCAGGCGCAAAGGTGCGAAGATCGCAAAGGAAATAAAGGGTTATCGCGCTCTTGCTACTCACCCTTTGGGTGATTGATGCCTGTGGCGAAAAACCGAGTTAAGTCGTTGATTTTCTTTGCGGCCCTTTGCGTTCTTTGCGCCTGCGCGAAGCCTGGCCTCGGGCCATTGCGGTGAATAACTGCGGTTTTTAGGATCGCTCTCTCGAACGCAATTTTTCCGAAACTACATATGCATGGAATTGCGTTCGTCGTGCCACCGGCGGCCAATGTCATTGACCAGACAGCGGATGTGAGATGACGTCGGGCATATGACGGCCACGACTTGCCATTCGAGAGTTCAGAAAACCAGTTATTTGAACGGCTGGTTCCCCTGAAACCCGCCGGACACCCTACGAGTGCAAGTCGGCCTAAGCAAACCATTGCCGGTGAATATGTGGCCTGGGTGTGCATTTCCCGGAATCTTGATCGATACGGAGAAATGCGCAACCAGTCGCGGACTTCCATCAATAATCGGTGTAGCCCTTTTCTCCCGGCGTGTAGAAGGTAGAGAAATCGGGCGCAACCAACTCCTGTCCCGACTTAAGCCTGGATACCAGATCCGGATTCGAGATGAACGGGCGACCGAATGCCACCAGGTCGCCACGCTGCGCGTCGAGATCGGCATCGGCTCGCGCAACATCATAGCCACCGGAGAGAATGTACTTTCCTTTGAACGCGGCACGGATCCTGGCTTTCAGTTCGGGACTGACTTCCGGAGCCCCCATCGCGCTGTGATCCACGATGTGGATGTAGAGCAGGCCGAGCGCATTCAACTCCTCGATCAAACGCAGGTACAAAGCATCCATCTCTGCATCCGGCACCTGCGCGTTGAATACGCCGTAAGGCGAGATCCGCATGCCGACGCGCTCGGCGCCAATGGCTGCGGCGCTTGCCCTGGCGACTTCGACGGCGAAGCGGACGCGGTTTTCGACCTTGCCGCCCCAGCGGTCGTTGCGCTGATTGGAGGCAGTATTGAGGAATTGGTCGATCAGATAGCCATTCGCAGCATGCAGCTCGACACCATCGAAGCCGGCCTGCATGGCCAGTCTGGCCGAGGCCGCATATTCGGCGATGCTTTGCGCGATGTCCGTTTCGCTCATTTCGCGCGGCGCAGGATGCGGCTGCATGCCGTCCGCATCGGTCCACATCTCGCCCGGAACGGCAACTGCCGAGGGGGCCAGAATGCTGGCGCCGGCCGGCAGGTTCGCCGGATGACTGACCCGCCCGGTATGCATCAGCTGCACAAAAATCCTGCCGCCTGCCTGATGGACGCCATCGGTCACGTGTCGCCAGCCCTGTACCTGTTCAGCGTTGAATAGTCCGGGAATGCGTGCATAGCCAAGGCCGTTGGGTGAAGGCGAGGTTCCTTCGGTGATGATCAGTCCGGCATCCGCACGCAAGCGGTAATACTGCGCCATCAGGGCATTGGGCACGTTGCCGATAGCGCGGCTACGCGTCAGCGGTGCCATGACGATGCGGTTCTTCAGCGACAAACTGCCTAATTGGGTGGGCGTGAATAGCGTGCTGCTCATAAGAATTTTCCTTGGTGTTGTGTTCAGATCAAGCCTTCGAGGGTTCGATGTTCATCGCATCCTGACGACGACCTTGCCTTTGGCACGTCCTGTCTCGACGTAATCCATCGCTTCCCGGGTCGATTCGAACGGAAAGACCCGATCCACGACCGGGCGGATGGCTCCGGAATCGATCAATGCGCCGATCTCGCGCAACTGGCCGCCGTTGGCCTTCATGAAGAGGAACGAAAAGCCGACCTTGTTGCGCCTGGCTTTCCTCCGGATGCCAAAGCTTAGCAGGCGTATGACCGATTTCACCAGCCACGGTGCCCTGATTTCTTCGCCAAAAGCAGGATCGGGCGGGCCGGAGATCGAAATGAGTTTTCCGCCAGGCTTGAGGACGCTCACGGATTTGGCGAGCGTCGCGCTGTCCTGGCTGTTCAAGACGACGTCGTAGCCCTGCAGGATGTTTTCGAAATCATCTTTCCTGTAGTCGATGACGACATCGGCACCGAGGCGCTTCACCCAATCCACATTGGCCGTACTCGTCGTCGTTGCGACGAACGCCCCGAGATGTTTCGCCAGCTGAATGGCAAAGGTCCCGACGCCACCCGAGCCGGCCTGGATGAAAACCTTTTGCCCCTTCTTGAGATTCGCCTTTTCGATCAGCGCTTGCCAGGCGGTCAAGCCGACCAGGGGGATTGAGGCAGCCTCTTCCATGCTCAGTGCTTTGGGTTTGATCGCCAGGGAGGTTTCCTTGATGGCGATGAATTCAGCGAAAGCACCGATCCGAAAATCATCGGGCCGGGAATAGACCTCGTCACCCGGCTTGAATTGCTGCACGCGCGGCCCGACCCGAACCACGACCCCGGCCACGTCGTGGCCCAGGATGAGCGGCAAGCGGTAGGGCAGGACGAGCTTGAACTCGCCGCTCTTGATTTTGGCGTCCAGCTGATTCACGCCTGCTGCGTGCACCTTGACCAGCACTTCGTCATCGCGAAGTTCCGGCGCTGGCATTTCGCCGAGACGCAAACTGTTCTTTTTCCCATAACGATCGAGAATGAATGCTTTCATTGCCTTCTCCAATTCAATCCGCGAGGAAGTCCACAACTGCAGGCACAAAGGCTTGGTGGTGCTGAAAGACGCCGCCGTGCCCGGAATCCGGATAGATCGTCAGCCTGGCATTCGGCAGACGGCGAGCCATGTCGGCCGAATGGCTGCTGTCGACCATCAGGTCGTGGTCGCCGTTCGCGACGAAAACGGGTTGCGTAATGACCGAGAGGTCGTCGGGCGCACTCAGCCCGGCAGTTCTGATGGCCTTCAGTTGAGCACGCCGAGCCTGCAGGGAAATGGGCTTGTCACGGTCCTTGGTGCGTTCCTTCAGCCTGGAGAAGTAGTCTTTTGCGGCGTGCTTGCCATCCGGGGTGCGGGGGAAGAACAGGAAATTCCTCGGATCGCTTAGCGTGAGCGCCGCTTTGAGGTAAGCGATGACAGCGATTCTGTTGATCTCGTCGATACCGCCGCCGCCCCGAGGCCCCGTTCCGGCAAGGATCATCCGCCGTACGAGGTCGGGGGCTTGCAAAGCGACCATTTGCGCCACGCCGCCGCCCAGCGAGAAACCGAGAAGATCGACCTGCTTGAGTCCCAACGCCCGAATGAAGGCGATGGCATCCCGCCCCATCGCCTCGATGCTGGGCGGCACCGATCCACCGGAGGCACCGACGCCGCGGTTGTCGAATGCGATCACCCGACGCTGCGCGGCGATGCCGTCGATCACGCGTGGATCCCAGTCATCGAGCACGGCCATCAGGTGGTGCAGGAAGATCACCGGCACGCCAGAATCGGGGCCGAGTTTCCTATAGGCGAAAGACACCCCGCCAACGTCAATCGTGCGGGTTGGCACATTTGCCCACTTCAAATTACGCATCAGTCGCTCCTCCACGGCGACGGAAAGATCGCGCCGGGTTAGTGGAGCCAGTTCGTCGATGCCTGATGCTCCCGTTGCCAGCGCAACGCCCATGTTGTCCTTGCTCATAAATCAACGCTCCGTGTGGGGTGGATTGCCTATCGCCAAAGTGTTACTATCGAATTGAAAGCGACAATACTATCAATTTGAAAGCAAGTCACTACTAAAACAGTATGGACAACGAAAATAATTGCAATGAGCCATGCCCGATAGCGCGCAGCCTGGCTTTCGCTGGCGATGCGTGGAGCATATTGATCCTGCGCGACGCCCATGCCGGCCTCACGCGCTTTGACCAGTTCCGGAAAAGCTTGGGTATCGCACCGACAATGCTGACCCGGCGGCTGGCGACGCTGACCGAGGAGGGATTGCTGGAGAAACGGCGCTACTCGGAGCACCCGCCGCGTGAGGAATATTTACTGACCGCTGCCGGTCGCGATTTTCTACCGGTGCTTTTCATGATTGGGGCATGGGGACGCCAATACCGGGGTAGCGGCAAGTTGGTTCGCTTTTTCGACGCTGAAACTGGAACAGAAATTAAACCCGTGGCCGTGGATGAAGTCACCGGGGCAAAGATCGGGACTCGCCCGATGCGCATGGTCACGCCAGATGAAAGCTGACTGGTGATTTGAACCTAGAAACCTCACCGCAATGGCGCAAAGGCGCGAAGATCGCAAAGGAAACAAAGGGTTGTTGCGTACTTGCTATTCACCCTAGGGTGATTGATGCCTGTGGCGAAAAACCGAGTTAAGTCGTTGATTTTCTTTGCGGCCCTTTGCGTTCTTTGCGTCTGCGCGAAGCCTGGCCTCGGGCCATTGCGGTGAATAACTGAGTTTTTTAGGTTGAATGTGACCGCAGGAAATCCCTTCAGGGGCAAATAGCCGAAAAATTCATGAAAATCGCCCTGCTGCTGAGCGTTATGGGACCACGTTTATTTCGCCAAATAACTCCGCCACCTCGCTGCCCTGCAACGCCGTCAATAGGCGATCTAGCGACGATATGCCACGAGATCCGCATGGATATTGCCTTCCAGGGCAATCGCTGGTGGCGGCTCAAGCGCGATTCTGGCCGTTCAGCCTGCCACAGCAGCGCGCTTGCGTTGCCAGTTGCCCAGTCCATTTTCGACCAGTGAATAAACAGCCGGCACGACGAGCAGCGTCAGCAGGGTTGAGGAGATCATGCCGCCGATCACGGCAATGGCCAGCGGTTGATTGGTTTCGGCGCCGGCGCCAAAGCCGAGGCCGGCCGGCAGGAGGGCCAGGATGACGGTCATCGAGGTCATCAGCACTGGCCGCATGCGGGTCGGGCAGGCATCGGTGAGCGCCGCGTCAACGGCCATGCCTTCGATGCGGCGCTGGTTGGTCAGGTCGACGAGCAGGATCGAGTTCTTGGCCACCAGCCCGATCAGCAGCACGAGGCCGATCATTGAGTAGATGTTGAGTGTCTGCCCGAACAGCCATAGCGCGGCGACGCCACCGATGATCGCCAGCGGTTGTGCGAGCATGACGATGAAGGGTTGCACGAAGGAGTCGAACTGGCTGGCCAGTACCATGTAAAGCAGGACCATCGCCAGGCCGAAAGCGAAGGCCATGTATTTCATTGTTTTGCCGAACTCCTCGGCCTGACCGATCAGCTTGACCTGATAGCCGGTCGGCAAAATTTCTGCTGCCGCCTGTTTGACTTTGTTGACGGCATCGCCGAGCGGCATGCTCGGGTTGGCGAAGAAGGTGGCGGCATACTGGAGGTCGAAGCGGCCAATGACGGCCGGCCCGAGCGATTGCCTGAAACTGGCCAGCGAGTCGAGTCGGACGAGTTTGCTGTCTTTGGCGCGCAGGTAGATTTTCGCCAGGTCGGAAGCCTGCGTGAATTCGCCGTCGCGTGCTTTGACGCGGATGTCGTAGCGCGTGCCGTCGCCGGGTTCGTCGTTGAATTTGGCGATATCGACGCCACCGGTGAGCATGTTGATGGCCAACGCGACATCCTGTGTCGTCAGGTTGGCGGCGGCGATGCGCAGGCGATCGGGCTGGAAAATGAGTTGTGGCAGATCAAGCTGCAAGTCGGTGTCCAGCCGGCCGATGCCCGGTTCGGTGGCCAGCTTGCCTTGCAGCTCGCGCGTCAGGCGGCCGACTTCCTGCAGATTCTCGCCGGCCAGCACGAACTGCAGCGGTTCTCCGCGTTGCCCCTGCACCATCGGGTAGGGCGCGGCAAAGACCCGGGCGCCGGGAATCTCCGCCAGCTCGGCGCGTAACACCGGCAGCAGCGCCTGTTGCGAGATGCTGCGCTGGTCGCGCGGCAGCATGCGGGCAACCACCGTTCCCTGATTGACCTGCCCGGCACTGCCGAGGCCGATCAGGGCAAATTCGGTGAAAACCTCCGGGTGTGAGCGCAGCACGGCTTCGACCAGGCGTAGCCGTGAGTCGGTGTAGTCGATGCTTGACCCAAGCGGGGTGCGCAGATAAACGAGGAAGCGACCTTCGTCCTGTTCCGGGGCGAAAGTCTTGCCGATGTTGGCAAAAAAGAAAGCGGAGGAGGCCACGGTAAGCGCCGTGAGGACAACGACTTTCCAGCGATGCTGCAGCGCCCATGCCAGCAGTTTGCGATAGCGCGCGTCCATGCCGGCGAAGAAACGGGCCAGCACGTAATAGAAGCGGCCGTGCTGCTGTTCTACTTTCAGGTAGCGCGAACAGAGCATCGGCGTCAGCGTCAGCGAGACAAAAAGCGAGACCAGGACGCCAAAGGTGACGACGACGGCGAAGGAGCGGAAAAACTGGCCGATGATGCCGCTGATGAAAATCACCGGCGCGAAAATCGAGACCAGCGATAGGGTTGCCGCGAAGACGGCGAAGGTGACTTCGTTGGCGCCATTGACGGCCGCCGAGACGGGGTCCGGGTCGAGGTGCTCGCGATGGCGAAAGATGTTTTCAAGGACCACGATGGCGTCGTCGACGACGACGCCGATCAGCAGCAAGAGTGCGAGCAGGGTCAACGAATTCAGCGTGTAGCCGAACAGGTAGATGACGGCAATCGCGCCCATCAACGAAACCGGAATGGCCAGCGCGACGATCAGCGTCGAGCGTACCGAGCGCAGAAAAATCCAGACAACCAGCGCGGCCAGCAGCGTGCCTTCGAGCAGGTGCTCCTTGAGCGAATTGACGATCTCAAGAATGAATATCGCATCGTTGGAAACGATGTGCAGTTGCAGACCGGGCGGCAGTTGCGGCCGCAGCTCGTTCTCCAGTTTGGCCTTGATCTTTTCGACAATATTGACGGTGTTGGTGTTGGCGACTTTGACCACCCCCAGGCCAACCGTCATCTCGCCGTTGAAGCGCGCCATCTGGCGGTAATCGGCGAGGCCGTCTGCGACTTCGGCAATGTCCGACAATTTGATCGGGGCGTTGCCTTTCCAGGTGATAACCAGATTGCGCAGGTCGTCGACGGTGTGGAATTCGAGGTCGAGTTTGACCAGATTTTCCGTGCTCTGGCCCACGACAAAACCACCGGCCAGCTGCACATGCTCCTTGTTGAAAGCGTCGGTAACGTCCTGTGCGGTCACCGAAAGCGCAACCATGCGCGCCGGCAGCAGGTTGACGCGGATCGTCCGGTCACGGCGGCCACCGATGCGGACTTCGCCGACCCCGTCGATCGTTTCCAGGCGTTTCTTCAAGGTGTTGATCGCGTACTGGTTGAGTTGCTGTTGCGTGCGGTCACCCTGCAGGGCCAGCCACATGATCGGCTGGGCGTTGGTTTCAACCTTGGCAACGACCGGCGGATCAACGTCTTTCGGCAAGCGTCGCAAGACCTGATTGACCTTGGCCTGCACCTCGTTGAAGGCGACGTCGATACGCTTTTCGAGATTGAAGGTGATGTTGATGGTCGAGACGCCCGGCGATGAGGTCGACTGGATGTGCTCAATGCCCGGCGTGCTGTTGATCGAGCTTTCGATGACGTTGGTGATCGAGGCGTCGACGATGTCCGGGTTGGCGCCCTTGAGCACCGTGCTCACCGAAACGACCGGGAATTCGATATAGGGGTAACGATCCATGCCGATGCGGTCGTAGGCAATGAAGCCGAAGAGCACCAGCACGGCGGAGAGCATCCACGCCAGTACGTGGCGTTTGATCGATAGCTCGGGAAGGGTCATTTGTTGGGCGTAGCGGCGGGTTTGCTGCGATCCTGAATATTGACTGCGGCGCCGTTGCTCAGGAAGCCTGCGCCGTCGAGCGCGATCGTGTCACCCGCTTGTGCGCCCTTGAGCAGCTCGATCATGCCGCCCTGTTTGGCGCCGGTCTCCACCAACTGTTGCTGGGCCAGATTATCGACGATGCGGTAGATGACCTGGCCGGCGGGGCGCAGCACGACTGACTGCTCCGGTACCATCACGGCGGATTCCTTGCGCTCGATGACGACCTGCGCATTGACCGAGCCGCCGCTTTTCAATTCACTGGCGCCGGCCGGGTTGTCAAAGCGGGCGATGACTTCAATTGAACGGCTGGTTTCGAGAAGGCTTGGCCGGATGTCTTCGATCTGCCCCTCGACCACCTTGCCGGGCGCCAGCGGGCTGGAGAGGCGCACGGTAAGTCCGCGTTGCAGGCGGTTGGCGGTGCTTTCGGGGAAGGGCAGGTTGGCGCGCAGCCGGCTGTTCGAGACCAGTCGGAGCAACGGGTCGCCGACCTTGAGGTAGTCGCCGACGGCGGCAATCTGTACCTCGACCGTGCCGTCGATCGGGCTGGTGATCCGGGTGCGCGCCACGCCGTGCGCCGAGAGTGCTGCCCGTGCCTGTGCGGCAGCCAGCTGGCTCTTTAGGGCATTGCGTTGGGCGGTGGCATCCTCGCCGGCATTTTTGGAGATGAAGTTCTTGGCGACGAGTTCGTTCTGCCGCGCGACCACACGTTCTTGCTGCGCAAGCAGTGCGGTCAGCCGCGCCATTTCGGCCTGCTCGACACGATGCTGGCCGCTGGCATCGGTGGCGTCGAGTTCTGCCAGCAACTCGCCTTTTTTTACCGCGCGCCCTGAGCGTGCATAAATTTTCAGTACCCGCCCGGGCACTTCGGCTGCCACTTTCGGGTCGATCACCGCCTCCAGCGCACCCAGAGTGGACACCGTGACTTCCAGCGCTTGTGCCGTGGCCTGGGTGACCGTGATCAGCGTTGCCGGCGGCGTGATTTTCTTCTCGGCGGATTTGTCCGAGCAGCCGGAAAGTGCGGCGATGGTGGCAAACAGCGCAGCCAGAAACTTTCCGGCTGGATTCACTGCAGCGGGCTTTCCAGTGCAAAGAGCTCTTCAACGGTTTCCCGGCGACGCACCAGATGTGCCGTGCTGCCATCGACCATCACTTCGGCGGCACGTGGCCGGGTGTTGTAGTTCGAGCTCATGGCCATGCCGTAAGCGCCCGCCGACATGATGGCGAGCAGATCGCCGGGCGCGAGTGCGAGGGGGCGGCTGTGGCCGAGAAAGTCTCCGGTTTCGCAGATCGGACCGACGATTTCCCAGTCCAGCGTTGCACCTTCGCGCGGGGCAACCGGCAGAATGTCGTGCCACGCGTCGTAAAGCGCCGGGCGGGCGAGGTCGTTCATTGCGGCATCGACAATGGCAAAGTTTTTGACTTCGCCGGGCTTGAGATACTCGACTTTGGTCAGCAGCAGGCCGGCATTACCGACCAGGCGACGTCCCGGCTCCAGCAGGATTTTCAAGCCGCGCCCCTTGAGCTTCTGCAGTAATGGCCGGAGGTAGGCTTTGACCGTAGGCGCCACTTCGTCGCGGTAGCGGATACCCAGGCCGCCGCCGAGGTCGATGTGATGCAGCCGGATATTGGCAGTAGCGAGCTGATCGATGAGCAGCAATATCTTGTCGAGGGCTTCGGCAAAAGGCGCCGGGTCAAGCAGTTGCGAGCCGATATGGCAATCGATGCCGGTAATGTCGAGATTCGGCAGACGGGCGGCGTGCTGATACAGCGCCAGCGCATCTTCGTAAGCGACGCCAAACTTGTTTTCCTTGAGACCGGTCGAAATGTAGGGGTGCGTTTTGGCGTCAACGTTGGGATTGACGCGCAGGCTGACCGGCGCCCTTTTGTCGAGGCGGCTGGCGACTTCGTTCAGGCGATCCAGTTCGGGTGCGGATTCGACATTGAAGCAGAGGATGCCGGTTTCCAGCGCAAATTCCATTTCGCTGGCGGTCTTGCCAACTCCGGAAAAGACGACTTTTTTCGGGTCAGCGCCGGCGGCCAGGACACGCTTCAGCTCACCGGCTGAAACAATGTCGAAGCCCGCGCCGCAACGGGCGAAAACGTTGAGTACGGCGAGATTGGAATTGGCTTTGACGGCGTAGCAGACGAGCGAATCGACACCGACAAGTTCCTGCTGGAATTCGTCGAGTGCCGCTTCGAGGGCCGAGCGAGAGTAAACGTAGCATGGGGTGTCAAAGCGGGCGGCAATATCAGTCAGCGGAACGGATTCGGCGTGCAGCACGCCCTTATCAAGGGAAAAGGCAGTCATCAGGCGGGTTCTTTGGCCGTGTTAAGATTATTGGCGCTTGCGGTCGGCGCTGTTTGTACCGGTGCGCTGGCGGCGGGTGTCGCTGGTTTTGGCGGCAGTGTCAGCGGCCCTCTGGTGCCGCAAGCGCCCAGAAGAGCAGCAAGCAATAGTGCAGAGAGTGTCGAGGCTGCGAGGTGGCGACGCATTGGCGGTAACCCGAAAATTAAAAATGGTAGCACAGGATGAATGATAGCGAATTCAATGCCCTCACCGATGCGGTGCTCGGGCAAATCGAGGCCGGTCTTGAGGCCAGCGGTGCCGATCTGGATTTCGAGATGCCCAGTGGTGGCGTGCTGGAGATCGAGTTTTCCGATCGCAGCAAGATCATCGTTAACCGGCATGCGGCTGCCCGAGAAGTCTGGGTCGCTGCCCGCTCGGGCGGCTTTCACTATCGCTGGGATGGCGCGGTCTGGCGGGATAGTCGTGATGGCAGCGAGTTGCTGGCGGCGCTGTCAACGCTGGTCAGTATGCAGGCCGGCGTACCTGTCGAACTGGGCGCCGGCCCCGGTTGATCATCTGTGCCGGCTCAATCTACCGGCTTGGCATTTTCATCCTGCGGCGGCTCCGGCGGGACTTCTGCCGGAACATTTTCCGTGAAAAACAGTTCCTTGGCGGGTCCCTTGCCTTGCCCGGGGGCGTCGACTGCGACCAGGCCTTCGGGTTGGCGCAGGAAAGATTCCGGAACGTCCTTCAACGCCTTGGCCATATAACCGATCCAGGTCGGTAGTGCCGCTGACCCCCCTGTCTCACCATTGCCAAGATTCTTCGGCTGGTCGAAGCCAATCCATGAACAAGCGACAACGGTCTGCTGGTAGCCACAGAACCAGGCGTCGACGTGTTCGTTGGTCGTTCCCGTCTTGCCGGCCAGATCCTTGCGTTTCAGTGTCGCGGAAGCGCGCGCGGCCGTGCCGTAAATCGTGACGTCGCGCAGCATGCTGTCCATTACATAGGCGTTGCGCGGGTCAATGGCGCGCATCTCGTCGTTGCCGGGAGTCACCGGCTGCGCCTGGGCCAGAACCTGTTTCTTTTCGTCCAGAATCTGGCTGACGATATAGGGCTGAATACGATAACCGCCATTGGCGAAGATGGCGTAGGCGTTCATCATCTGCCACGGCGTGACCGAGCCGGCACCGAGCGCCATGGTCAGGTAAGGCGGATGTTTGTCGGCTTCAAAACCAAAGTGAGTGACGTAATCCTGCGCATACTGCACGCCGATGGACTGCAGGATGCGGATCGAGATCATGTTTTTGGATTTGGCGAGGCCGGTACGCATACGCATCGGGCCTTCATATTTCCCGTCGTAATTCTTCGGCTCCCACGCCTGGCTGCCGGTGACCGATGCAGGGAAAACGATTGGCTCGTCGTTGATGATTGAAGCGGGGGAAAACCCTTTTTCCAGCGAGGCTGAGTAAATGAACGGCTTGAAGCTTGAGCCGGGTTGCCGCCAGGCCTGTGTTGCATGGTTGAATTTGTTGCGGTTGAAATCGAAACCGCCGACCAGTGCGCGTATCGAGCCGGTATAGGGGTCGGCAGCGAGAAAGGCGGCTTCAACTTCGGGCATCTGTACGATTTGCCAGCTTCCCTTGTCGTCCTTCTGCACGCGAATCAGCGCCCCCCTGCGCAGGCGCTTGTTTGGCGGCGCTTTCTCGTCAATCATTCGCGCGGCGAATTTCAGCCCGTCACCGCTGATCGTGACAACTTCGCCGCCCCGGCGGTAGGCGCGGACCTGTTTGATGTCGGCATTAAGTACGATTGCCGGCTGTAGATCCTCGGTGCTGTTGATGTCCTGCAACAGTTCGTCAAGTGCTTCGTCCTGATCCGACGTCACGGCTTTCAGGTCAAGATAGGTTTCAGCGCCACGATAGCCGTGTCGGCGATCGTAGTCGAAGACGCCGCGCCGCAGGCTGGCGTAGGCGGCCTCCTGGTCGGCTTTCAGGATTGTCGTGTGGACGCGTAGTCCCCGCGTGTAAACATCATCCGGAAATTGGTCGGCAGCGATCTGGCGTGCCATTTCCGCGACGAATTCTGCATGAACCGAAAAGTCGTTGGTATCACGTTTTACGACCAGCGCTTGTTTGAGCGCAGCTTCCTGTTGTTTTCCATCGATAAAACCGAGCTCGAACATCCGGCGCAAGACGTATTGCTGACGAAGTCGCGCGCGCTTTGGATTGACTACCGGGTTATAGGCGGAAGGGGCTTTGGGCAGTCCGGCGAGCATCGCCGCTTCGGCAACGGTCAGGTCGGCCAGCTGTTTCCCGAAGTATATCTGAGCGGCTGCCCCAAAGCCGTAGGCGCGTTGCCCCAGATAAATCTGGTTGATGTAGAGCTCGAGAATCTGATCCTTGCTGAGGTTGTGCTCAATTTTGAACGAGAGCAGAGCTTCGTAGAGTTTTCGGGCGTAGGTCTTTTCCGATGACAGGAAAAAGTTCTTGGCAACCTGTTGCGTAATGGTTGATGCGCCCTGACGCTTGCCGCCGCTGACCAGGTTGGAATAAGCGGCACGCAGGACGCCAAGCGTATCGACGCCGCCGTGCTGGTAAAAGCGCTCGTCTTCAGCCGAGAGAATTGCCTGCTTCATGATTTCCGGGACGTCGTGGATTCCGACTACAGCGCGGCGCTCTTCGCCAAATTCGCCAATCAGGTGGCCGTCGGCGGTGTAGACACGCAAGGGAATCTTCGGGCGATAATCGGTGAGAATCTCCAGTGACGGCAGATTGGGGTAAGTCAGGACAAGAACAACACCCGCCATGGCGATGGCCATGGCGGCGAGACCGACAAGCAAAATGACCGGATAAAGGATCCAGCGAAGAAGGGTAGGCAAGGCAGCGTCCAGAAAATGACAAGCGGCGGCTATTATAAATGGCCTGAAGCAGCCGGTGAAAAATAGCTTTACATGCCCAATAGTTGTTGCTAGCATCTAATGTAGATTATCTATAAACCCGCTAACTACAAATTATTCAAGGGTTTTTTCGGCGAGGGAAGCGATTTGCAACTCGATCTTTCGATCTTTGGTTCCAAGGCACGCGCACTGATAGGCGTTGACATAAGCTCTTCGTCCGTCAAGATGGTTGAACTCGCCAGTAATGGCAAGGATGGCTATCGTGTGGAGCGATACACGATCGAGGTATTGCCGAAGGATGTTGTTTCCGACGGCAATATTGTCAATCT
>JBIKLY010000146.1:0-4610 GCA_044359525.1 Rhodocyclaceae bacterium | reverse complement strand
GTGATGCTGCGCGTGATGAACCAGCCGAAGAGCAGGGTCAGCAGCGTAGCTGCGATACCGAGTACCACGATCAGATTTTCTGCGGCTCCGACCAGTTCGTCGGCATCCTTGCCTGCCTTGTTCATCGCGTCGGTCTGGAACTTGATCAGATCATTGACCGCGCCCATGTAGTCGCTTTGAGTCTTGCGCAAGTCACCACTCAGCATGGCAACGATTTCCTCGCGCTTGCCAGCCTTGAGCAGTTCGAGGAACTTTTCCTGCTGCGCGACATACGCCGTGCGAGCGATGTTTATTTTCTTCAGGATCTCCTTGCCTTTTTCCGAGGTGATGCTCTTGTCCAGCTTTTCCAGGTTTTCGGAGATGATCTTGCGCTGGCCGGGAATGGCATCCAGCGCTTTCTGCTGCTCGTTGCCGCTCATGATGTAGGCGTTGCGCAACTGCCGGGCAACGTTGTTGAGCGCGTCGATGATGTCATTGGCCTGCACGGTCTTCGGAAAGCGGTCATTGACCATGAGTTCAATGTTGTGGTTGAGCGTCTCCAGGCGTGTGTAGCTGACGGTGGCGATGGTGATCAGCAGGGCCAGCGTGACGGCAAAGCCGATGCCCAGCCGGACGCCGATTTTGAGGTTGTTCAACATGGTGATGTCTCCTTGGTGCAGAAAGAATGAAAATGCGGTGAGAAAACTGGATGTGGCGTAACGGGTTCAGTGCATCTCAAGCCGGTGCGTGCCGGTGTTGCCGTGGGCGAGTTGTTCTTCGCTCCTTGCGCTGCGACTCACCAGCGCCTGCACGTCGAGGATCAGGGCGACTTCGCCGCTGCCCAGAATCGTCGAGCCGCCGATGCCGCGCATGTTGCGGAACAGCGTGCCCAGCGGCTTGATCACGGTCTGGAATTCGCCCAGCAGCTGGTCGACCACGATGCCGGCCTTCTGCCCGGCGTACTGCACCACCACCACGTTTTCGCGCGGCGGCTGGGTGCCGGGGACTTCGAACAGTTCGCGCAGCCGGACAAAGGGCAGCACTTCGCCGCGCAGGTTGATGTAGTCGCGCTCGGCACTGGTGTTGGCCAGTTCGATGCACTCGACCACCGTGTCGAGCGGAATGACGTAAGAGGATTTGTCGACACCGGTCAGGAAGCCGTCGATGATGGCCAGTGTGAGCGGCAGGCGGATGGTGAAGCGCGAGCCCAGACCGGCTTCGGTCTTGACGGTCACCGTGCCACGCAGCGCCGTGATGCTCTTGCTTACTACGTCCATGCCGGCGTTTCGACCGGCAGGTCCCGAAGCGCCCGCAGCTCCGGCGGTGTCGGCATCGAAAATCAGGTTGCTGATCTCCTGGTCGGACAGGGTTTGGCCCTGCTGGATCAGGCCTTTCTCGATGGCTTTGGCCTGCAGCGTCGCCAGATCGAGACCGCGGCCGTCGTCGGATACTTCGATCACGATGCAGCCGGACTCATGGTAGGCGTTGAGCTCGACTTGGCCCCGCGCGGGCTTTGCGGCGGCAGCGCGTTCCGCCGCGGATTCGATGCCATGGTTGATCGCGTTTCGCACCAGGTGCAGCAGCGGATCGCCGATTTTCTCGACCACGGATTTGTCCAGCTCGGTCTCGGCACCATTGATCACCAGTTGGATGTCCTTGCCCAATTCCCTGGAAAGGTCGCGGGTGACTGGGTCGAAGCGCTTGAAGGTTTCGCCGATCTGCACCATGCGCAGTTGCAGGGCCGAGTCGCGAATGGTCTCTACCAGCCGGCTGAGTACCGAGTTGGCTTCGACCAGCGCGCCGTCACCGTTCCTGCGGGCCAGCAGGTTGGCGGACGCACCGGCGATGACCAGTTCGCCAACCTGGTCGATGAGTTCATCGAGTTTGTCGGCATGCACCCGGATCAGTCCGGCATCGCTGGCCTGCTTTTCGGAGATGGCCTTCTGCCTGTCGGCGGCGGCCTCGACCACCTCCTTGTGCACCGCCTTTCGTTCGACCAGGATCTCGCCGATCGGCGCGGAGCCGGTCAGCGGCTCGCCGGATTCATCCACGGCGCCGCACGCATCGCGCTGGCGCAGCAGTCCGGCATCGAGCTCGGCTTTGGTCAGGGCGCCACTCTTGACCAGAATATCGCCCAGGCGCATGGTTTCTGCAGGCAGCGCGGCGATCAGTTGCAGGAAATCGGCCACCTTGCTGTCGGGCGGGAGGATGTGCAGGGTGCATTCGTCACGCACGAACTTGAATACGTCCTCGATCGCGGCTTTCGAGGCATGCGTATGAAGGCGGATTTCGAAGCCCAGATAGCAGGCTTCCGGATCCATCTCGGCCGCCGGCGGCATGTTTTCCGTCAGGGTTTCCATCATCTCGATTTCGCCCAGCGCCGCGAGAGCATTGAGCAGGCTGAGCGGGTCCGTGCCGTGCTTCAGTATTTCGGTACCGAAGCGCACCGAGATATGCCAGCTGCTGGATGCGTCCCAGGCGCGAGCGGGGCGGCTGGTGGTTTCACCGTTCTCGCCGGCAGGCATTTCTGTAGTGGTGAGTTCGTCCATGAAGATTTCCCTGTCAGAGTGCTTGAGACGGCTGCGACGCGTGGGCGCTGATCACCATCGGGTCGCCAAAGGTGCCGGCCAGATTGCAGGCGTCGATGATCTGCTGTACCCGCGGGCTGTGGTTGATGACGCTGAGCTGCTTGCCCTGCTGCACCGCTTCGCGCTTGAGCAGCAACAGCAGTTGCAGGCCGGAGGTGTCGATTTCGGTGGCGGCCTGGAGGTCGAGTTCAAGGAAGTCCGTCTGTGCCAGTGCCGACAGGATCTGCTGCTTCTGTGCGCCGGCGTGATAAATCGTCATGTCTTCCATGACGGGAAGGCGCTTGATCTCTGTGCTATTGGCTTTCATGCTCGGTCTGGCTCCACCCTTTTGTGCGTGACCAGATTCGACCACCTTCACTGGGGACTGGATATTGGCAAAGACGCTTACCCGGCTACGTATATTTACGTAGAGGCGAGGTAGCGCCGGGAGGACGATTTCAGGGTTCGCGGTCCGTTGATAACGCGCGACCGAGGCTCCAAGGCGATCAGGCGTGCAGCATCAGCGCCGCCACCGGGTCGTCACGGCCACCCTGAAAAATGGAAGGAACGGTCATCGATGGCCGAAGGGGCCGGTAAATTACTTTCGCCGCCAACCCCGCGCCATCGCCGCCTGATTGAACGCCGTCAGCAATTCCTCCCGCCTAGGCCTAGCCAGAACCGCCGACCTTTCCTTCACCGGACCGTAGCCGCGGATGCCGTCCGGCTCGCCGGCCTCTGCCTGGCGAGGATGGAAAGTCGGCGCTGAGCATACGGCGCTTGGTTGGCCGTTGCGGCCGCAAGTACAAATGCTCGAATCAGGCGGCGGTCGGCCACGAAGCGACGCTCAGCACAGCGCCACGAATGAATGCTTCAGACTGATGACTTGTGCATCACCAACGACTGGTCTACTCGGTTTCCTACCGTTGAGCTTCGACTTGGTCGGGTGACGTTACCGCTTGAACGAAGATGATCTGGGCAATACCATAGTCATCACGGCCTTTCAGCAGCAAGCTTTCCAACTTTGTACTTGGTCAGCAACTCGTCGGCAAACGGCGCATGTGGGCGTCCTTTTGTTTTTGTATTGTAGGCTTCAGTCGCTTCTTTGCCGCACCACGGCAATGTCACTTCTGGTGGAGACGGATGTCCAGGCAAGTACGCGGTCAGGTCATAGACTCCACCACGAATTGCCATCCAACAGTTATCCGCTGTCGCATGCTTGGCAAGATCTGCCTTTGAATAGATTTTCTCAGCCGCTATGGCGAGGCTTTGCTCAGCCGGCGGCAGCCAGAGGTTTCCCGCCCAGAACGCTGTGACCAGCAACCAGAACAGCACGGTCGTAGAGAGATAGAGTTGGCGCATTATCGGAACTCGAAGTTTTCAAAGTGAATGTGGCGGGGAGAAATACCTCTGCCGCTCAAGGCCTTTCTGAGGCCGGCAACCAGGCCTGGCGGGCCGCAAAGATAGCAATCATGTTGTGCAAGGGCAGTTGCGTCGGGCAGGATGGTATTCAAATCAGGAACACCCTTGCCGGTTGCGACAGCGCAAAGGGAGAGGTTCGAGTCATTCGCCGCCAATGCCTGAATTTCTTGCAAAAACGCGGCATCGGCATTGGACCGATAAAGATACAAGAGAAGCGTTTTCTGGCTAAGCAGCCCCGCCCGAAGTTGCGCCAGAAATGGCGTAATGCCAATGCCGCCGGCAACCCACAGTTGGGGCGACGACGGCCGATCAGTCAGAAATTCCCCAAACGCGCCATGCACACGTGCCATGACGCCAGACTCAATAGACTGAATATGCTGGGTGCAATCGCCCAGCGCTTTCACGCCAATCTGCATTTCACCGCCAGCTCCGACTGCACTGACGGTAAAAGGATGAAACTCACCGCAGCCTCTGAAGGTGGGCCCCGAAAAAAAAGCAACCAGTACGAACTGACCGGGCTTTACGGCCACGACTTCGCCCAAGGGTTTGAGTGCTATCTCGACCATGTCTTTGGCGACCACTTTGACAGCTTGTACAACAAAGGGCCGGGCGGCGAGGCCAAAATCCTCCCGCACGATACGCCAG
>JBIKLY010000078.1:0-16581 GCA_044359525.1 Rhodocyclaceae bacterium | reverse complement strand
CATCCACAAGGTATCGGTAGCGTTGTTGGGGACCACGCGGTCGTACACGTTCATCGAAAACAGCGGCATCACCAGCGCAAACAGGTTGATCAGCAGTGCCGCACCGATCACATCGCGGTACACCGGCCCCTGTTCGATCAAGGCGCCCCAGAACCAATGCCTTTCGGCAACCTTGCCGACCTCGGGCGTACGCGCATCGAAGCTGAAGCGCGGCCGGGCAAAAAGCGCGATGCCCAGGTAGCGCTCGGCGAGCGCTTCGCGCAGCAGCGAGACCTCGCCCTGCCCGGTTTCCGGAAACAACAGTCGCGCGGTACTTCCGGCCTCATCCCAGCCAAGCAGCACGCAGGCCTGATCGCCCTTGAGCAGCAGAATGACCGGCAACAAGGCGTTATCGATCGCATCGAGCGGACGGCGAACAATCTTGCTCGACAAACCCGCCCGTGTCGCAGCCCGCGCAAACAGCGATGGGGTAAGACACCCTTTTTCCAGCGGCAAACCCGCCGACAAGGCCGCACGCGTACTGGGACGTCCGTGCAGACGGGTCAGCTCGACAAGACAGGCCAGCAAGGGATCATGATGCAGCAGATCCTCGCGTAAATCGGCAGCGAAATTGTTGGTATCCGCACTGATTGGCGGCGTATTGACTGAATCAGAGGAGGTCACTGGAAAACCAATAGTGTTGTTGGCGTTGATTTGACATCGGCGATGCCTTCCTGACCAAGGAACTATGCCACAAAAATGACGCCCGGAAATCTCGCGCAGCCCTCAATCTACACGGGTTTCCGTACAGAAGAAACCTTCCGCCCGAGCGGCTGTCCATTCGTCGCTGCAGTGTTGCACTGCGATAAGCTAAAATTCTCCTTTTGGAAGCTCCTGGATTGCTCATGAACGCCCGCCTGCGCGAAATTCCCTACAACTACACGTCGTTCTCCGACCGCGAAATCGTCATTCGCCTGCTCGGCGCGGAAAACTGGGCGATTCTCGACGAATTGCGCAGCGAACGCGTCACCGGTCGCTCGGCGCGCATGCTCTATGAAGTGCTCGGCGACATCTGGGTCGTCCAGCGCAACCCCTATCTGGAAGACGACCTGCTGGCCAACCGCGACCGGCGCGATGCACTGGTGCAGGCGCTGCGCCACCGCCTCGGCGAGATCGACAAGCGTCGCCAGGGCAACGCCAAGGTGCTCAAGCTGTATGACGCGGCACAGACCGCGGTCAACCGCTTCGAACGTCATTTCGCCGATACCATCACGCTCCGTAGCCGGGTGAAGAAAATTCTCACCAAACACACCCGCAAGGACAACATCGCCTTCGACGGCCTGGCCCGCGTCTCGCACGTTACCGACGCCACCGACTGGCGCATCGAGTACCCCTTCGTTGTCCTCTACCCGGATACCGAAGAGGAAATGGCCGCATTGGTGCGTGGTTGCATTGAGCTTGGCCTGACCATCATCCCGCGTGGCGGCGGCACCGGCTACACCGGCGGCGCCGTGCCGCTGACGCCGCTGTCGGTGGTGATCAACACGGAAAAGCTGATCACCATCGGCGCCGTCGAAGAGATGCTTCTGCCCGGCTGCGACCAGCCCTACGCCACCATCCGCACCAGCGCCGGCGTCGTCACCGCGCGCGTTTCGGAGGCCGCCTCGGCGGCCGGCCGCGTCTTCGCCGTCGACCCGACCTCGGCCGAAGCCTCGTGCATCGGCGGCAACATCGCGATGAACGCCGGCGGCAAAAAAGCCGTGCTGTGGGGCACCGCGCTCGATAATCTGGCGTGGTGGAAGATGGTCGATCCGAGCGGCCACTTCATGGAAGTGACGCGGATCAATCACAACTTCGGCAAGATCCACGAGCAGGATATTGCACGCTTCGAGGTTCAACGCTTCCGCAAGGACGGCAAGACGCCGTTCGGCGAAGCCGAAATCCTCGAAATCCCCGGCCAGAAATTCCGCAAGGTCGGCCTCGGCAAGGACGTCACCGACAAGTTCCTCGCCGGCCTGCCCGGCGTGCAGAAGGAAGGCACCGACGGCCTGATCGTCGCGGCGCGCTGGGTGCTGCACAAGATGCCGCCGCACACGCGCACCGTCTGCCTCGAATTCTTCGGTCAGGTGCGCGAAGCCGTTCCGGCGATCGTCGAGATCACCGACTACTTCAAGCCGGGCGGCGCCGGCAATACGGCCGGCGTGCTGCTCGCCGGTCTCGAACACCTCGACGAGCGCTACGTGCGCGCCGTCGGCTACGCCACCAAAGCCAAGCGCCACGGCCGACCGAAGATGGTGCTGATCGGCGACATCGTCGGACACGACGAGAAGGCGGTAATGAGCGCCGCATCGGAAGTCGTGCGCATGTGCAACCTGCGCTCGGCTGAGGGCTTCATCGCCGTCGACGCCGATTCGCGCAAGAAATTCTGGCTCGACCGCTCGCGCACCGCGGCCATCTCGCGCCACACCAACGCCTTCAAGCTCAACGAAGACGTGGTCATCCCGCTGCCGCGCATGGGCGAATACTGCGACGGTATCGAGCGCATCAACATCGAGCTGTCGACACAGAACAAGCTGGCGCTGTGCGATTCGCTCGCCGAGTTCGTGCAAGGTGAGCTACCGCTGCATCGCGGCGACACCAACCTCGACAACGAGGTGCTGATCGGCGACCGCCGGCAGGTGGCGCTGGAAGCCATCGCCGCCGTGCGCACGCGCTGGCAGTGGCTGCTCGACAATCTCGATCTGCCGCTGGCGCAAGCCGAAGCGCAATTCGCCGCACTTGGCGTTGAAGCCGGCGCACTGTCCAACAAGGCCGACCATCCCGCCCTCTTCCATCGCCTGCAGGACTATTCGGTGCGCGTCTCGTGGAAGAGCGAACTCAAGCCGCAACTCGAAACCATCTTCGACGGCAGCGTCTACCGGCCGATCCTCGACCGCATCGAGGCCATCCACAAGGAAACCCTGCGCGGCCGCATTTTCGTCGCGCTGCACATGCATGCCGGCGACGGCAACGTGCACACCAACATTCCGGTCAACTCGGACAACTACGAGATGCTGCACACCGCCAACGCGGCGGTGGCGCGCATCATGCTGCTGGCGCGTGCGCTTGATGGCGTAATCTCCGGCGAGCACGGCATCGGCATCACCAAGCTGGAGTTCCTGACCGAAGCCGAGATCCAGCCCTTCCGCGACTACAAGGCCAGGGTCGACCCCGAAGGCCGCTTCAACAAGGGCAAGCTGCTGCCGGGCGGCGATCTGGAGAACGCCTACACGCCGTCGTTCTCGCTGCTCGGCACCGAATCGCTGATCATGGAGCAGTCAGAAATCGGCAAGATTTCAGCGTCGATCAAGGACTGCCTGCGTTGCGGCAAGTGCAAGCCGGTCTGCTCGACGCACGTGCCGCGCGCCAACCTGCTCTACTCGCCGCGTAACAAGATCCTCGCCACCTCGCTGCTGATCGAAGCCTTCCTCTACGAAGAGCAGACGCGGCGCGGCATCTCGCTGATGCACTTCGACGAGTTCAACGACGTCGCCGACCACTGCACGATCTGCCACAAGTGCGTGACGCCCTGCCCGGTGGACATCGACTTCGGCGACGTGACGATCGCCATGCGCAACTTCCTGCGCGAGCAGGGCAAGAAGAAATTCGTCCCGGCCAAGGCGGCGGCGATGGCCTTCCTGACCATGAAAGACCCGGCAACGATCAAGCTCGTGCGCAAGGTGATGATCGAGTGGGGCTACACGGCGCAGCGTCTGGCCTACAAGACGGCCAAGTCCTTCGGCCTGATCCAGAGCCAGATCAAGCAGCCGCCGGCAACGCTCGGCCCCCCGACAATCCGCTCGCAGATCATCCACTTCATCAACAAGCCGATGCCCGGCGGCCTGCCCAAGCGTACTTCGCGCGCCCTGCTCGACATCGAGGACGACAAGGTGGTGCCGGTGATCCGCGACCCGCAGAAGGTGAATGACGAGTCGGACGCCGTCTTCTACTTCCCGGGCTGCGGCTCGGAACGCCTGTTCTCGCAGGTCGGCCTGGCCACCCAGGCAATGCTCTACGAGATGGGTACGCAGACCGTGCTGCCGCCCGGCTACCTGTGCTGCGGCTACCCGCAGACGGCGGCCGGCGAGGCCGCGCAAGGGCAAAAGATCACCACCGACAACCGCGTGCTCTTCCACCGCGTCGCCAACACGCTGAACTATCTCGACATCAAGACGGTGATCGTCTCCTGCGGTACCTGCATGGATCAGTTGCTGAAATATCAGTTCGACAAGATCTTCCCCGGCTGCCGGCTGCTCGACATCCATGAGTACCTGCTAGAAAAGGGGATCAAGCTTGAAGGCGTTGCCGGTACGCGCTATATGTACCACGAACCCTGCCATAAACCGATGAAGACGATGTCGGGAATCAAGGTGGTCAACGAACTGATGGGCCAGCAGGTCGACCTCTCTGACCGTTGTTGCGGCGAATCAGGAACGCTGGCCATCACGCGCCCCGATGTATCGACACAGGTGCGCTTCCGCAAACAGGAGGAGATCGAAAAAGGGGCCGAGAAGCTGCGCGCTGACGGCTTCAAGGGAGATCTGAAGGTCCTGACTTCATGCCCGTCGTGCCTGCAAGGGCTTTCGCGCTATAACGATGATGGCGGCACGCAGGCGGACTACATCGTCGTTGAGATGGCCAAGTATCTGCTCGGTGACGACTGGATGGTCAACTACATCGAGAAAGCCAACAACGGTGGCATTGAACGCGTTCTGCTGTAGTTTTCCCTGCCGGACAGACAGGCGATGGTCGCTGTTCAGCATCAAAAATCGAGTCTTCGTGACATAATTCCTTGGTTTTCCTCGATATTTGCCTTATCTTTTGCAAATATGGCAGATGTTTAGAGGGAAGTGAGCAGGATATGCAGGGGGAACGGGACGATCATTGCGAGCTTTGTGGCTCGCCTGGCGGTGAGCTGGTCTGGCAGGATGCGCTTTGTCGCGTCGTCAGCGTTGCCGATCCGGACTACCCGGGGTTTTGTCGGGTGATTCTCAATCGTCACGAACGTGAAATGACGGATATCCCGGATACTGAACGGCAGCGCGTGATGCGTGTTGTCTTTGCGGTCGAAAAAGCACTACGCAAGCTCTACCAACCGGACAAGATGAATCTGGCAAGTTTTGGCAACATGACGCCGCATGTTCATTGGCATGTCATTCCTCGCTGGAACAATGATCGCCATTTCCCCCACCCGGTATGGGGTACGGCGCAGCGCGTCAATGTTCCGATGCGCAGAGTCGTTGGCAGTCATCTGCTTTACAGGGAAATTGTCGCGGCACTTGATGCTGTTTGACCGAGCGACCAAGGACATTTGATCATGAGCGCAGTAATCACCCGCATCCCCGTCGTTATGGCAATTCCGGATCTACAAACCGGACTCCAGATCCTCTCCCGCCTGCCCTTGGCCAATCCGCTGCAGGCTGAGAGCGAACTCAACTGCTTCCTTGACAGTTTGCTGCAGGCACCGCCTCAAGCGGCTGTCTATCTCAACCTTCTCGAGCAATTGCGCGTTCCCCTCTGTTTCGTCGAGGAAGAACTTGCCAGGCGCTACATCAACAAGCCCTTGCCGCTTGGCGAAATTGAAGAGGGGTGTTTCCAGCAGGTGGTTTCCACCTGGCTCAAGGCCGCCCATGCCTACGCCCATTGCGCCGAGCTGGATACCTCATTTGACGATGCCGAGCATGGCCTGCGTGTCGCGCTGGTTTTGCATCGCTGCATCTATTACACGGGTATGGCGATCGTTGAACACCACCGTGCCCGTCGCGAATTGCCGCCCGGACTCTGGCTGGACCTGCATGGCTACTACGCCAGTGCCGAAGAGTGGGGCGTAGCTACCCTCGCCATCCCTGATGCCCTTGACCCGATGGGACGCAGCACGCACTGTACAGCAGCCTTTCTTAGCCTGCTGCTTTCGGAGCTGGCCGGCCCTTACAGCCTTTCGGTACGCGATCAGAGCCTGGTTCGGCGCTGGGCAAACAATTGGGCGCCACTTGTCAGCCTGCACCTGGCGGTGCCGGGCGAGCCACTTCCACAGTTCGTGATTGACCTGATGCAGGACGTCGGCATACGTTCGACCGCAGATTGCCTGCAAACCGAACACCTGCGCCGTCTGGATACTTCGCGCCTGGCCATGCAACTGACACAGGTACGTCAGCAACTGCGCCAGAAGATATCCCCGGCCCAGATCGGCCTTGGCGAAGACTGCTCTGCCGGACAATGCAACCGGCTGCTTGAACACCTCTCGCGCCCCTGGTCGCAGGCTCGTGCGCCGCGCAAGTTCCGTCGGCAGGCCGCCTCGGGAATCGCCCGGGTGTGTGCAGGCTTTGAGGCCATGCACTATTACATCGCCGGACAGGAATTCAACCAGCCGGAGAATGTGCGGATGTACTCCCGGCAGGAATTCGACAGCCTGTTCACCTTCCGCCACATGGTCGATCCGACACAACAACTGCAGATACATCAGGGGCAAGTTAGTTTTACTGTGGACCAATGGGAGGTCGTCAATCAATCAGCCAATGGTTTTCGTCTGATGCGCAGCATTGTTGGCAAGAAAATGGCGCATGGGCAGCTGCTTGCAGTTTGCCCACACGACGGCGAACATTATTTGCTGGTACAGACGAGCTGGTTGATGCAGGAACAGGGGGGCGGACTGATCGCCGGGGTCGCCGCTCTCCCCGGCATGCCGCAAGCCATTGCCGCACGCCCTGTCGCACACCAGGATGATCACTCCGAGATGTTTAGCCGCGCATTCATGCTGCCCGCCATCCCGGCGGCTGGCGAAGAACAGTCGCTGGTTGTGCCGCAAGGCTGGTTTCATGCGGGTCGGATCATTGAAATTCATACCGACAGGGCCTGGCGGGTAAAACTGCTCCACGTCCTCGGTGACGGCCCGGATTTTGAACGCGTCAGCTTCGTGCTTGTCGGGTAGCGCTCAGTTTTCCATGGCCAGCCGGCTCGCCGGAAAACGCGCCGTAAAGCGGCTACCCTTGCCTGGCTCACTTTCAACATCAAGCACCGCCTGGTGGTGGGTCAGGACATGCTTGACAATCGCCAGGCCGAGGCCGGTGCCGCCGGTCTCGCGTGATCGACTGCGATCAATCCGGTAAAAACGCTCGGTCAGGCGCGGAATATGTTGCGGCGAAATGCCGATACCGGTATCGGCCACCACAAACTCCCCCTGTCCCTCGCGCAAGCGCCAGATAAGCTCGATCCGGCCACCAACCGGCGTGTAGCGCACGGCATTGCTGATCAGATTGCCAAAGGCACTGCGCAACTCATTCACACAACCATTGAGAACGGCTGGCGCTTCAATACTCAGACCGAGTTCATGCCGGCCGGCAGAAAGTGCCCTGGCCTCGATAAGAAGGCTTTGCAAAACAGGCTCAAGCTCAACGCGCTCATCGCTCCACTGGCTACTTCCCGTCTCAAGTGCCGAGAGTGTCAGGAGATCTTCGATCAAACGCTGCATGCGCAAAGCTTGTTCACGGATCAGCGCAAGATACTGCCTCACCTCGGCATCACTGTAGGAGGTCTCTGAATCAGCCAGCATCTCGGTAAATCCGGCAACCACCGTAAGCGGTGTTTTTAGCTCGTGCGACACATTGGCGACGAAATCGCGGCGCATCGTCTCCAGACGTTCAAGATGGCTGATGTCGCGTGAAAGCAGCAAGGTCTGGTCTTCGCCATAAGGAATGACCTGCAGCAGCAGTGTCTGCCCTTCGACACGACCGCTGCGATAAATCAAGGGCTCGTCGTAACGCTCTGCGTCAAGATAAGCCACGAAATCCGGCTGGCGAATCAGGTTGGTCAAGGTCTGCCCCTGATCAACCACCGCTGACAACTGGAAATGGCTTTCAGCGTTGGTGTTGATCCAGTCAATATGCCGATGCCGATTGAAGACAATGATTCCGTCCGGCAGCGCCTGCGCGGCGCGGGTAAAGCGCTTGAGCGTATCAGACAAGGCCTGCTGCTGACCACTGCGAATCCGTACGCGACGATGCAGACCGGCAAAAGCGATTTCCCAAACACCGCTGCCTTCTGGCAAAGGCGCATCCAGCGGCCCTCGCAGCCACTCAATAAGCCGTCCAAGCTCGAACAGATGCCAGCCGAACAGCAGCAAAATACTGCCAATCATCGCGCCCAGCGCCCAGCGCAGACCATAGATAATCCATGCCGGTACGAAAACAAACAAAGTGATGAGCAGCAACACCCCCGCAGCCCGCCACCACACCGAACTCATGCAGACTCCCTGACGCTTCTGAAACGTCTCATTCGGCAAGCGCCGAGAAACGATAGCCGCTGCCACGCACCGTCTGAATCAAGCGATCGTGACCACTCAATTCAAGCGAAGCACGAAGTCGACGGATATGCACATCTACCGTACGCTCCTCGACAAACACGTGATCACCCCACACCTGATCAAGCAGTTGCGTGCGGCTATGCACCCGCTCAGTGTGCGTCATAAAAAAATGCAGCAGGCGAAATTCTGTCGGGCCCAGATCAAGCGCTTTGCCATCACCAAAGATACGATGTGTGACCGGATCCAGACGCAGCCCTTCGATTTCAATCAGATCCTCGGTCATCTGCGGCGCGCGACGGCGCAAAACCGCCTTGATCCGGGCAAGCAATTCACGTGGCGAAAACGGCTTGGTCAGATAATCATCGGCACCCGCTTCCAAGCCGGAGACTTTATCGTGCTCCTCACCGCGCGCCGTAAGCATGATGATTGGCAGATCACGCGTACGCTCCTCACTGCGCAGACGACGCGCGAACTGGATACCGGACATGCCCGGTAGCATCCAGTCAAGCAGCACGACATCCGGCAAGGTTTCACGCACGAGCCGGATAGCCTCTTCAGCGTCGTAGGCGCGCAATACCCGATGACCGGCGTGCTGAAGATTGGCAGCGATCAGTTCCTGAATAGCAGGTTCATCTTCAACGACGAGAATATTGGCGGACATATAACAGGTTCTCCATGATCTGTAGCCGCCAGTTTATTAAGATGCGGTTACAAATTGATGACAAAGCCGAGCCGGTTTCGGCAACCCTGCTGGCAGTCTTCTGCGCTATCATAATGCGTCTACTTCGACTTAAGGTTTCCCATGGCTGGCCTGGAACAGAAAACACCGATTCCTACCGAGATAAAGCTGCATCAGAAATCACGAATTCTGGAACTGGCTTTCGAGACCGGCGAACATTTTGAACTGAGTTATGAATTTCTGCGCGTTTTCACCCCTTCGGCCGAGGCACGCGGCCATGGACCGGGCCAGGAAACGCTACAAGTCGGCAAGCGGGATGTTTCGATTGATCGCGTCGATCCGGTCGGCAACTATGCGATCAAGCCGGTGTTTTCCGACGGTCACGATAGCGGCCTCTACTCGTGGGATATGCTTTATAACCTCGGTACGCACCACGATGAGCTTTGGCAAGCCTATCTCGACCGCCTGAAAGCCGAAGGCGCCAGCCGCGACCCGGCAGACACGCCGGCACCGGCTGCCAAGTCGCATGGCGGCTGCGGCAGCCATTGATTTTTGCCGATTCACCACAATTTCGCATTTAATGAACGATAAAACCACAACCCATTTCGGCTTTGAGCAGGTTGCAGAAGCGGAGAAGTCACGCCGAGTCGCGGATGTTTTTGACTCGGTAGCACAAAAATACGACCTGATGAACGACGTCATGTCGGGCGGCATGCACCGCTTGTGGAAAGCCTTTACCATCGCCAAAAGCGGTGTCCGCGAAGGGTCACGTGTGCTCGACGTAGCCGGGGGCACCGGTGACCTGTCGCTGGCTTTCGCGAAGCGTGTCGGTCGTTCCGGTGAAGTCTGGCTGACCGATATCAATAACGCGATGCTGACCAATGGCCGTGACCGTTTATGCAACAAGGGCTTCCTGATGCCGGTCGCACAGTGCGACGCGGAGAAGCTGCCTTTCCCCGATGATTATTTTGACTGCGTAACGGTCGCCTTTGGCCTGCGCAACATGACGCACAAAGAAGCGGCATTGGCCGAAATGCGCCGTGTTCTGCGACCGGGAGGTCGCTTGCTAGTTCTGGAATTCTCGCAGGTATGGAAGCCGCTGGCCCCGGCCTACGACTTTTACTCATTCAAGGTCATCCCACGTATCGGGCAAATCATCACCCAGGATGAAGCAAGCTATCGTTATCTGGCCGAGTCGATCCGTGTTCATCCGGATCAGGAAACACTGAAATCGATGATGGAACAAGCCGGGCTCGAAAAGGTCGAATACTTCAACCTGACGCTTGGCGTCGTGGCCCTGCACCGTGGCTTTAAATTCTAACAGGAGCAAGTGATGAAAAAGTTTCTCGTTGCACTCAGCATCGGCGTATTGAGCCTTGGCCTCAGCATCGGGGACGCCGAAGCAAAGCGCCTTGGCGGTGGTAAGTCGAGCGGTATTCAGAGAGATACAGCCGCACAAAAACCGGCCGCACCAACACAAAATGCTACGGCGCCCGCTGCCGCTCCAGCTGCCGCACCTGCAGCTGCTCCCAAGCGCAACTGGATGGGGCCACTGGCTGGTCTCGCCGCGGGTCTCGGCATCGCCGCCCTGCTTTCGCACTTTGGTATGGGTGAAGGCGTGGCAAATTTCCTTATGATCGCCCTGCTCGCAATGGCCATCTTTTTTGTCATCAGAATGATCTTCCGAAAAAAGGCCGGGGCGGCACCTGCTTCCGACCCGATGCAATTTGCCGGTGCTGGTGGGCCGAGTATGGCGCCGCCACCGCAGGTCGAGCCTGGCAGCCGGGGTTTCGCCGCAGCAATGCCGGCAGCCACTGCTGTCGAAACGGTTCGCCGCATCCCTGATGGTTTTGATGCAGATGGCTTCCTGCGTATCGCCAAACTCAACTTCATCCGCCTGCAGGCCTCGAACGACGCCCGCAATCTTGACGATATTCGCGAATTTGTCAGCCCGGAAATGTTTGCCGAGATCAAGATGCAGATCACCGAACGCGGTGCAGCAACTCAGGAAACAGATGTCGTCACGCTGAACGCCGAGCTGCTCGAAGTTGTTACTGAAGGTCCGCAGCATATTGCCAGCGTTCGTTTCAGCGGCATGATCCGTGAAGAAACAGGCGCCGTAGCTGCGCCGTTTGACGAAGTGTGGAATCTGACCAAGCAGGTTGACGGCAGCAAGGGCTGGACGATCAGCGGCATTCAGCAACTTGGCTAAATAGTACTGATGCTGACTCGCACCGCGCTCAACTTCGTCAATCATGTTCTGACTGGCGAAACTTGGGCGCGGACGCGGCTGCAAGCCTTTGCAGGGCAAACCGCGCAGCTTTCACTCGGCCCGCTAACCATTCCAATATGCGTGACAAGCGCCGGTTTTTTCGAAACCGGCGACCAGGCCCTCACCCCCACGGTCACCATCCAGCTTCCCACCGATGCGCCAATGCGCGCACTGACCGATCGCCCCTCACTGTTTGCAGCAGCACACATTTCCGGCTCCGCCGAATTTGCCGAGGCGCTGGGCTTTGTTTTCCGTAACCTGCGCTGGGACGTCGAGGACGATCTCGCGCAACTGATCGGTGACATTGGCGCTCGCCGACTGTTGCAGGGCGGCAAACACTTCGCCCAATGGCATCTTCAACGTGCTCGCAATCTGGCATTGAACGTTGCCGAATATCTGACCGAAGAATCGGCTACGCTAGCCCGGCGTGCGGACGTCGCCCATTTCTGTATTGCGGTTGATACTTTGAACGACGATTACGCGCGTCTTGAAAGACGCGTTCAAAAACTTCAAAACAGCTAAAAGCAATAAAAAAGGCAGCCAAATGGCTGCCTTTTTTATTGCTGCGTCCCGCCAAAAATCAATGGCGATTACGCAGCTTCCTGATTGCCTGCAACTGCGCGACAGCTTGTGCCAGCTCAGCCTCGGCAGACGCGTAACTGACATCCGTCGAACGATTCTTCATCGCCTCTTCGGCACGACGCTTGGCTTCCGTCGCTTTCGCCTCATCCAGATCGTGTGCGCGAATCGCCGTATCGGCGAGCACAGTAATCAGGGTCGGCTGCACTTCCAGCATGCCGCCGGAAACATAGACCAACTCGTATTCTTCACGATCCGGCACTTTCAGGCGCACTGTACCCGGCTTGATACGGGTCAGCAGCGGCGTGTGTCGCGGGTAGATACCCAGTTCGCCGGCTTCCCCTGGAAATACGGCAAAGTCGGTTTCACCGGAGAAAATCAACTCCTCGGCACTGACAACGTCTACATGAACTCTGATTGACATGGTTTGTGTCCCCTGCTCGGTCGTGTCTCGCGCAATTTAGCGCAGGACACGACGGTCGCATTGATTTGCTTAGAGGGTCTTGGCTTTTTCGAACGCTTCTTCGATACCACCGACCATGTAGAAGGCCTGCTCGGGGAGATTGTCGCACTCGCCGTCACAGATCATCTTGAAGCCCTTGATGGTTTCCTTGAGCGTTACGTACTTGCCTGGCGAACCCGTGAACACTTCAGCCACGTGGAACGGCTGCGACAGGAAGCGCTGGATTTTACGCGCACGGTAAACCGCGAGCTTGTCTTCCGGCGACAGTTCGTCCATACCCAGAATCGCGATAATGTCGCGCAATTCCTTGTAGCGCTGCAGCGTCATCTGCACAGCACGGGCAACGTTGTAATGCTCTTCGCCCACAACCTGCGGATCCAGCTGGCGCGAGGTGGAATCGAGCGGATCGACAGCCGGGTAGATACCCAGCGAGGCGATGTCACGCGACAGCACGACGGTCGAATCCAAGTGCAGGAAGGTGGTTGCCGGCGACGGGTCGGTCAAGTCATCGGCAGGCACATACACAGCCTGGATCGAGGTGATCGAGCCAACCTTGGTCGAGGTAATACGCTCTTGCAGACGACCCATTTCTTCGGCCAGCGTCGGCTGGTAGCCCACGGCGGAAGGCATACGGCCGAGCAGTGCGGACACTTCGGTACCGGCCAGCGTGTAGCGGTAGATGTTATCGACGAAGAACAGAATGTCGCGGCCGTCGTCACGGAAACGCTCGGCCATGGTCAGACCGGTCAGCGCAACGCGCAGACGGTTACCAGGCGGCTCATTCATCTGACCGAAGACCATCGAGACCTTGTCGAGAACGTTGGAGTCCTTCATCTCGTGGTAGAAGTCGTTACCTTCACGAGTCCGCTCACCCACACCGGCAAACACTGACAGACCCGAGTGTTGCTTGGCGATGTTGTTGATCAGCTCCATCATGTTCACCGTCTTGCCTACGCCGGCGCCGCCGAACAGGCCGACTTTACCGCCCTTGGCGAACGGACAGACGAGGTCGATCACCTTGATGCCGGTTTCGAGCAGGTCGACCGACGGCATGAGTTCGTCGAACTTCGGTGCCTTCTGGTGAATTTCGCGACGCTCATCGGTAGCAATCGGACCGGCCTCGTCGATCGGGCGGCCCAGCACGTCCATGATGCGGCCGAGAGTGGCTTCACCGACCGGCACAGCAATGCCCTTGCCGGTGTTGTTGACCTTCATGCCACGGCGCAGACCGTCGGACGAACCCATGGCGATCGTACGCACAACGCCGTCACCCAGCTGCTGCTGGACTTCGAACGTCAGGTTCGATTCACACATATCGGATTCTTCGGCCTTGTCGAGCAGAAGCGCGTCGTAGACCTTCGGCATCGCATCGCGCGGGAACTGGATGTCCACCACGGCGCCGATACACTGAACAATGTTTCCTTGACTCATCGTCGTATCCCCAATCAATAAACTATATGTCGCGCGTTCAAACGATCAGACAGCTGCTGCGCCGCTGACGATTTCCGAAAGCTCTTTGGTAATCGCTGCCTGGCGAGCCTTGTTGTAGACCAGCTTGAGTTCTCCGATCACGTCCTTGGCATTGTCGGACGCCGACTTCATGGCGACCATACGTGCGCTCTGTTCAGACGCCATGTTCTCGGCAACCGCCTGGTAAATCATTGCTTCAACGTAGCGAATCAACAAATCGTCGATCACTGCCTTGGCATCGGGCTCGTAGATGTAGTCCCACTTGTTGCCTTCACCGCCCATCATATCGCCGGACAAAGGCAACAACTGATCAATCACCGGCTCCTGCTTCATCGTATTGATGAAACGGGTATAGCCAATGTACAGAACGTCGATCTCGCCCTTCATGTAGGCGTCAAGCTGAACCTTGACCGGCCCGATCAGCTTTTCCAGATGCGGTGTATCGCCCAGACCAGTAACGTGCGAAACGACATTGGCACCGGAGCGCTGCATGAAACCCAGGCCCTTGTTGCCGATGGCCGTTGCACGAAGTTTCTTGCCTTCGGCGTCCCACTCTTTCATCTTACCGAACGCGAGACGCAGCAAATTGCTGTTCAAACCACCACACAGGCCCTTGTCGGACGTGACGGTGATCAGACCGACAGTCTTCACCTGCTCGCGGATAACGAGGAAGGGATGACGATAGTCAGTCAAGGCGTGCGAAAGATTGCCGGCAACACGCCGGATCTTTTCGCCGTAGGGGCGGGCAGCCCGCATCCGGTCCTGCGCTTTGCGCATTTTGGATGCGGCTACCATCTCCATAGCCTTGGTGATCTTGCGCGTGTTTTCTACGCTCTTGATCTTGTTACGGATTTCCTTGCCGCTAGCCATGGCAATCTCCTCGATCGATCAGGCCAGTGTGGCCTTGAACTCCTCGATCGCCTTGGTGAGCTTTTGCTCAGCGTCAGCGTCAAGATCCTTGCTCGTCTCGATCTTGGTGATCAGGTCGGCATACTTCTGCTTGACGAAGCCATGCATCTGCTTCTCAACCTCGAGCGCCTTCTTCACCTCAACATCGTCAAAGAAGCCTTTGTTCACCGCATGCAGGGTGATTGCCATTTCGGCCACCGTCATCGGCGCGTACTGGGGCTGCTTCATCAACTCCGTTACCAGACGACCACGGTCGAGCTGCTTGCGGGTTGCTTCGTCCAGATCGGAAGCAAACTGCGCAAAGGCAGCCAGTTCGCGGTACTGGGCAAGTGCCAGACGAACACCGCCGCCGAGCTTCTTGATAACCTTGGTCTGCGCAGCACCACCGACTCGCGACACCGAGACACCGGCGTTCATGGCCGGACGGATACCGGCGTTGAACAAGTCTGTTTCCAGGAAGATCTGGCCGTCGGTAATCGAAATCACGTTGGTCGGAACGAAAGCGGACACGTCACCGGCCTGCGTTTCGATCACTGGCAGCGCGGTCAGCGAACCGGTCTTGCCCTTGATTTCACCGTTGGTGTATTTCTCGACCCACTCTTCCGAAACGCGAGCAGCGCGCTCGAGCAGACGGGAGTGCAGGTAGAACACGTCGCCAGGATAGGCTTCGCGACCTGGCGGACGGCGCAGCAGCAGCGATACCTGACGGTAGGCCCAAGCTTGCTTGGTCAGATCGTCATAAATAATCAGCGCATCCTGACCACGATCACGGAAGTATTCGCCCATCGTGCAACCGGAGTACGGTGCAATGTACTGAAGCGCGGCGGATTCGGAAGCGGCAGCGGCCACGACAATGGTGTAAGCCATCGCGCCGTTCTGCTCGAGCTTGCGCACCACGTTGGCGATGGTCGAAGCCTTCTGACCGATCGCGACGTAGATACACATCACGTCCTGACCCTTTTGATTGATGATCGCATCAATCGCCACGGCGGTCTTGCCGGTCTGGCGGTCGCCAATGATCAGCTCGCGCTGGCCACGGCCAATCGGCACCATCGCGTCAATCGACTTCAGACCGGTCTGCACCGGCTGCGAAACCGACTTACGCCAGATCACGCCAGGAGCGACTTTTTCGATCTTGTCGGTCATTTTGTGACCGATCGGGCCCTTGCCATCGATCGGCTGACCGAGCGAGTTGACCACACGACCGAGCAGCTCCGGACCGACTGGAACTTCAAGAATGCGACCGGTCGTCTTGACCGTATCGCCTTCAGAGATGTGCTCGTATTCACCGAGAATCACGGCGCCGACAGAGTCGCGCTCGAGGTTCAGTGCCATACCAAAGGTGTTGCCCGGAAACTCGAGCATTTCGCCTTGCATGACGTCGGAAAGACCATGCACGCGGCAGATGCCGTCGGTCACCGAAACGACGGTGCCCTGCGTGCGTAGATCAGCGCTGACCTCAAGATTCTGGATCTTGCCCTTGATCAGTTCGCTAATTTCGGAAGGATTCAACTGCATGAAAATTCTCCTAGTTCTTGAGCGCCAAAGCCATGCTCTCGAGTTTTCCGCGGACGGAAGTATCGAGAATCTGGTCGCCAACCACAATCTTGACGCCGCCGATCAGGGATTGATCGACGACCACTTCGGCAGTTAGCCGGGTTTTGAAGCGCGCTTCGAGATCCGCAATGAGATCCTTGCGCTGCTTCTCGTCAAGCGGGAAAGCACTATGGATCGTGGCCTCCGTGACACCTTCTTCAACACCCTTGAGCGTTTCGAAGAGACCCGCAATTTCGGGCAATACGGAAAGCCGCTCGTTTTCGGCGAGCACGTCGATCAGATTGGCTTCGACGCCATCCACCGCCTTGCCAACCAGCGACTTGAAGAGATCACTC
>JBIKLY010000145.1:0-4677 GCA_044359525.1 Rhodocyclaceae bacterium | reverse complement strand
TCAAATAATGAAGCGCTAAGATATGCGGACCTAATCTACTTCCAGGGTCAGGATTACCTGTCCTTCACTGACCGAATCGCCTGCAGCAACACATAAGTCAACCACCCGACCGGTGCTCGGTGTCGGGATGTCAAGTGCGACCTTGCCGGTTTCAAGCACGATCAGGGTATCTTCACGCTCCACATTATCGCCGGGCAGCACCAGAACGTCATCAACAATGACCCCGCCGCTGCCGCAGTTTCCACAGGACGTCCAGCATTCGGGAAACTTCGGGACACGGACTTCAACAATTTTGCTCATTGGTGATGCGCAGTCCCACAATTTCATAAAAGAACAGGGTCATGCTGCTGGTGCCTGAGCATGACCCTTTCCGGATATTGTGCATTGTAGTGGATTGCCCTCGCCAGTTCTTTGACTGGAAGGCTTGCAATCTTTATTTTTCGACGAAAGCTCTTTCAATTACATAGTCACCTGCAGCGCCGATATGCGGCGAAACCTCGAAGCCGCGTTGATCAAGCAAGCTGCAGCAATCCTTTAGCATCGCCGGACTGCCGCAGATCATTACCCGGTCGTGTGCCGGATCAAGCGCCGGCAGGCCAATGTCGGCGAACAGCTTGCCGCTTTCGATCAGGTCGGTGAGGCGGCCCTGGTTGCAGAAAGCTTCGCGGGTCACCGTCGGGTAATAGATCAGCTTGTCGCGAACCATTTCGCCAAAATACTCGTGTGCCGGCAGTTCGTCGGCAATGAATCTGCTGTACGCCAGCTCGCTGACCGTGCGCACACCGTGAATCAGCACCACTTTCTCGAAGCGTTCATAAGTTTCCGGGTCCTGGATCAGGCTGATGAAAGGTGCGAGTCCGGTGCCAGTCGACAGCATGTAAAGGTTCTTTCCCGGCTTCAAGTCACGCAAAACCAGTGTGCCGGTTGGCTTGCGGCTGACGACGATTTCATCGCCGGCCTTGAGATGCTGCAGCTTTGAGGTCAGCGGGCCGTTCTGTACCTTGATACTGAAGAACTCAAGATGCTCGTCGTGGTTGGCACTGGCGATGCTGTAGGCGCGGGTCAGCGGGCGACCTTCCTGTTCCATGCCGATCATCACGAACTGCCCGTTGAGAAAGCGCAGGCCGGCGTCACGTGTGGTGCGGAAGCTGAACAGGCTGTCATTCCAGTGATGAACGGAGAGAATGCGCTGCGTCGAGAGATTGCTCATGATCTGTACCAATGGCTGTGATTGATGCGCGCAATACTATTACGCGCTAACATATCCGTAAAACAGATTGTTTGAATAATTTATATCTATGGAGTCGATATGAGATTCACTTTACGCCAGATGTCTGTATTTGTTGCGGTTGCCCGCCACGAGAGCGTTTCGCACGCGGCACAAACCTTGTCGTTGTCTCAATCGGCGACCAGTACGGCGCTCGGCGAGCTGGAGCGGCAATACGACACGCAGCTGTTTGATCGTGTTGGCAAGACGCTGCGCCTGAACGAACTCGGGCAAGCGCTGCTGCCGCAGGCCGTCGATCTGATCGAGCGGGCTGACGGGCTGGAAACCCTGCTCGAAGGGCGTGCCGGCTTTGGCCGCTTGCGTATCGGTGCGACCTTGACCATCGGCAATTATCTCGCCACTTTGATTGTTGCCGACTATCTCAAGCGCCACCCCGAGAGCGAGGCGCAATTGCAGGTGCACAACACGGCAACCATCGTCGATCAGGTGGCGCGCTATGAACTTGATCTCGGCCTGATCGAGGGCAATTGCCGGCATCCCGATCTGGTCGTCGAGCCGTGGGTGGAGGACGAACTGGTCGTTTTTTGCGCGCCGGGTCATCCGCTCGCTGCGCAAGGCTCGGCAACGCTGGCCGAACTTTCAGGCGAGTCGTGGATCGTTCGTGAGGCTGGCTCAGGCACGCGCGAGACTCTCGACCAGGCGTTGCGTAATCAGAATTTCGAGCTGAAGGTCAGGCTGGCGCTTGAGCATACCGAGGCGATCAAGCGCGCCGTCGAGTTCGGTCTGGGCATCGGCTGTATCTCGCGCCTGGCGCTACGTGAAGCATTTCGGCGCGGCAGCCTGGTGGCGCTTGAAACGCCCGAACTCGATTTGCGGCGACATTTTCATTTTCTCTGGCACAAGCGAAAATTCCAGACTGCCGGCATGCGCGAGTTTGTCGGGCTGTGCCGCGCGATGACAGCCGGTGTGGCGCGCAGCGACGAGATTGAGTGGCCGCTTATTCCGTAAGAGGATTGTTTTCTGGCGTGGCGCAACGGCGTTTTTTGCGGGTAAGAAGTAGTAAAACTACCTCGCTATCAAGAGGCGCGCAACTACTTGGCCAACAACAAAAATATGCTCTTTATCGTCGATGTCCGGAGTGAAAGAAGAACCTTTGAAAATCTCTGGCAGGATTCCTTGGACTTCCGAGGTGACATGTATTTCATCGCGTAGTGTCCGGCGCGCGCGTCGCAAGACATACCCCTCACCAATCCGGAAAATGTAAACATCGTTGCCGGTACCTATGCGCTTAATGCCCGGGCTGTAAATAACAGCATCACCAATGTTTACGTACCCGTTCATGTCATTCGAGGTTACCTGCATCAGCTTGCAGCCGGGTGGCAGGCCCAGATTCATTAGCGTATTGGAATGTAAATAAAACACAGCGAGATCGCCGGGCGCGTCTTGGTCGTGAATGTCAATGCTGACATACGATTCGTCAATACTGCCGGGAAGTGCGGGGCATCCAATCAGTTCGGCTACGTCGACATTCAGTAAGCGCGAAATATTGGGCAAACGCCAGAGCTCGGGCACTGCCTCGCCGTCCAGCCATTTTGCAGAAGTGTTGCGGGAGATGCCAAAAAGCGTCGCAACAGCTTGCACCCGGCCATATTGTTTCGGAATAGCAGCGTGTTGGTCCAGTGCATCATTGAATCGCTCGGCGAACAGTCGACGGAAAGCATCTCCTTCATCGTGCGTAGAGGTTTCTAAGGGGGGAGCAGGCTTCATGAGGGTGATTATTAGCACCACGAACGTGGCTCGTCAATTTTTGGGCTTACGGCGCAAAACCCGGCAATGTGGTTCGGAGGCGGGTGGCACGCATCGCGCTCAGCTGTATGGCTCATTGCGCGTAGGCAGAACGCAGATTTCTCACCGCATGTGTTACCGCAAGGTGTTGTGAATTGAATGGTCGTTGGAAAAGGCCCTTTTCGTAATGCGCGCCAATATTAGTTGTCTGTTTCACAGGATTAGAGTTAAAAAATGAAATAATCTCCAGTTGTTTGTAAGCTATGGTTGTCAATGTAAATGTTTGCTGGCATTATGGCGCGGCTTGGATCGTTGGCATCCGATTACATATTTCCTACTTGACTGTACGAGCGGCACTTGTAGACGCTGACCGAAAACTGACCCACCCAAGGCGATTCTGCTGATTCAAAACTGACCCAGGTGTTCCACTGATCCTGCTCAACTTTTGAGCAGGAGAAAAAGGGTGATCACCATGGAAATGTCAGGCAAGATTCGACGGATGTACCTACGCGACAACCTGTCGCTGCACGAAATAACGAAGCGCACGGGTTTATCGCGCAACACCATACGCAAATGGGTGAGGCCAGCAGAAACGGAGGTGCCGATATACCGGCGGTTGGGTGCGCCCAGTAAGCTCACGGCGTTTCACGAAACGTTGGAGCGGGCGCTTAAAGCCGACTCACTGCGCCCCAAGCACCACCGCCGCACCGCCAAAGCCCTATTTGCCCAAATCAAGGCCGCTGGCTATGAAGGCGGCTATAGTGACTAGTCGGCAGGGGACGAAGCAGCCGGTCAATCCTGCGAATGGCTCGAATTTCGGGAACGTACCGAAAGTCGAGCAGCGCGAGAGAAGTCACATAATTTTCCCGTAGAAGGCATGAACATGAGCCTCATCAATGCGCAGGGTGCCTCTGAAGTCGTTGTGGATATGCTCCGCGGTGCTCAGCTCGACACGATTCGTGTCTACAGTTTGATCGTTCAGTTGGGTTTCGTATGCCTCGGTCGCGCCGGCAACTTTCCTGACGAGGTATGGGTCACCGTCTCGGGCATGTTGCTTGTCGAAGGAGATAATTCGATGGTCGGGGAGTCGAGATCGTCGCGAGACTTCTTTGCGTGCCGAGCCTCCGCGCTCGGCGATGTTTATCGGCTCATTGGTCAGAAGGTCACGGCCGCTAGCGTGTCGGACTCCGGAGCACTGCAGATCCATTTGGGCGGCAAGTGCTTGCACGCGGAAGCCGACGACGACACGAGCCTCGAAGAGGTGTGGTCGGTGGCGAGCGATTCTCCGGAGACAACTGCAGACCACCGCTGGCACGTGTCGCTCGATGACTCCGGCACGCTAACCGCGCGCGTTCCATCTTGATTCCTTGATGCAAAGGCGGGAACGGTGTGCCATTGGGGTCAGCTTCGCATTAATTGCCATGGCCGAACTGCCAGCTACAACGGCGACACCAGCACTGTGACGAGTAGTGCGTCACCGCTCGCACTGCCGGTCAATCCGGTGAGCCTCTCATCCAGATTCCCGGACGATATGAAACTGACCATAGCCGCCAATGACCAAACGTATTTACTCGAAGCGAAGCAATAGAGAGCGATGCACATGAACACGCTAAAACGACTATGGGTTTGCGCGCTAACGCTTGCTTCTTTCTCCCTGGCGGGTC
>JBIKLY010000077.1:0-16871 GCA_044359525.1 Rhodocyclaceae bacterium | reverse complement strand
GCGCGCATGACTTCGCCGCTGCGCGGTTCGACTGGCGCTGCCGATTGTCTTGCCGCGACGTAAAAGCCCGAGCCCCGGCGCGATTGCAGGTAACCCAACGCGACCAGCCGGTCGTAAGCCTCAACCACGGTGAAACGACTGACCTCATTTTGCTCGGCAAAGCTGCGAATCGGCGGCAGGCGCATGCCGGCGCGCAGCAGCCGGTCGTCGACCTGGCTGCGGATGTGGCCAACGATCTGGTCGACCAAAGGCATCGGTGACGCGCTATTCAGACTGAGCAGCATGCTTGTTCCATTCTGTTTGCTACCGACGGCTGACGGGCGATTGCATTTGATTTTAAAACCTACCGCAGAGGCGCGGAGGGCACAGAGGAAACGCATAGAAAAGAAAAATACGGGCAAGTATTTGACTTTCTCTGTGTCATCTCTGCGTCCTCTGCGCCTCTGCGTTGGGGGGCGATGTTTAAATGCAATTGCCTTGTGACGGCTGACTGTATTGGTGCCTCAGCCGGTACGGTGTGCTTGATTTGTTGACTAAGTGTGTCTGTGGTGTTTCAAAAGTGTCCGGTATTGTTTGTTTTCCGTCAATTGTTTTTTGGAGAACGCCATGTCCGGACGCAACACCCGCCAGCGGTCAATGTCCGCTTCTGTTCCTGTGGTGCTATCACTGGCCCTTCTCTTCTCCTTGCTCGCCGCCTGCGTGCCCGCCGATCGCGTAAATCCCCGGCAGATAGTTGTGGAGTGGCCGGAGAAGCATCTGGTTTTCATCGCGGATGAACGCATCGGTAGCGTGCAGGCTTTTTATCTTGGTGCCGGTGCGCCGGTGCTTGCCGCTCAGACGCGCGTTTTTGAGCGGTCGACGGTACGCGACATCAAGCTTGACCCGGCGCGCGGACAACTCTGGGTGCTGGGCGCTGATGCAGTCTATGTGCATGAGGTGCGTAACCTGGCGTTGCAGAAGCGCATCCCGCTGGATGCGCGCGATGTCGCCGCGCTGCACATTGAAAACGGTGGTGTGACGCTGCTGACGGTCGATGGAGTTATGCTCGGGCGCATTGATACGGCAAGCTTGCTGGCGCTTTGGCGCCCGTCTGTGAGTGTGCGCCGGGGGTGATGTTGTTTGTGGCGCCGGCCGAGTTATTTCTGAAAAGGGGAAGTCGATTGACTTCCCCTTTTTTGCCGGATACATTACTGACCGGTCAGTCATTATTGCGTCGTAAATCCCATGCTTGCTTCCCTTCCTCCTGAATTGCCTGACGAGGTCAAAACGGCGCGTCGTCGTCGCAAGGATGCCCGTCCTTCCGAACTGACGTCGGCCGCGCTTGACCTGTTTGTCGAAAAAGGGTTTTCCGCGACGCGGCTCGATGATGTGGCGGCGCGCGCCGGGGTATCCAAAGGCACGCTCTATCTTTACTTCGACAGCAAGGAAGCGCTGTTCAAGGCGGTGATCGAGGAAGGTATCGTACCCACCCTGGTGGCCGCCGAGCAACGGGTGGCGGAACACAGCGGGTCGGCGGTCGAATTGCTCCGCCATCTTCTTTTCGGCTGGTGGCAGGAGATCGGTGGTACGCGACTGGCCGGGGTGCCGAAACTGATCATTTCCGAATCGCGCAATTTTCCGGAGGTTGCGCAGTACTACCACGATAAGGTGATTGTGCGTGGCCGTGCATTGCTACGTTCGGCGCTGCAGCGCGGGATTGCGAGCGGCGAATTTCGTCCGCTCGATGTGGAAACGGCAATTGATGTGATCATTGCGCCGCTGCTGATGCTTGTTGTCTGGCGTTTCTCCCTTTGCTTCTGCGGGCAGGAGACCGATCCGGAAACCTATCTTGAAACGCATTTCGATCTGCTGGTGCACGGTCTTTGCCCGGCGGGAGGTAAAGCATGACCTTGCGTTCGCAAATTTTCCCAAACCTTCGTTGCTTGGCTTTCGTTTTGCCGGCCATCGCCCTGCTCGCCGCCTGTGGCAAGGATGCGTTGCCGCCCGAGCCATTGCGTCCGGTGCTGACGCGGGTGCTTGGCGATACCGCCGGTGCTGAGGCGGTGAGCTATTCCGGCGAAGTGCGTTCACGCTACGAAACGCAGCTTGCTTTTCGCATCCCCGGGAAGATTTCCGCCCGCCTTGTTGATGCGGGCGCCGTCGTCAAGGCGGGTGATGTGCTGGCCAGGCTGGATCCGGCCGATACAGCGCTGACGGCAGCCAGCGCTAACGCACAGCTGATGCTCGCCGACGCTGAGGCCAAGCGTTACCGTGAGTTGCGCACGAAAAATTTTGTCAGCCAGGCGGCGCTTGATACCAGGGAGACGGCGCTCAAGGCGGCGCAGGCGCAAGCGAATCTGGCACACAACCAGAGTGCCTACACGGTTCTCAAAGCCGATCAGGCCGGCGTGGTCGGTGTGGTAGCGGGTGAAGTCGGGCAGGTGGTTAGCGCCGGGCAGGTGGTGTTCCGCGTGGCGCGTCGCGATGCCCTTGAAGTGGCCATCGCGATCCCCGAGATACGCATGCCGGAAGTGCGCGCGCTCAGCGATGCGGAAGTGACGCTGTGGACCGACGACAAAGCCCGCTACAAGGGAGTGATGCGTGAGCTGTCGCCGGTGGCTGACCCGGTGACACGGACTTTTGCGGCGCGCGTTTCCATTCTCAATCCGGATGCCCGGGTTCTGCTCGGGATGACGGCCAATGTGCATTTCCGCCGTGCCGGCAGTGATCTGCGCCTGACCGTGCCGCTGACGGCGATTTTTCAGAAAGATGGTAAAGCGGCCATCTGGGTCGTCAATGCCGATCAGACAGTGGCCTTGCGCGCCGTTGAGGTCGCTGCCTATGGCGAAACATCGGCGCTGCTGGCGAACCCTGCCGGCGTCGAGGCGGGCGAGCGTATCGTCATCGCTGGCGTTCATAAATTAAGCAACGGCGAAAAAATTAAAATCGCCGATGTAACGCGAGAAGCAGGCGGGGATGGCGCTACGAGCGGGCGAAATCCCGGCGATAAATCGGTCAACGGAACGCCGGTCGCCCGATGACCCATCTCAATCTTTCCGAGTGGGCGCTGCGCCACCGTTCGATGGTTGCCTATCTGATCATCGTCCTGGTGCTCGGCGGTGTTCTTTCCTACTTCAAGCTCGGTCGTGCCGAAGACCCGGACTTCACCTTCAAGGCCATGGTCGTGCGGACGATGTGGCCGGGCGCCACGGCGCGCGAAGTCGAGATGCAAGTCACCGAACGCATCGAGAAAAAGCTGCAGGAAGTGCCCTGGGTTGATGTCATCCGCTCCAGCTCGAAATCCGGCGAGTCGCTGGTCTTCGTGTTGGTCAAGGACTACACGCCGAAGAAGGAGGTGCCGGAAGCGTGGTATCAAGTGCGCAAGAAGATCGGCGACATCAAGCACACGCTGCCGGCCGGCGTGCAGGGACCGTTCATGAACGACGAGTTCGGTGATACTTTCATCAATGTCTTCGCGCTCACCGGCGACGGTTTTGATCTGGCCGTATTGCGTCAGGAAGCCGATCGTATTGCGCGCGAATTGCGCCGGGTCGCCGACGTCAAGAAAATCGAGTTGATTGGCGTTCAGGAAGAAAAAATCTTCATTGAGGTTGCGCACGCCAAGCTGGCGACGCTCGGTCTTGACCCGCTGGCAATTTTTGATGCCCTGCAAAAGCAGAATGCGATGACGCCGGCCGGTTTCTTTGAAACGGCATCCGACCGCGTGCATCTTCGCGTCAGCGGCGATTTCACCTCGATCGAAAGTATCCGCGAGATCGGCATCCAGGCCGGCGGTCGCCTGTTCCGCCTGGGCGACATCGCCACCGTCAAGCGGGGCTTTTCGGACCCGCCGACACCGCGCATGCGCGTTGCCGGGCAGGACGCGATCGGCATTGCCATCGCCATGAACAAGGGCGCCGACGTGATCGAACTCGGTGATCGCTTGCGCAGCGAGGTGGCGCGCCTGCAACAGGCTTTGCCAAAAGGCATTGATATCCACGTGGTCGCCGACCAGCCCGAGATCGTCCGCCAGTCGATCACGCTGTTCATGTCGTCACTCGCCGAAGCGGTGGTCATCGTCCTCGCCGTGTCTTTTCTCAGCCTCGGTTTGCGCACCGGCGCGGTGGTAGCGCTGTCGATTCCGCTGGTACTGGCCATCACCTTCCTGCTGATGGCCGCTTTCGGCATCGACCTGCAGCGTATTTCGCTCGGCGCGCTGATCATCGCGCTCGGCCTGCTGGTCGACGACGCAATCATTGCCGTCGAGATGATGGTGGTGAAGATGGAGCAGGGCTGGGACCGCTTTCGTGCGGCGACCTTTGCCTATACGTCGACGGCTTTTCCGATGCTCACCGGCACGCTGATCACCGCCGCTGGCTTTACGCCGGTTGGTTTCGCCAAATCCGGCGCCGGCGAATACACCTTTTCGATCTTCGCCGTGGTGACCATCGCGCTGCTCGTTTCATGGGTTGTCGCGGTGGTGTTCACGCCCTACCTCGGCTACAAGATTCTCGATCCGAAAAAGCTGCTCGCCAAGGCGCAGCAGCACGGCGACGATCTCTACGACACGCCCTTCTATCGCCGTGTACGGGCCAGCGTCGACTGGTGCGTGCGCCGCCGCTGGTTGGTCATTGGCGCGACGCTGGTGGCTTTCGTCCTGTCGCTGCTGGCGTTGAATATGGGCGTGCAGAAGCAGTTCTTTCCGGCGTCCAGCCGCCCCGAACTGTTGATCGACCTCTGGCTGCCGCAAGGCGCTTCGCTCAAGGCGACCGAAACACAGGCCAAAAAGGTCGAGCAACTGCTACTCACCGAGCCGGAAATGAAAAAGGCGGTGAAGTATTTCGCCAGCTACATCGGCAACGGCAGCCCGCGTTTCTACCTGCCACTCGACCTCAAACTGTTCAACGACAATTTTGCGCAGCTCGTCATCACGACGCATGACATCAAGGCGCGCGAGGCGCTCAAGCAGTTACTCGAAGCGCGCTTCGCCGACGTCAGCGGCGAGTGGAGCGGCCTGCGTGCCCGTGTGCTGCGCCTGGAAAACGGCCCGCCGGTCGGTTTTCCGGTGCAGTTCCGGGTGAGCGGCGAAAATATCGCGGAATTGCGGCGGGTGGCCGATCAGGTGGCGACCGTGATGCGCGCCAATCCGCACGCCAAGGACGTGAACTTCGACTGGAACGAGATGGGCAAGGCGATCCGCCTGGAAGTCGATCAGGATCGCGCCCGCGCGCTCGGTATCAGTTCGCAGGAGCTGTCGAGTTTTCTCAACTCGATGTTGACCGGAATGAGCGTGACGCGCATGCGCGAGGGCGATCAGCTGATCGACGTCGTGGCGCGTGCGGCCGGCGACGAGCGCGCCCGCCTCTCGGCGCTGGCCGACATTAACATCCATACCGCCAGCGGACGCTACGTTCCGCTGGCGCAGGTGGCGAAGATCAGCTACGAGCTGGAGGAAGGCCTGGTCTGGCGGCGCAACCGTCTGCCGACCATCACCGTGATGTCCGACATCCGCGATGGCACGCAGGCGCCGGTCGTTTCGGCGCAGATCGATGCAGAGCTTGCCGCCCTGCGCGAAAGTTTGCCAGCCGGTTTGCGCATCGAAATGGGTGGCGCCACCGAAGAGTCGGAAAAGGGTGAGAGCTCGATCAAGGCCGTCATGCCGTTGATGCTGGCCGGCGTCATCACCCTGCTGATGATCCAGCTGCAGAGCATGAGCCGCACGCTGCTCGTCCTGCTCACCGCGCCGCTTGGACTGATCGGTGTGGCCATTGCGCTGCTGTTGTTCAACGTGCCTTTCGGCTTCGTTGCCAATCTCGGCGTCATTGCGCTGTCGGGGATGATCATGCGCAACTCGGTGATTCTCGTCGACCAGATCGAACAGGATGAAAAGGCCGGCAAGCCGCAATGGGAGGCGATTGTCGGCTCCACCGTGCGGCGCTTCCGGCCGATCATGCTGACTGCAGCGGCAGCCATCCTGGCGATGATTCCGCTGACGCGCAGTGTTTTCTGGGGGCCGATGGCAGTGGCCATCATGGGCGGCCTGATCGTCGCCACGCTGCTCACGCTGCTTTTCCTGCCGGCACTGTATGCGGCGTGGTATCGGGTGAAGCCCGGGAAGCCGACCGCTGCTGCGTAGCAGGCGGCTAAGGTATAATCGCCCGTTGATTGGAAACGTATATTAGTTTGTGCTAATATTAAACTTGTGACGGGGAAATGTTATGACAGCGATGGCTTCGATGGGCATGAATATTGAGCAGGCACGGTTCAACATGATTGAGCAGCAGATCCGCCCCTGGGAGGTTCTGGATCCGGAAGTGCTGGATCTGTTGTCGGTCGTAAAGCGTGAGAGTTTTGTTCCAGCCGCTTATGCACAATTGGCTTTTGCCGATGTCGAACTGCCGATCGGCAACGGTCAGACGATGCTCGAACCGAAAATTGAAGCGCGCCTTCTGCAGGAACTGGGAATCAGGAATACGGATACCGTACTCGAGATCGGCACCGGCAGCGGCTATATGGCGGCTCTGCTGGCTGCCAAGGCCGAGTATGTCTATTCGGTAGAAATTGATCCGCTACTGGCCGAAAGTGCGAAGCGCAATTTGCAGGATGCCGGCGTCGCCAATGTCAGCGTTCAGCTTGGCGATGGTTCGCATGGCTGGCCGGCGCAGGCGCCCTATGACGTGATCGTTCTTTCCGGCTCGCTGCCAGTATTGCCGTCTGAAATCCTCAAGCAGCTCAAGCTTGGCGGTCGTCTGGTGGCCTTTGTCGGCAAGGAGCCGGTGATGTATGCGCAGCTTGTCACGCGTACCGGTGAAGACGCTTTCAACACGATTAATCTTTTTGAAACGGTTGTTGCGCCTTTGGTGAATGCAGGACGGGGCGATTCCTTCGTTTTCTGATTTTAGGGATGTGAATGCAGCAGATTTCCACGCATCAACTGGCGGACTGGCTTGCAAAATGCGCTGCTTCCGAAGCCGGCGCACACCAGTCTCCGGTGCTGCTTGATGTGCGTGAGCCTTGGGAGTATGAACTCTGCCAGCTTGCCGGTTCGCTGCTGATGCCGATGCAGCTGGTGCCATCGCGCTGGGCGGAGCTTGATGTGGCGTCCGCTGTGGTGGTGATTTGCCATCATGGCATGCGCAGCATGCAAGTGGCGATGTTCCTCGAAGGCAAAGGTTTTGGTTCGATTTATAACCTTGCTGGTGGTGTTGATGCGTGGGCGCAGGATGTCGATCCAGGCATGCGCAAATATTGAAAGCGAGACCGTTGATGCCTCTGATCAAGAAAATCCCTTTGTTGCTGACGGCGCTGTTTGTGGCTACGCCGGTTCTGGCCGCCGATCTGATACAGGTTTATCGCGAAGCCCTGGTCAACGATGCGCAGTATGCGGCTGCCCGTGCGGCAGCCGAGGCGGGTCGTGAAAAACTGCCGCAAGGCGTCGCCGGATTGTTGCCAAAAATCGACGCCACGGCTAATACGGTATGGAACGAGAACAAGTACCGGCTGAACTCCAATCCAAAGATTGAGCGAGATTACAATACCAATGCCTACAATGTCGTTCTGACGCAGCCCTTGTTCCGCTGGCAGAATTTCGTGCAGTACGGGCAGTCAAAACTGCAGGTCGTGCAAGCCGAGGCGAATTTCGCGCAAGCCTCGCAGGATTTGATTCTGCGCGTTGCACAGGCTTACTTTGATGTACTCAATGCGCAGGAAAATCTGCGTTCGGTACGCTCCAACAAGACGGCGATTGCGCAGCAGCTCGAACAGGCGAAAAAGAATTTCGAGGTCGGAACAACAACCGTCACCGATTCGCATGAGGCGCAGGCGCGCTTCGATCTGGCGAGCGCACAGGAGATTGCCGCCGACAGCGATCTGGAGGTCAAGCGTTACGCTTTACGCGTCGTGGTCGGCAAGGATCCGGGCGAACTCAACCGCCTCAAGCCGCAGGCGGTGCTGGTTCCGCCGCAACCGGCGAGCATGGACAAGTGGGTCGATGCTGCCGAGAAGGACAGTTTTACCGTGCAGGCGCAGCAGGCAGCAGCCGAGGTGGCCGACAAGGAAGTCGAGCGCGTGCGGGCCGGGCACTATCCCACCGTTGATGTGGTGGCCAACTACGGCAAGAACAATTCAGCGCTTTCCTTCGCCGGCAACGATAGCCTGGAAACGAATTCACGCAATATCGGGCTTCAACTTAATATTCCGCTCTTTCAGGGTGGCTACGTCAATTCAAAAACCCGCGAGGCGGTCGCGAATCGCAGTGCTGCCGAGGCGGCGCTGGAAAGTGCCAGGCGCACGGCTACCCTCGGCGCACGCCAGTCCTATCTCGGCGTGGTGAATGGTCTGGCGCAGGTGCGCGCACTGGAGGCGGCGTTGATCTCAAGCACCAGCGCGCTCGATTCGAACAAGCTGGGTTACGAAGTCGGTGTGCGTATCAACATCGACGTGCTCAACGCCGAGCAGCAGGTCTACATCACCAAGCGTGATCTGGCCAAGGCGCGTTTTGACACGCTGCTTTCCCAGCTCAAGCTGAAAGCCGCCGTCGGTTCGCTCGGTGAGGCCGATCTGGAACAGATCAATCCGTTGTTCGAGGCCCAGTAATTTCCTCAATCAGCGCGACGGTTCGCTGCGTCGCGCCGCGGTGCGCCTGAGTGAAGTTCAAGGCAGCATTGCGCATTGCTTGCAGTGCTGCACCATCCTCCAGTAGTTTCCGTGCCGTATCGGCTGCCTCGTTGGCGTCGGCAATTCGCAATGCCGCGCCGCCGGCGATGGCGTCTTCCGTTGCCTGTGCGAAGTTGAAAGTGTGCGGGCCGACCAGCACCGGGCAGCCACAGGCTGCCGCCTCGATCAGGTTCTGCCCGCCAAACGGCAGCAGGCTGCCGCCGATCAGCGCGAGATCAGCCGCCGCGTAGTAAGCCGCCATTTCGCCCATGCTGTCGCCGAGCCAGACCTGCGTTGCGGCGTCGGGCAGGGCGTTCTCGCTGCGCCGGCAGAGCGTCAGGCCACGCTCGCGCAGCAGCGCCGCGACTTCGGCGAAGCGCTGCGGATGGCGCGGAACGAGCAGCAGCAACACGCCGGGAATATTCGCTTTTTCCAGCGCGTCGACAATCAGCACTTCCTCGCCTTCGCGCGTGCTGGCCACGAGCCAGGCCGGACGCTTGCCCAGCGCGCCCTTCCAGGTGGCGCCGAGGGCCAGTTTTTCGGCATCAGGCGTGACGTCGAATTTCAGGTTGCCGCATACCCGGACATTGCGTGCGCCAAGCGCGTTCAGGCGCTCGGCATCGGCCGGCGTTTGCGCCGCGACGGCGCTCAATGCCGCCAGCGCCGGACGGATCAGGCTGTCCAGACGCGCGTAGCCGCGCTGCGAGCGCGCCGAGAGCCGGGCGTTGATCAGGGCAACGGGAATCCTGCGCAGGCTGGCGGCAGCGATCAGGTTGGGCCATAGCTCGGTCTCCATGAGCAGCCCGAAGTCTGGCTGAAAGTGGCCGAGAAAACGTCCGCAGGCGTCGGGCAGGTCGTAGGGCAGGTAGGCCTGGAACAGGCGTCCGGGATACTTGGCCACGTAGTCGGCGCCGGTTTCCCGCCCGGTCGGCGTCATGTGCGTGAGCAGCAGGGCGTGCGCCGGATAGGCGTACAGCAGCGCGTCGATGAGCGGCGCGGCGGCGCGCGTTTCGCCGACCGAGACGGCGTGCAGCCAGATCAGCGGGCGCTTCGCCGGGACGGGATAAAAGCCGTAACGTTCGCCGAGGTGCTGCAGATACTCGGGCTGTTTGCGCGCCCGCCAGAGCAGGCGCAGCCAGATCAGCGGCGTCGCCAGGTAGAAGAGCAGCGAGTAAAGCAGGCGGGCCATCAGCGCAAGGCCTGTTCGGCGACGGCGAGCACTTCGTCGACCGGCGGCGGACACCCGGGTCGGCCAAGGTTGCGGATGAAGCCCGTGCCATGCACGCCGGTCAGCGCCGGATCGGTCGTTATGTAGAGGGCGATGGTCGGCACGCGCAGCGCGGCGGCAAGGTGGGCGAGGCCGGTATCGACGCCGATCGCCAGCGCCGCCCGCCCGATCAGCGCCGACAGTTCGCGCAGACTCAAGGGCGGCGCGACGATGGCGCCATCGAGCACCACCGCCAGACGTTCGGCGCGCTGGCGCTCAAGCACACTGCCCGAAGGAAAAATCGGGGACAGACCACGGTTAATCAGCGCACGCGCCAGTTCGATCCAGTTCGCTTCATCCCACAGCTTGTCGTCGCGGCTGGTCGCGGTGAGCAGCACGGCGTAGCGACCGGCAGCCAGCCAGGGCAGGTCGGCGTCGGCCGGCGCGATGCCGTAATCGAGCGGCAAATCGACCGGGTAGTCGAAGGCGGCGGCGGCCAGCCAGCGGTTGCGTTCGACGGCATGCACATTGCGCGGGATGACGAAGGTGTTGTCGTAGAAGCGGGCGGCCAGCGGTTCGCGCGCCGCTTCGGCGGCGTAGCCGCAGTGCCTGCCGTTCGCCTGGCGGGCGATCAGCGCGCTCTTCAGCAGTCCCTGCGTGTCGAGGATTACATCGTAAGGCACGCTGGCCAGCCGTTGCCGGAATTCGCCAATCTCGCGCCAGGTGGCCAGTCGCATCAGCTGCCTGCGCCAGCGCCGGACGGCGACCGGGATGATTTCATGAACCGCCGGATGCAGGCGCGGAATGTCGGCGAAGGACGCTTCGACGCACCAGTCGATCTGCGCGTCGGGAAAGCTGCGGCGCAGATCACTGACCACCGGCAGGTTGTGAATGACGTCACCGAGCGACGAGGTTTTGACCAGAAGTATGCGCATCGGCTGTTAAAATGGGCGTTTGCCGGAAAACGGCATTATAGGGGATCGACCCGGCTGCAGAAGCCCGATCGATGTCGCGGACAAAACGTAAAGGGAGTTTCTCGTGATTCTTGTGACCGGCGGTGCGGGCTTCATCGGCGCCAATTTCGTTCTCGGCTGGCTGCGCGAATGCGACGAGCCTGTGCTCAACCTCGACAAGCTGACCTACGCCGGCAACCTCGAAAATCTCGCTGCGCTGCACGGCGATCAACGTCATGTATTCGTCCAGGGGGACATCGGCGACAGCGCGCTGGTCGCCGCTCTGCTCGCGCAGCACCGGCCGCGCGCGATCGTCAATTTCGCCGCCGAGAGCCACGTCGACCGGTCGATCCACGGCCCCGGCGAATTCATCCAGACCAACATCGTCGGCACCTTCAACCTGCTCGAAAGCGTGCGCGCATACTTCGGCACGATGAGCGACGGCGAAAAGGCCGCTTTCCGCTTTCTGCACGTATCGACCGACGAGGTCTATGGCTCGCTCGGCGAGCTCGATGCGCCGTTTGCCGAGACGCACCAGTACCAGCCGAACAGCCCGTACTCGGCGTCGAAGGCCGCGTCCGACCATCTGGTGCGCGCCTATCACCACACCTACGGCGTGCCGGTGCTGACGACCAACTGTTCGAACAACTACGGGCCTTACCACTTCCCGGAAAAGCTCATCCCGCTGATCATCCATAACGCGCTGGCCGGCAAGCCGCTGCCGATCTACGGCGACGGCAGCAATGTGCGCGACTGGCTGTACGTCGGCGACCACTGCGCAGCGATCCGGCGCGCCCTGGCGGCGGGTGTTCCCGGCGAGACCTACAACATCGGCGGCTGGAACGAGATGACCAACCTCGAAGTCGTGCATACGGTGTGCGATCTGCTCGATGCGCTGTCGCCGCGCGCTGCCGGCTCGTACCGCGAGCAGATCACCTACGTCAAGGACAGACCTGGCCATGACCGTCGCTACGCGATCGACGCGACGAAAATCGAGCGCGAACTCGGCTGGCGGCCGGCCGAGACCTTCACTACCGGCATCGAGAAAACCGTGCGCTGGTACCTGGAGAACGCTGCGTGGGTGAGCAATGTGACGAGCGGCGCCTACCGGCAGTGGACCGAAACCAATTACGCCGACCGCAAATGACGCCGATCCTCCTCTTCGGCAAGGACGGCCAGGTCGGCTGGCAACTGCAGCGCTCGCTGGCGCCGCTCGGCACGGTGACGGCGCTCGGGCGGGGTGAGTGCGATCTGGCCGACAGCAGGCAGCTGCGCGCGATCATTCGTTCAGCGCGGCCGAAAATCATCGTCAATGCCGCCGCTTATACCGCCGTCGATCGCGCCGAGAGCGAGCCGCAGCGCGCCGCCGCGATCAACGCCGAAGCGCCGGCCGCGATGGCCGAGGAAGCGCGGGCGCTCGGTGCACTGCTCGTGCATTATTCGACGGACTACGTTTTCGACGGCCGCAAGGCGACGCCTTACGTTGAAAGCGATGCGCCGAATCCGCAGTCCGTTTATGGGCGGAGCAAGCTCGCCGGCGAGCAGGCGATTGCCGCCGCCGGGTGCCGCGCGCTGATTTTCCGCACCAGCTGGGTGTTCGGCGCGCGCGGCAATAATTTCGTCAAGACCATCCTGCGGCTGGCCGGCGAAGGGCGCGCCCTGCGCATCGTCGACGACCAGGTCGGCTCGCCGACGCCGGCCGCGCTGATTTCCAGCGTCACCGGCCTGGCGCTGGCCGCCGTGCGGCGCGGCGAAAACCTGCCGGACGGCGCCAGTCTCTATCACCTGGCGGCTGCCAATCCGGTCAGCTGGTGCGGCTTTGCGCGGACGATCGTCGACTGCGCCAGCCGCACGCCGGGTTTCAGCGGATTGCCGGCGCCCGGGTCGATCGCCGCGATCGGCACGGCGGATTACCCCTTGCCGGCGCCGCGGCCGGCCAATTCCCGTCTCGACTGCGCGCGTCTGGAAGCCGATTTCGGCCTGGAGATGCCCGACTGGCAGCCGTATCTGGAGCGCATGCTGCAGCTGCTGGCGATCAAGCAAGCGAACGGCTATTGACGACCTGAAAACCGTGTAGGAGCGCAGATTTCTGCGCGATGCTGATCGCGCAGAAATCTGCGCTCCTGCAAAAATACAAGTCCCCGGAGGTGCGGTGATGCGATGGAAGCCGATGGTTCAAGCATTGTTCCTTGCGGCGATGGTCACGGCAGTACTGCCCGCGCCGGCCGCCGAACCCCTGCCGCTGCTGCTGGCCGAAACCGAGAACGGGCAGGCCGATGTCGCGCTCTATCTGGTCAGCGAAAAGTACGACGGGGTGCGTGCCTACTGGGATGGGCAGGTCTTGCGCACGCGTAACGGCAATCCGATTAATGCGCCACGCTGGTTCGTCGAGAACTTTCCGGCACGGGCGCTGGACGGCGAATTGTGGATAGGCCGGGGGCAGTTCGAACGGCTGTCCGGCACCGTACGCCGGCAAGCGCCGGATGATGCCGAGTGGCGGCAGGTACGTTATCTGGTCTTTGAATTGCCGCAGGCGCCTGATACGTTTCGTCAGCGCGTGCAGACCTTGCGCGAAGTGCTGGCCGCAGCAGGCGTGCCCTGGTTGCAGGCGGTCGAGCAATTCGAGATCGGTAACCGCCAGGCGCTGGCGCGGAAGCTTGCCGAAGTCGTCAAGGCCGGCGGCGAGGGTCTGATGCTGCACCGCGCCGACGCCCTTTACACCACCGGGCGCAGCGACGTTCTGCTCAAGATGAAACCATGGAACGACGCCGAGGCGACGGTGATCGCCCACCAGCCGGGCCAGGGCAAATATGCCGGAATGCTCGGCGCCCTGCGCGTGCGTACTGCCGACGGTGTCGAGTTCCTGCTCGGCACTGGCCTGAGCGAAGCCAGTCGCCGCAACCCGCCGCCAATCGGTACAATTGTCACCTACCGCTATCGCGAGCTGACCAGCCGGGGGCTGCCGAGATTTGCCAGTTTTCTGCGCGTGCGCGAGATTTAGGGCGTGAAAAAAATTCGAGAGAAACAAAAACATGCGTCTGACTGAGCAGCAAATCCAGATTATTCGCCAACTGGCCCAACAGGTGGCGGGCAGCCAGTCCCGCGTGCGGGTTTTTGGCTCCAGGCTGGACGACATGGCGCACGGTGGCGATCTCGACCTGATGCTTGAATTGCCGGAACCCGTGGACAACCCCGCGCTCATCGCTGCGCAGATGTCCGCCCGGGTGTCGCGCGCCATGCACGGACGCAAGGTCGATGTGCTGCTCAGTGCGCCAAACTTGATGCGCTTGCCGATTCATGAGGTGGCGTTCAAAGAAGGGAAGTTGCTATGACGCTGGACCCGAAAATAGCGCTGCGCCTGCAATTTTTAACCCGCGTCGTGCGCAAGGAATGTAAACATCTTGCCATGACGGATCAGCGCCTGTTCGGCGCATTGTTTACCCTGGAGCAGGCAAGCCGGCTCGAAGAAAATCCTGACCTGGCAGAGCGGGTGGAAGCTTTTGTCGGCAGGTTTGGTCGCCTGCAGGACACTGTGGGGGACAAGTTGTTGCCCTTGCTCCTCGCCGCCCTCGGTGAAAAACCGTCTGCCGCCGTCGATAATCTTGACCGGGCCGAACGCTTGGGGTTGCTCAAGTCCGCTGATGAATGGATGACCATGCGCAGCCTCAGAAACCAGATGATTCATGAGTACGTTGAAGATCCTGCCGTGCTCAATAGTGCCTTGCAAACCGGTCACGCTTTTGTGCCGGCACTCATCACCACAGCCAGTAAAATGATTGCCGAAATTGAGCAACGAGGCTGGGCGATCGACCCAATCGACATAACGGAGAAGCAATAAGTGGCTACGACCAAACGCAAAGGCATCATCCTCGCCGGGGGGTCCGGCACCCGTCTTTACCCGGCGACGCAGGTGATTTCCAAGCAGTTGCTGCCGATCTTCGACAAGCCGATGATCTACTACCCGTTGAGCACGCTGCTGCTGGCCGGGATCAGGGATGTGCTGATCATTTCGACGCCGCAGGATACGCCGCGTTTCGAACAGCTGCTCGGTGACGGCAGCCAGTGGGGAATCAGCCTGAGCTATGCCGTGCAGCCGTCGCCGGACGGTCTGGCGCAGGCCTTCCTGATCGGCGAGCAGTTTATCGGCAACGATCTGTCGGCGCTGGTGCTTGGCGATAATCTTTTCTACGGCCACGATTTCGCCACGCTGCTGCAGCGCGCCGGGCAGCAGACCGAGGGCGCCACCGTTTTTGCCTACGCCGTGCAGGATCCCGAGCGTTATGGCGTTGTCGAATTCGATACCGAGGGGCGGGCGGTCAGTCTCGAAGAAAAGCCGCAGGCGCCAAAATCCCGCTACGCCGTGACCGGGCTCTACTTTTACGACACCGATGTGGTTGAACTGGCCAAGACGGTCAGGCCTTCTCCGCGCGGCGAGCTGGAAATCACCGATCTCAATCGCTTGTACCTTGAACAGGGCCGGCTCAACGTCGAAACGATGGGGCGCGGCTATGCCTGGCTGGATACCGGAACGCACGAGTCGATGCTCGAAGCCAGCCAGTTCATCCAGACCATTGAAAAACGGCAGGGGCTGAAAGTGGCGGCGCCGGAGGAGATCGCCTGGCGTCACGGCTGGATCGACGACGCCCGGCTTGAGCAGCTGGCGCAGGCGCTGGGCAAGTCGGGTTATGGGCAGTATCTGTTCGGATTGCTGCGCGAGCGGGTGTTCGGATGAAAGTCACTGCGCTGGTGATCCCCGATGTTTTACTGATCGAACCGAAGGTTTTCGGCGACGATCGCGGGTTTTTCTATGAAAGCTTCAACCAGCAGGCTTTCAACGAGGCGACCGGCCTCGATTTGCAGTTTGTCCAGGATAACCACTCGAAAAGCGCAAAAAACGTATTGCGCGGCCTGCACTATCAGCTCCCGCCGAAAGCGCAAGGCAAGCTGGTGCGCGTCGTTGCCGGTGAAGTGTTTGACATGGCGGTCGATATCCGCAAGGGCTCGTCGACTTTCGGGCAGTGGGTAGGCAAGGTACTGTCGGCCGAAAACAAGCTGCAGATGTGGGTTCCCGCCGGCCTGGCACATGGCTTTCTGGTATTGAGCGATTCGGCTGAATTTCTCTACAAGACGACTGACTATTACGCGCCGGAGTATGAGCGCAGCATCGCCTGGAACGATCCGGCGCTGGCGATAGATTGGCCTATCCAGGGGCTACCAAGCCTTTCGTCAAAGGATGCTGTCGCTCCTTTGTTGTCTGAGCGCGTTTCTTTTCAGAAATAAAGCAACAAAGCGCTGTTTTGGGCGAACCGTTATAATCGTTCGCCTTGAAAGCTTGGCAGGAAATCATGACCAAAACCGCACTCATTACCGGCATCACCGGCCAGGACGGCGCCTACCTTGCCGAATTCCTGCTCAAGAAGGGCTATATCGTTCACGGCATCAAGCGCCGTGCCTCGCTCTTCAACACCGACCGCATCGACCACCTGTACCAGGACCCGCACGTCGAGAACAAGAATTTCATCCTGCACTACGGCGACCTGACCGACTCGACCAACCTCATCCGCATCATTCAGCAGGTGCAGCCCGACGAAATCTACAACCTCGCCGCCATGAGCCACGTCGCGGTCAGCTTTGAAACCCCCGAATACACCGCCAACGCCGACGGCATCGGCACCCTGCGCATCCTCGAAGCCATCCGCATTCTCGGCCTCGAAAAGAAAACCCGCTTCTACCAGGCCAGCACCTCCGAGCTCTACGGTCTCGTCCAGGAAACCCCGCAGAAGGAAACCACCCCCTTCTACCCGCGCAGCCCCTACGCCGTGGCCAAGATGTACGCCTACTGGATCACCGTCAACTACCGCGAAGCCTACGGCCTCTACGCCTGTAACGGCATCCTCTTCAACCACGAATCCCCCCTGCGCGGCGAAACCTTCGTCACCCGCAAGATCACCCGCGCCCTGGCACGCATCAAACTCAACCTGCAAGACTGCCTCTACCTCGGCAACATGGACTCCCTGCGCGACTGGGGCCACGCCAAGGACTACATCGAAGCGCAGTGGCTGATGCTGCAGCAGGAC
>JBIKLY010000144.1:0-4735 GCA_044359525.1 Rhodocyclaceae bacterium | reverse complement strand
AGAGAGATCGCTTGAAATGACGACTCACCCAGTTGGTGAGTTAAAGCTTTACCTCCGTGCCCTCTGTAGCTCTGTGTTCTCTGCACCCCAAGGGTGTTTCCTTCGGGGCATGTCGAAAGAGCTTGTAACTGAGTTTTCCAGGTTCATTGCTTCTTCTGACGAATCTGCTCGTACCAGTAGCGTATGCCATACCAGATCAGTGAGCAGGGCGCGGTAATCAGGAGCGCCTTGACGATTTCGATACGTCCTTCGGCAAGCAGATACCACGCAACAATACCGACAAAAAAGCCGACGGCCTCGCCGACCGGGAAGGTCGTTGGTGGGCCTGCCATGGTGTTTAAGCGCTGGTTTGCCGGGCGCTTGCGTCACCGGTGCCGGCGCGGCAGGGTGTTCTGGTTGGCGCGACTGAACGGGAGTTGCCGCCGGAAAGTGTTTGCGCGCACTGAAAATGCTGGCGGGTGTCGGCGAGAAAGCGCTCGCGGATCTGATTGAATTCGTTCATTTCGTTCTCTTCCATCGTTGTTGTCATCTTGAGCAGTGATGATAGTTCGATGAAGGACGTCCGTCTGCAGGGCTTGCGTCAGGTTTTCGTGACCGTTTGTAACAGTGGCCAGCTCAGTGTAAAGCGGGCGCCACCGAGTGAAGATTCGCCGGCACTGGCGTTGCCGCCGTGTTGTTCAAGAACCAGGCGGGCAATCGCCAGACCGAGGCCGTAGCCGCCAGTCGCCCGGTCGCGTGAGCGATCCAGCCGGGTAAAGGCCGAGAAGACACGCTCGCGTTCTTCCGGTGGAATGCCAATGCCATCGTCGTCAACGTGCAGTAGTACATGATCGCCGCAGACCTCGGCGCTGACGACGATGTTTTTCCGGGCGTATTTGATCGCGTTGCGCAAGAGATTTTTTACTGCATAGGGCATGCTTTTCCGGTCGAGTTCGACACGTTGCGATGCCGGCAATTTTGAGGTGTCAACACTCAGTTCAAGCGAGCGGCCGAGGATTCGTACTGCCTCGACTTCTTCTTCCAGCCACGGGGCCAGTTCAACCGGCGTCAGGTGAAGGTCGGGGTGTTCGCGCTCGAAGCGGGCGTAGGTCAGGCTGGAGTCGATCAGGCTGTCGAGTTCGTCAAGATCGGCTTCCATCATCCGCCACAAGCGCTCACGTTCGCTTCGTTCGTCCGTCTCGGCGAGCATTTCGAGCGCAAAGCGCATGCGCGCGATTGGTGTGCGTAATTCGTGCGAGATGGCGCTGGAGAGCTCTTTCTGTGTCGCGATCAGTCGCTGGATGCGTTCGGCCATGCCATTCAGTGTTTCGGCCAGCAATTCGAAGGCGCGGCTGCGCGCTGCCGGGGCGCGTGCTTCGAACTGCCCTTCACCCAACGCGCGCGCGGTCTGGCGCATGGCCTCCAGATCGCGCCACACGGGGCGCACCCAGAACCAGACGGCAATCGCCAGACAGAGGCCGATGAGACTCCAGGTGAGCAGGCGGATGCGCAATTCGAGCGGCATGCCGCGCTGGTATTCCGGGTTTCTGTCGGGCGAGAGCGGGCCGACGGCAAGGATCTGTGAGCTTTGTTTCAGCCGGTGGTAGAGGACGTCGCCTTCAGCATCAATCGCCAGTTCGCCGGCGTCGAGCTTTTCGGCCTGCTTTTTTGGCAGCTTGAGCGTCCATCGGTCGATGATTTCGAGCTTGTAGGCGAACTTGTTGTCGAGTGCCTTGATGGCTTTTGGCCATTCGGAACGCGGTTTGCGGAACAGTTCGTCTTCGATCAGAACGATCGTGCCGCGCATGAAACGGCTGGTGTAATCGTCGGTAATGCCTTTGACGGCAGTGGAGATGACGAAGTCGGCAAAGATGGCAACGGCGACAAAGGAGCCCATCACCAGCAGATAGAAATTGAAAAACAGCCGCGAAAGACTATAACGCCCGCGCCAGGGTGCCGGCTTGTAGCGGCCGAGGATGGCCAGCAGCTTGTTGTTGCTACCGTTGCCGTTATTGCCAGTCATGCTTGCTGAACAGGTAGCCTTTACCGCGTACGGTTTTGATGCGGGTCGGATTTTCCGGGTCGTCGCCGAGTTTTCGCCGCAAGCGCGAGATGCGGGCATCGATCGAGCGATCCAGCCCGTCGAAGCCAATGCCGCGCAGCTGCTGCAGCAGATCGTCGCGCGAGAGAATGCTGCCGGCGTGCTGGGCCAGTAGCCAGAGCAAATCGAATTCGGCGGTGGTCAGGTCGATTGCCTCGGCGGCGAGATGGGCGCTGCGCGTTGCCTGGCTGATGTGGAAGCTGCCAAAGGTCAGTTCTGCACGTGCCGTTTCATCGTCTGTGGCCGCCTCGACGACGCCTGGCGTGCGGCGTAACAGCGCTTTGATGCGGGCGAGCAGCAGGCGCGGCTGTACCGGTTTGGAAATATAGTCGTCGGCGCCCAGTTCGAGGCCAAGAATCTGGTCGAAGTCTTCGTCGCGCGCCGTGAGCATCAGGATCACCCCGGCGTAGAGCGGGCGAACTGCGCGGCAGACTTCGAAACCGTCCTTGCCGGGCAGCATCACGTCGAGAATCACGAGGTCGGGCCGGTCACTGAGGATGCGCGCTTCGGCGGTGTCGCCACGTGCTTCGATGGCGACCTCATAGTCGTTTTTGCGCAGGTATTCGGCGGTTAGTTCAGCGAGGCGCTCATCGTCCTCGACCAGTAGTATGTGTATTGTCATGGCGCAATCATAACGGGTTGCGGGCGTCGGATAAACGTCTGCGGAAAAATCGAGCGAGCGAAGAAGCCGTTTAGGCTTTCATCTCATTGAACAAGGGCCCGGTTTGGTCGGTCTCATCAATTGACTTAGAATCCACGGCTTGAATTGTTGAGGTTGTGTCGTATGAACTGCTCTGATTGCATTGGGTTTGTGCAGCGCCTGTCGGCGCGTGCCGGCTTTGCCGCGATATTTCTGGCTGCCGTCGGGTTGGTCGGCAGTGGCTTGGTGGTTGGCGAACTGATGCGCATCAATCCGTGCCCTTTGTGTATTTTTCAGCGGGTACTTTATCTGCTCGTTGGCGCAGTGGCTTTGTTTGGTGTGCTGCTGCCCGGTGCGCGGCGTCTATGGGGTGCTGTGATTGGCTTGCTTTGCGCCGGCGGCTTGGCGACGGCGGTGTACCAGAGCTGGATGCAGCTCTATCCCGAGGCTGCTACGCAGTGCGGCTTCGGCGAACCGAACCTGATCGAACAACTGGTCGATTGGCTGGGCATGCAGTGGCCCTTCATGTTCATGGCCACCGGTTTTTGTACGAGCAAGGAGTACATCCTTGGCTTGACGCTGGCTAACTGGTCGGTGCTTTGTTTTTCGGGGTTTCTACTGGTCGGCGTCTGGGTCGGCTGGCGCCGTCGGGGCTGAGTTCGGCCGCGCTCGGTAATCGTGAAAAAGCTTTAAACCCTACCGCAGAGGCGCAGAGACGCAGTGGCCCAAGGCCAGGCTGCGCGCAGATTTCGCAGAGAAAACCTTAAAACAATTTGCTTTTCTCTGCGTTTCCTCTGCGCCTCTGCGCCTCTGCGGTAAGTTTTTGAATTTATTACGTACGGTCAGCTCTTGCCGGTGCTGCCGAAACCGCCCTCGCCGCGGGTGCTCATGTCGAATTCGTCGACCACGTTGAACGCCACCTGTAACACCGGGACGACGACCAGTTGTGCCAGCCGGTCGAGCGGGTTGAGGGTGAAGCTTTCCTTGCCCCGATTCCAGGTCGATACCATGATTTCGCCCTGATAGTCGGAATCAATCAGGCCGACCAGATTGCCCAGCACGATGCCGTATTTGTGACCCAGCCCCGAGCGCGGCAGGATCATTGCGGCGAGGCCGGGGTCGGCGAGGTGGATGGCGATGCCGGTCGGGATCAGCATGGTGTCGCCGGGGTGGATCTTCAATGGGGACTCAATACAGGCGCGCAGATCGAGGCCGGCCGAACCCGGCGTGGCGTAGTGCGGCGGGCTGTCTTTCAGGCGCGGGTCGAGGATACGGACGTCGATACGGTGCATTAGTGTTTCTCCAGCAGGGTGGCGATGCGCGCCACCAGCTGGCGCGCAAGTTCGATTTTCGGCGCCGGGGCCAGCGGGTGCTGGCCGTCATCGTCAAAGAGGATCAGCGTGTTGTTGTCGCCGCCAAAGCCGTGCTGGATCAGGTTGCCGACGATCAGCGGAATCTTCTTGGCACGGCGTTTCTTTTCAGCGTATTCGTGCAGGTTTTCGCTTTCTGCCGCAAAGCCAACGCATAGGGGCGGCTCCGGTCGTGCCGCTACTTCAGCAAGGATATCCGGGTTCTGTACGAGTTCGAGGGCCGGCGGTGCGCTGCCATCTTTCTTGATCTTTTGCCCGGCAGGTTTGGCCGGGCGGTAGTCGGCGACAGCGGCAACGGCGACGAAAACATCGCTGTTCGCCACGCGGTGCAGTACCGCATCGCACATTTGCCGGGCGCTGCTTACGTCGACGCGCAGCACGCCATGCGGGCAGGGAAGGTTGACCGGGCCGGAAACAAGGGTGACTTCAGCGCCGGCTTCGTGCGCCGCACGGGCAATGGCGTAGCCCATCTTGCCCGAGGAGAGGTTGGTGATGCCGCGCACCGGGTCGATGGCCTCAAAGGTCGGGCCGGCGGTCATCAACAGGCGTTTGCCGGCGAGCAGCTTGGGCTGAAAGTGAGCGATCAGTTCGGCGACGATTTCTTCGGGTTCGATCATGCGGCCGAGACCGGATTCGCCACACGCC
>JBIKLY010000076.1:0-16943 GCA_044359525.1 Rhodocyclaceae bacterium | reverse complement strand
TCGCTGTTCGCCACGCGGTGCAGTACCGCATCGCACATTTGCCGGGCGCTGCTTACATCGACGCGCAGTACGCCATGCGGGCAGGGCAGGTTGACCGGGCCGGAAACGAGGGTGACTTCAGCGCCGGCTTCGTGGGCTGCGCGGGCAATGGCGTAGCCCATCTTGCCCGAGGAGAGGTTGGTGATGCCGCGTACCGGGTCGATGGCTTCGAAGGTCGGCCCGGCGGTCATCAACAGGCGTTTTCCGGTGAGCAATTTGGGCTGGAAATGCGCGATCAGTTCGGCAACGATTTCTTCGGGTTCGATCATGCGGCCGAGGCCGCTTTCACCACACGCCTGATCGCCACAGCCGGGGCCGAGGATGGCCACGCCGTCAGCGATCAGCGTGGCGATGTTGCGGCGGGTGGCCGGGTTTTCCCACATCTGGCGGTTCATGGCGGGCGCGACCAGGAGCGGGCAGTCACGCGCGAGCACTAGCGTGGTCAGCAGGTCGTCGGCCAGGCCGTGTGCGACCTTGGCGAGAAAATCGGCCGAGGCGGGCGCCACGAGTAGCGCATCGGCTTCGCGCGAGAGGTCGATGTGTGCCATGTTGTTGGCAACGCGCGGATCCCACTGGTCGGTAAATACCGGCTTGCCGGACAGCGCCTGGAAGGTGACCGGCGTGACGAAGTGCGTTGCCGCTTCGGTCATCGCCACTTGCACTGAAGCGCCTTGCTTGATCAGCAGGCGAACCAGTTCGGCTGCCTTGTAGGCAGCGATGCCGCCGGTGACGCCGAGTGCGATATGTTTTCCCTGTAATTCCATTGTCTTGCCAGTAGAATGTGGATTGCTCCATTCTACTTGAGAAATGTGATGGCGATTACTGACTGGCCCGCAGACGAACGTCCGCGCGAGCGACTGCTGGCGCAGGGCGCGGCTGCCTTGTCGGATGCCGAATTGCTGGCGATTTTTCTGCGCGTCGGCGTGACGGGGAAAAGTGCGGTCGATCTGGCGCGTGATTTACTTGGACGTTTTGGTGGTTTGAACCGGTTGTTTGCGGCTAGTTCGACCGCGCTGTCGGAAGTGCATGGCATCGGGCCGGCCAAATATGTTCAGTTGCAGGCGGTGCTCGAAATGTCGCGTCGCGCATTGGCGGAACAGATGGTTCAGGGAAACGCCTTTGCTTCGCCGGGCGCCGTACGTGATTATTTGCGCCTGCACCTGGCGGGGCTGCCGCAAGAGGTATTTTTTGCCCTCTGGCTCGATGCGCAAAACCGACTGATTGCGGCCGAGGAGCTGTTTCGCGGCACATTGACACAAACCAGTGTTTATCCGCGTGAGGTGGTGAAGCGTGCTTTGGGCCATAACGCAGCAGCTGTTGTGCTGGCGCACAATCACCCGTCAGGTTTGTGCGAGCCGTCGCGCGCCGACGAGCTATTGACGCGCGAACTCAAGCAGGCCTTGGCTTTGGTCGATGTCAAAGTACTCGATCACTTCATTGTTGCCGGCCAGTCGCAACCTCTGTCCTTCGCGGAAAGAGGTCTGTTATAGCAGTCGATACGACGTTGTTTGTAAAAAGTACTTGAACAGGGTGACCCGTTTGCGCTAAAATCGCCGCCTTTCTTCCCAAGATCAACTGGAGCAACAATCATGGCGCGTGTCTGCCAAGTAACGGGTAAGGGCCCGATGGTTGGGAACAATGTTTCCCATGCCAACAATAGAACGAAGCGCCGCTTCCTCCCGAATCTGCAGTACCGCCGTTTCTGGGTTGAGAGCGAAAACCACTGGGTGCGCCTGCGCGTATCCAACGCCGGTCTGCGCACCATCGACAAAAACGGTATCGACGTCGTGCTCGCAGATCTGCGCGCCCGCGGCGAGATCTGATAAGGAGCTGCAGCCATGCGTGAAAAGATCAAGCTGGAGTCAACCGCTGGTACCGGTCACTTCTACACCACGACCAAGAACAAGCGCACCATGCCGGAAAAAATGGAGATCAAGAAGTACGATCCCAAAGTCCGCAAGCATGTGATTTACAAAGAAACCAAGCTGAAGTAATTCGGCTGTGGCAAAAAAACCTCGCTGATTGGGCGAGGTTTTTTTTCGTCTGCTGGTTTACGTCAGCATGTCGGCCCAGATGTTCTTCGACCAGCCGATAGCCGATTTGCCTTCCATTTCGTTGCGCGCGCTGGAGACCCCGCCGGCCCCCTGTACCGGCAACATGGTCTTCTTCCCGGCATCGTATTGATGCACTGACGCCACATGGATGGCGTTGTTTGAATCGACGAAGCTATAGCAGGTGTTCATCAACAGCGGCGCGGGATTGGGCGCCTGCCCGGCGAGCAGGTTGAGAATCGCTGCAGCAGCCAGTTTCGCATGCTGGTTAGCCATATGCCCCGATTTCGGCATGGTCGCCGCCGGGAAAATGGCGTCGCCGAGGACGTGGATGCCCGGTGTGCTGACCGATTCCATCGACAGCCAGTCGATATCGACCCAGCGGCTGTTGATCAGTTTCAGGCCCGATTTTGCGGCGATATCGCCTGCGCGCTGTGCTGGAACGATATTGAGCACGTCGGCTTTAACCTTGTCGAATTCAAGTATCGCGGTACGACTGGCGACGTCAACATCGCGTAGTTCGCTGTTCGGCCGGTATTCAAGCATGCCCGGGTAAAGGTCTGCCCAGGCCTTGATGAACAGACCTTTCTTGGATACGACCTCTTCGTTGGCATCGAGAATCAGGACTTTTGATTTTGGCTTTTTTGCCTTGAAGTAGCCGGCGATCACGCTGGCGCGTTCGTAGGGGCCGGGTGGGCAGCGGTAAGGGGCTTTCGGTACCGTGATCGCGTAAACACCACCGTCTTTCATGTCTTCGAGCTGCTTGCGCAGTGCCACCGTTTGCGCGCCCGCTTTCCAGGCGTGCAGGATTTTCCCTTGCGCATCGGCATTGTTGAGGCCGGGGATCTGCTCGTACATGAAGTCGATGCCCGGTGAAAGCACCAGCCGGTCGTAGCTCATCTCGCCGCCTTTGGCCAGCCGGATCGAACGCTTCCCGGCATCAACGCCGGTAACGTCGTCCTGTATGACACGAACGCCCCATTTTTTCAGGCCTTCATAGCCGATGGTGATGTCGGCCATCGTCTTGTCACCGGAAATTACCAGGTTGGAAATCGGGCAGGAGATGAATTGGGCGTTGCGCTCGATCAGCGTGACTTGCACGCTACCTTCGCTCCACATACGCAGATATTTGGCTGCAGTGGCGCCGCCATAGCCGCCGCCGACGATGACGACATGGCCACTCGCCTTGTTGCCGCCGGCACAGCCGTAAAGTGCGCCGGTCGCCGTTACGGCGCCCATAGCTTTGAGGAAATCGCGTCGATTGAAAATCATGTTTTTCACTCCCTTATTTCTGTACGGCAAAGAATGACGCGATCAGATCCATCTGCTCGTCGCTGTAGCCTTTGGCGATCTGGTGCATGATCGTTGCCGGCTTGGCGCCGGATTTGAAGTCCTTGATGGCCTGCAGCAGCCGCCCTTTGTCGACGCCGGCCAGTGGCGCCATTCCCGAGCCGACCACCGCGTTGCCGTTGGTGCCGTGGCAGTTGGCGCAACTCGCAGCGAGGTTGCGGGCAAGGTTCGGGTCTTGTGCCGAGGCGATGCCGGTTGTTGCGGCAAGGTAGAGTGCGGTTGTCAGATGCAGCAGCTTCATGGGTCTCTCTCCTGGTTATTGTGCGTGTTGGTTGTTGTTCAGGCGGCGGCAAATGCGTTGCAGAAACGCAGGGTTTCCGGATAGGGAAAAAAGTCTTCGACATAACCACTGCGAATTTTTTCCTGAGTGGCCTTCCAGAATTTTGCGTTCAGCAGGTCGCGATGGTATTTAAGGAAGGCGGCGCGTACCTTGGGTGAGCCGAGCAAAAAGGTGGCAAACTCTTCGGGGAAAATATCGTTTTTTGCCACCGAGTACCACGGCTCTGCAGACATTTCCATTTCCGGATACGGCGCTTCCGGGATGACGCGAAAATTGCAGTCCGTCATGTGTTCGATTTCATCGTAGTCGTAGAACACCACGCGGTTGTAGCGCGTCACGCCAAAGTTTTTCCACAACATGTCGCCGGGGAAAATGTTGGCGCTGGCCAGTTCGCGGATCGCGTTGCCATACTCGAATACGGCGTTGTCGATTTGTTCCGGTGTTGCGCTATCGAGGTAGATGTTGAGCGGCGTCATGCGGCGCTCGATGTAGAGGTGCTTGATGATGATGTCGTCGCCGTCCTCTTCGATCAGTGACGGGGCGACTTCACGCAGTTCTTTCAACAGATCTTCGGAGAAGCGTTTTTTCGGTAGCGCGGCATGCGAAAACTCCAGCGTATCCGCCATGCGACCGACCCGGTCAACTTGCTTCACCAGCAGGTACTTGGCTTTGACAGTGTCGTGGTCGACTTCCTTGGTCGCGTGAAAAATATCCTTGATGATCTTGAAGACATAAGGGTAGGACGGCAGGGTGAAGACCATCATGACCATGCCGCGAATGCCCGGTGCGGCGATGAACTTGTCTTCGGAATGGCGCAGATGCTGTACCAGATCGCGAAAGAACATGGTCTTGCCCTGCTTGCCGAGGCCGAGCATTGTGTAAAGCTCGGAGCGCGGCTTGTTGGGCATGATGCTGCGCAGGAACTGCACGTAGCCGGAGGGGACTTCCATGTCGACCATGAAGTAGGCGCGTGACAGCGAGAAGAGCAGGCTGATGCGCCAGGCGTCGAGCAGGATGGTGTCGAGCACCAGTTTGCCGTCCGGCGTGTGCAGTACGGGCACTGCAAAGGAGAACTCGAGGTGGCCGTTGATCGCCTTGCCAATGATATAGGCCGCCTTGTTGCGATAGAAGGCCGAGTAGAGCACCTGGATCTGCGCGTTGGCTTCGGCCTGGGGCCAGCCGCCAAGATGCGTATGCACACTGCGCATGACGTAAGCGATGTCGCGATCAAGGTTTTCAAAAGGGCGCTGCCAGTCGAAGTCAAGGACGATCTGTTTGAGCGTCGCGCGCAGGCCGCGCTGCATCGGGTAATAGCTGGAGTAGGTGGGCGGGTAAGTGTCGATGTATTCGGTGGATACCGCCGGACGGGCGAAAATATAGTCGTTGTGGAAGTAGGTGCGGTCGAGGATTTTCGAGCAAACCGAGTTGAAAAATGTTTCGGCGAGTTCGGGTTGCTTGTGGTTGATCAACTGGCCAATAAAGTAGAGCTTGAGTTGTTGCCAGGTGTCATTGTCGAGCGAGCTGGCGCCAAATTCAGCGCTTAGCAACGCGGCATTTTCCTGAACGCGGTCATCATAGGAACGAATGCGCTCGCGTACCGCCGTCTGTACGCCCTTCCAGTCCGCAACTTCAAACAGAACCTTGGCTTCGCGACCGTAATGGCGCATCAGGCGATAGTGGCGGTTGAAGCCGTCAATCATTGCTTCGGCGATGCGCTTGGCGAGAGGGTTCTCGGCGGTTGAAATTTCCATCTTCGCTGGCTGTTGTGAGGGATGCGATGATTGTAACATCGCGATCTTGTGCCAAAATTGCCACTCGCCATCCTGATTGGCCGGAATGTCTGCGATACATCGGCTACATCAAATACATCAATTGTCCGGGCGGGTAAAATTTTTGGCCGTGCCTTAAGGTTCGTGTCAGGGTTGTCCAGTAAACTCGCATAGTGCAAATCAACTCACAAAAAGCAAGGGGATAGTAATGGCTGCAGGTAAATCAAAAATCATCTACACGCTTACTGACGAGGCGCCGCTGCTGGCGACTTGTGCTTTTCTGCCGATCATCCGTACCTTTACCTCGCCGGCTGGCATCGAGATCGAGAAGGCCGACATTTCCGTGTCCGCCCGTGTGCTTGCCGAGTTTTCGGACATGCTGCCGGAAGGGCAGAAAGTGCCGAATACCTTGGGCGAACTCGGCAAGAAGTGCCTGTTGCCCGAAACAAACATCATCAAGCTGCCCAACATCAGTGCTTCTGTTGGGCAATTGATCGCCTGCATCAAGGAATTGCAGGCCAAGGGCTATGCGATTCCCGATTTTCCGGAGAACCCCACCAGCGACGAGGACAAGGCGATCAAGGCGCGGTACTCGAAGTGCATCGGCAGTTCGGTAAACCCGGTGCTGCGCGAAGGCAACTCCGATCGCCGCGCGCCGAACGCTGTGAAAAATTTCGTACGCAAGCACCCGCATTCGATGGGCGAATGGAAGCAGTGGTCGCAGACGCACTGCTCGCACATGCACCATGGCGACTTCTATCACGGCGAAAAGTCGATGACGCTGGACAAGGCGCGCGACGTCAAGATGGAGCTGCTTACCAAGAGCGGCAGGACGATTGTGCTGAAGCCCAAGTTATCGCTTCTGGCCGGTGAGGTCATCGATTCGATGTTCATGAGCAAGAAGGCACTGTGCGAGTTCTACGAGAAGGAAATGGAAGATTGCCGCAAGGCCGGTATCCTCTTCTCCTTGCACGTCAAGGCGACGATGATGAAGGTCTCCCACCCGATTGTTTTCGGGCATTGCGTCAAGATCTACTACAAGGAAGCTTTCGAGAAGCATGCCGAGCTGTTCGATCAGATCGGCGTTAACGTCAACAATGGTATGGCGAATCTGTACGACAAGCTGGCCACGCTGCCGGAATCGAAGCGCGACGAAGTTATCCGTGACCTGCACGCCTGTCAGGAGCATCGTCCGCGTTTGGCCATGGTTGATTCGGCCAAGGGCATCACCAACTTCCATTCGCCAAACGACATCATTGTCGATGCCTCGATGCCGGCGATGATCCGCTCCGGCGGCAAGATGTGGGGCGCCGACGGCAAGCAATACGATGCCAAGGCCGTGATGCCGGAGTCGACTTTTGCCCGTATCTATCAGGAGATGATCAACTTCTGTAAATGGAACGGTAACTTCGATCCGAAGACCATGGGTACGGTGCCGAACGTTGGTCTGATGGCCCAGCAGGCCGAGGAATACGGCTCGCACGACAAAACTTTCGAGATTGACGAAGACGGCATCGCCAACGTTGTCGATCTTGCCACCGGTGAAGTGCTGATGGCGCTGAACGTCGAGCAGGGTGATATCTGGCGTATGTGTCAGGTCAAGGACGCACCGATCCGCGACTGGGTCAAGCTGGCCGTTACCCGTGCGCGCAATTCCGGAATGCCGGCAATTTTCTGGCTCGACCCGTACCGTCCGCATGAGAACGAACTGATCAAAAAAGTGAAGCTCTACCTGAAGGATCACGACACCACCGGTCTGGACATCCAGATCATGTCACAGGTGCGCGCCATGCGTTTCTCGCTCGAGCGCATCATTCGCGGCCTCGACACCATCTCGGTGACCGGCAACATCCTGCGTGATTACCTGACCGACCTGTTCCCGATCATGGAGCTCGGCACTTCGGCCAAGATGCTGTCGATCGTCCCGCTGATGAACGGCGGCGGCATGTACGAAACGGGTGCCGGCGGTTCGGCGCCGAAGCACGTGCAGCAGCTCACGCAGGAAAACCATCTGCGCTGGGATTCTCTGGGCGAGTTTCTGGCGCTGGCCGTGTCGCTGGAAGAACTGGGCATCAAGGAAAATAATGCTCAGGCCAAGCTGCTGGCCAAGACACTCGATGCCGCCACCGGCAAGCTGCTCGACAACAACAAGTCGCCGTCGCCGAAAACCGGCCAGCTCGACAATCGTGGCTCGCAGTTCTATCTCGCCATGTATTGGGCGCAGGAACTGGCCGTGCAGGGAGAGGACAAGGCGTTGGCCGCGCACTTTGCGCCGCTGGCCAAAAGCCTTGCCGAGAACGAGCAGAAGATCATTGCCGAATTTAGCGCGGTACAGGGGCAACCGGCCGACATCGGTGGCTATTACAAGGCCGATGCCGAGAAATGCAAGGCGGTCATGCGTCCAAGCGCCACCTTGAATGCCGTACTGAAAGCCGCACGAGTCTGATTTCCAGGCAGCACGCTGCATAGATTGTCCGGCAACATCTGAAACCCGGTATCGTGGCTCTGGCTCACGGTGCCGGGTTTGTCGTTTTACGGGCGCTCTTGGCTCGGGGCCGTGTGGCTCACGCGACGCGACTTGCTGGTGAAGCGCTGTTTTTTGCGCCATAATCGGACGCAGTGAATATACCAAAACACCACCAAAAACCACCAAGGGAGTTGGCATGAGCGAAAGTCTGATCAAAGTACCGCAAGGCGGCCAAAAAATCATTCCGGGACAGGCAACCCCGGACAATCCGATCATCCCGTTCATCGAAGGCGATGGCATTGGCGTTGATATCACGCCGGTGATGATCAAGGTGGTCGATGCTGCCGTAGAAAAGGCTTTTGCCGGCAAGAAGAAAATTCACTGGATGGAAGTCTATGCCGGTGAGAAGTCGACCCAGATGTACGGCTCCGATGTCTGGCTGTCGGCCGAGACTTTCGCCGCGCTCAAGGAATATTCCGTTTCGATCAAGGGCCCGATGACGACGCCGGTCGGCGGCGGCATCCGTTCGCTGAACGTCGCCTTGCGTCAGGAGCTTGATCTCTACCAGTGCGTGCGTCCAGTGCAGTATTTCAAAGGCGTGCCAAGCCCGCTGAAGCGGCCCGAACTGTGCAATATGGTGATTTTCCGCGAGAACACCGAAGACATCTACGCCGGCATCGAATGGGCGCATGGCACTGATGCCTGCAAAAAAGTGATCAATTTCCTGCAGAAGGAAATGGGCGTCACCAAGATCCGTTTCCCGGATACCTCGGGTATCGGTATCAAGCCGATTTCCGTCGAAGGCACCGAGCGCCTGGTGCGCGCCGCGATCAAATACGCGATCACCAACAACCGCAAGTCGGTGACCATCGTGCACAAGGGCAACATCATGAAGTTCACCGAAGGCAACTTCCGTGACTCGGCCTATGCCCTGGCCAAGCGCGAGTTCGGTGGCGTCGAGATCGACGGCGGCCCATGGTTGAAACTCCCGAACGGCATCATCATCAAGGATGCCATCGCCGACGCCTTCCTGCAGCAGATCCTGCTGCGTCCGGCCGAATACGACGTGATCACCACCACCAACCTGAACGGCGACTACATCTCCGACGCGCTGGCTGCACAGGTCGGCGGCATCGGCATCGCGCCGGGTGCCAATATCTCCGACCAGTACGCCTGCTTCGAAGCGACGCACGGCACGGCGCCGAAGTACGCCGGTCTCGATAAGGTGAACCCGGGTTCGCTGATCCTCTCGGCTGAAATGATGCTGCGTCACCTCGGCTGGTTTGCTGCCGCCGACTTGATCGTCAAGTCGATGGAAGCGGCGATTGCCGACAAGGTCGTCACTTACGATTTTGCCCGCCTGATGGAAGGTGCGACCGAAGTGTCGTGCTCGGAGTTCGGCGATGCAATGATTGCGCGCATGTAAGTGCGGCAAGGATAAGCCGTATGAAAAATGGCCACCGCGCGAGCGGCGGCCATTTTTTTATGGGTGCTTATTTACCGGTTGCCGGTCAGTATTTCGCTGCGTCGCCGGGCTTGCTCGGCAGCCGGGTGATCGCCCTGGCTGTCCGCATGCTTTGCCTGAACCTCCAGCCAAGCCAGTAGGGGCCGCCGCCACCCCTGTGCCGATGCGGTTTCAACAGCGAGCTTGATGTCGGCCGGTGCGAGGCGGCCGCTACGCAGCAGTACGCCCGCGGCGATCAGGCGTGCCTGAGGGTTTTCGATCGCGGCCAGCCCGTCCTTCCTGCCTTCCAGCACGGCGTGGTAATGCGCCGGCAGCAAGGCCGGATTGACGGCCCGGCCGGCAAGGAAGTCGGCGTAAGCCTGCCCGGCGGCATCGGCATCCCCGGCCAGTGCCACAAATCCCGGGCATTCATCGAAATCGAGGCTGGCTACCTGCAGAGCGCAGCGTACGAGTTCTGCGCGCGCGACCAGATCGAAACGCCCGGTGTGCGCCAGCTCGCTGCGTGCGCGTAAAAACGCACTCTCGGCAAGTCGTGTGTTGCCGGTCAAATAGGCAGCTGAAAAAGTGTTCAGCGCACTATGGGCGTCGGCTTGCCACGCCGGTGGAACCGGCCCGCCGGCGCAGGCGGCCAGGCCAAGGCTGATGGCCAGGGATGCAGCGGCTCGAAGTCGGTGTCTGATCATGGCAGCTTGATCTCCGTATCCCGCGCAAAAGGCCATTTGCGGTTGATTTCATCGATCAGTTGGCTGGCCTTGCGCAGGCTGATTTCGACCTCGCTACGCAGTGTGCTCAGGTCGGTCGTCGCGCTTCGGGTATTGGCGGCGACAGCCTGCGCTTCAATCAGGATGCCGTCGATTTTTTTCAGGCTTTCACGGGCGTCGCGCAACAGGTCTTGCAACTGCCCGACCGTCGCCTGTGACTGGTCGATTACGCCGTTTTGGCCAAAAATCCGCGCGTCGGCCTTTTCGAGCAAGGTGTTTGTGCGGTCCAGCGTCGAGATCAGCTTGCGGGCGTTTTCATCGCTACCCATGATGCCGGCGAGTGCGCCGTGGCGGCCCTTCATCCGGTCGGTGACAGATTGCAGGTTGAGCAGGCTGGTGTCGAGTGGTGATCCCTGTGCCGAGATGCGCCCAAGATTTTCGAGCAGCGTCCGCATGCTGATCATCAACTGCGGAATTTGTTCGCTGGCATCGCCACGCAGTACTGTCCGCTCGGCGTTATCCGGCAGGAGCGGGTCGTTGAGAAGGGCCGAGTAGGCGCGAATCCGGGTGTCGCCAACGAGGCTGCGTTCCATGGTGAAAATGCTGGAGGTGCGCAGCCAGTGTGCATCCTTGCGCACCACATCAATCAGGATGCGCACGTCGCCGGTCTCGGCCAGTTCAACGCGGTTGACGCGGCCGATGGGGAAGCCGGAAAAGGTCAGATCCATACCGGAACGGATGCCTTCGGAATTGTCGCTGAGCAGCACCAGACGCTGTGTTTCGTCAAACAGACCGCGCGCCACCATGACGTAAATGACAAAGGCGCAGATCAGTACCGCAGTAAGCAGCAGCAGGGCAGCTGCCTTGAACTCGGCATAGCGAACGGTCTTTGCTGCCGGGGCGTTTTCCTGTGACGGGTCTGGATTCTTCATGCTGGCGGACTCAGAAAAATTCGGTGATCAACAAAAGTACCTCAATCGCGATGAGCACGACAAACAGCCGTGCCGTCCCTTGCAGCATGGCGAGCGATGCATTGTGCTGCTCGGGTGTGCGTTGCAGGCTGGCGGCAGCCGGTATGGTGGCGACGGCCCCGGCAAACAATAGTGTTTTCAGGCCGAGCGACAGGATGACAACCGGTTCGAAGACCTGGCCCACGGTGCGCGTAAAACTGCCTAGCTCCGAAGGGGTGACGCCGTAGACGCCGACATAAGCGAGAACAAGCGCCAGCACGCCACTGATCGCGACCAATGAAACTACGGCGACTGCATTGGCGACGATGCGCGGTAGAAACGCCGGGTGAATCGGGCCAATTCCGGCGAGGGCGAGCGGCGCGGCTGCGTTTTGTCGACGGATAGCGGCGAATTCCGTGTGGCTGGCCATCCCGGCACGCAAGGCCACGAAGAGTGCCGCCGAGAGCGGCAGGAGTTCAACGACGAGAACGCGGACGACCATGCCGAGGGCGAAGTGGGAGAGCCCGTAACTTTGTGCGGTGACCACGACGATATGAATCAGTACCAGGCTGAGCAGTGCCGACAGGAGAACGAACCAGGGCAGCATCTGTCCGGCGGTGCAGCAGATCTGGATAGCGGTCGCGCGCCGGTTTTCCGGTGTGTAAGTCGCCGGCGAGACCACCATGGCGCCAAGCAGCGCGCCGGAATGGACGATCTGCCACCAGCCGGACATCAAGCTGACGGCCTTGCCCGGTGAACCGGCTGAGAGGCTGGTTTCATTCATCCGGCAATCATACCAGTTCGCCGGAAATGCCTGACTTGAAGGCAGCGGACTGCTGGAAGGCGTGTCGACGGGTGTTAGAATCCGCCCGATACATGATGTGTTTGATCAACGTGAATTTTTTCAGGAGCGGGCAGCGTGGCTAGAGCGAAACCGGCAGCAGCATTCCGGGATTTTCCCGGGCGGCGCTGGCTGGTCGTCGTGCTGCGTGTGGCGCACCTGATCGGCATGGTCGGTGCGGGCGCGGCCTTGCTGCACGGTTTGCCGCTTGCCGCACAGTTGCCCTACGTGCTGCTGCTTTTGGCCAGCGGTGTCGCGATGATGGCGATTGACCTGTGGACTTCGCCAGATTATCTGACCGAGATGGCCGGTGGGGCGATGCTCGTCAAGCTTGTCCTGCTTGCGTGGTTTGCCCTTGCACCGCCACAGCAGTTAATACTGTTCTGGAGCATCCTCGTTCTCTCCGCCGTCATCGCCCATGCGCCGGCGTGGATGCGTCATCGGCGCATTTTTGGTGCGCCGCGTGCATAAGCGTTGCGTCGCTCGATGAGTTCAGCAAACAAGCCGCTCAGCGGTCTCAAGGTCGTCGAACTCGGCACGCTGATTGCCGGCCCTTTCGCCGCGCGCATCATGGCCGAGTTCGGCGCCGAGGTGATCAAGATCGAATCGCCCGATGGTGGCGACCCGTTGCGCAAATGGCGCAAGCTTTATGAAGGCACGTCGCTGTGGTGGTACGTGCAGTCGCGCAACAAGAAATCGGTGACGGTCAATCTCAAGCATCCAGCCGGGCGCGAAATTGTGCTCAAGCTGGTGGCTGAAGCCGATATTGTGATCGAGAACTTCCGTCCCGGTGTCCTCGAAAAGCTGGGGCTTGGCTGGGAGTCTTTGGCGGCCGTCAATCCCGGCCTCGTCATGCTGCGTCTCTCGGGCTTCGGGCAGAGCGGGCCGATGGCGGCACAGCCGGGCTTTGGTGCCATTGGCGAGTCGATGGGCGGCTTGCGTTACGTGACCGGTTTTGCCGATCGGCCACCGGTCAAGACCGGCATTTCGATCGGTGATTCGATCGCTGCGTTGTGGGGCGTCATCGGTACGTTGATGGCGCTGCGCCACAAAGAAATCAATGGTGGCAAAGGGCAGGTCGTCGATGTCGCGCTCTATGAAGCCGTGTTCGCCATGATGGAGTCGCTGGTGCCGGAGTTCGATGTTTTCGGCTTCGTTCGTGAACGCACCGGCAACATCATGCCCGGTATCACGCCGTCGAATACGCACACGACTCGCGACAGCAAGCATGTGACCATCGGCGCCAATGGTGACGCGATATTTCTGCGTTTAATGCAGACCATCGGTCGCGAAGACCTGGCCAATGATGCACAACTAGTCGACAACGCCGGGCGTGATGCACGACGTGATGAACTCTATGCGGTGATCGATGCGTGGGTCGCCGGGCAGGATGAGGCCGCAGTTCTGGAAATTCTCGCCGCCGCCGGGGTGCCCGCGTCACGCATCTATTCGGTGGCTGACATGTTTGCCGATCCGCAGTTTCTCGCCCGGCAGATGATCGAGTCGGCCACGCTGCCCGACGGCAAATCCTTCCGCATGCCCGGCATCGTTCCCAAGCTGTCGGTCACGCCGGGTTCGACCGAATGGATCGGCCCGAAGCTCGGCGAGCATACCGACGAGGTACTCGCTACGCTCGGTTACGACGCGGCGACGATCGGCCAGCTGCGCGCCGCAGCGACCATCTGAATTTTCAGTGCTTGCCGAAGAGCGGCGTATTCATTGGCTTTCCGGGAAGTGCATGTCGTAGAACGCCATTCGGCGCGCTGCGCAGGGCATGCCGCTTTTTCAGATCCCCAGGGTCAAGGCGCAATCTGCAGTTGCCCGGGGTCCAGCAACAGATAGCGGGCGGCGCGTCCGGCCTGCCGGCTGCCGTCATCGCTGACGATGATGATGCGCTGCCGGCCATCGATCACGGCCGGGCCGATCCCTTCGGCGCGTTCGAAGCCGTGCAAGCCGGGAACCGTGACTCGGCGTGCCGGCTGATCGGCATGGCCGCTCCAGAACCAGAGCTGGAATTGAGCCGGCTCGCTGGCGACCGGACCACTGATCAGCAGGTAGCCGCCGAGGGCAGGCAGGTAGGACATGCCGCGAATCCCGTCGCCGCCGAGGTCCAAAGTGATCAGGATGGGCGCGATCCACGGTGGCTCGCCGGTTTCGAAAATTCCCGCAGGGTTGTCGATGGTCGCGATGATCGCCCGCTTGTCGAGCAAGGGGCTACGGAAGCCGATCAGCAGACGCTGCTGGTCGGGGCTGATCTCCAGCGCCTCGATATTCAGCCCGCCGCCGGTCTTGACGTCGCGTATGCCGGCCGCAGCGGCCAGCACCGGGTGCATTGCGATCAAGGCCGGCTTCACTCCTTTGACCACTTGCGGCGCGACCACGCGGTCGCCCTCGATGCGGAAGCGGACCAGTTTTTCACGCGATTTCTTCTCGTCACCGTCGTCGTCGCGTGAGTGCGAGGTGATGGCGTAGATCGCCCCCCAGCGGTCAAGCGCGAGCCCTTCAAGATCATCCAGCTTCCCGAATGCATCGTCGGTGCCCGGCGCCGGGCTCAGCGGCGTGCTGCGAACAGCGCCATCGGGGCCAATCGAGAAAAGACTGAAGGGGTATTGTTTTTCATCTTCGACGACCAGAAAACGCCCGTCCGGCAGCTGCTGGATGGCGGAAGGCTCGTAGATGCCGGTCAGGGCGAGAAAGATGAGCGTGCTGTTTAGCGTCATGGCGGTCATTACCTCCTGCGAATAGCCGGGATCGGTTTCGCCTACTAGAATGTGCTGGTGCGGTCTGAATCATGCACTAACCAGCGCAGCGTTGGCTCTACGTTAATGCATCATCAAACCCGTTTTTCGCCCTACCGTTATCCAATCTGGGAGTAACAATGGAATCGTCACATCGCCTACTTGCCGCATCATTCGTTCTGTTTAGCATCACGGCCAGCGCTGCCACAATCTACGAATGCCGCGCCTATAACGGAACGAATTTCCTCTCCAACAACTATTGTTCGCAGAGCAACGGGATAGGCATTCGAAATTGGACAGTGCCCGACAACATGAATTTCGATCAGCAAGTGCAGAACGTCGAAGCGGCCAAAGCAAAGGAAGCCTCACGGTTACAAGCAGAAATTTCCAGCAAAAATCAGACGCAAGCGGGCGCTAGCAATCCAAATCAAAACAAGGCGTATCAATGCCAGCGCCTTGATGCCGCGATCTCGACCAAGGACTCGGAGTTGCGACAGCCTCATTCTGCCCAGAGGGGCGACTATCTTACCGAAGAGCGTAAGAAACTCATGGATCAGCGGTTTGGGCTTGGGTGCTGATTAAGCCCGGCCCCGGAACTGGCTAGCCTCATAGAAAATATGCATTTCAAATAAACGCAACAAACGGGCCCGGCTCAATTTTTACGGCCAAAATGCGTTTGAAAAATGAGCCTGGCACCTTTTTCGCCTTTTTCGTTACTACAGCTTCCTTAGGCATCAGAAAAGCACCCCCGTCTTACACTGCGGAGCATGAATATGACCATCGCCGAAATCTGCATCTTAGTTTCATGCCTGTTGCCAATCGCCTGCGCTGGCCTTGCCAAATCGAAGGGTTTTGGCAAACCGCGGCGCCTCGGCGGGTTCGACAATGACAACCCGCGCCAGTGGCTGGCAAACCTCCAGGGATGGCAGGCGCGCGCCAATGCCGCCCAGCTTAATAGTTTCGAAGCGTTGCCCATCTTCATCGCCGGCGTACTCATCGCTGAACGACTTCAGGCGCCGGCGGAGCACATCAACAGCTTGGCACTGTTGTTCCTGGCTTCCAGAATCGGCTACATCGCAGCCTACATCACCGATCACGCAAATCTGCGTTCCGCCCTTTGGACCGTTGGGCTGGGAGCCTCCATCGCTTTGTACTTCATCGGTTGAGGCTCAGCATCTCCATGGCATCTATTCTCATGACCGAAAACGGACCAGGCTCAATTCTTACGGCCAAAATGCGATTGGGAAATGAGCCCGGCACCTTTTCCCCTCCGCCGTGCATTATCCGGAGAGTGGCGTATTGATTGCCCTGTAGTTAATCGCATGGCGTAGACCGCCAGCCGGTGCGCCTTGCAGGCCGGTGCGTCGCTGCGTTACTCAGCCACTGACGCCGGGCGGCGGTTCCCTGTGCAGCGCGGCTTCTTCGAACAGCGAGGCGATGACGACCCGGCGTATCGTGCGGTCGTCCGGCACGGCATAGAGAATCGGCGTCATCAGCTCTTCGAAGATGCCGCGCAGGCTGCGTGCGCCGGTCTTGTATTCGACGGCGAGTTCCGAGATCTGCTCAAACACCCTTGAACCAATCGTCAGCTCAACGCCTTCCCCGCGGAATATTTCCACGTATTGCTTGTAGATCGAGTTTCTTGGCTCGGTCATGATTCTGACCAGCATGGCCTTGGTCAGCTCCTGAAAGCTGGCAATGATCGGCAGGCGACCGGTGAACTCCGGAATCAGGCCGAATTCGAACAGGTCGGTCGGTTTGATCCGGTTGTTGAGACGGTCGAGAATGTTTTGATCGTCGTTTCCCGTGGTGGCAAAAAAACCGAAATTCTGGGTTTTGGAGCGGATCTTGTCGAGCCCGATAAACGCTCCGCCGCAGATGAAGAGGATGTTGGAAGTGTCGATGTAAAGATTGTTCTTCAGTTTGACTGGAAACCCTTCCATGATCTTCAGCAGGGCGTGCTGCACACTCTCGCCGGACACCACGCGAGACTGGCCGTCCGTTGTTTTCAGCTTGTCGATTTCGTCGATGAAAACAATGCCGCTCTGTGCCTTGCCGATGTCGCCGTCGGCCTGTTCGACGAGGCGTTGCAGGATAGCCTCGATTTCTTCGCCGACATATTTTGTTTGCGCCAGCGAGGTGGCGTCGGCGGTGACGAAGGGGACCTTGAGCATTCGCGACAGCGTCTCGCAGAGCAAGGTTTTGCCGGTGCCGGAAGGGCCGATGATCAGAACGTTGCTTTTGGCAATTCCTTCGGCGTTTTTCAGCGCCCCGGAAATTTTCTTGTAGTGC
>JBIKLY010000075.1:0-16952 GCA_044359525.1 Rhodocyclaceae bacterium | reverse complement strand
AGGGGCGGCGCGAAGGAGCGATCGTCGAAGTGCTTGAGCGCGCCAACAGTATGGTCGTCGGTCGCGTCCTGATCGAACACGGCATCATGGTCGTGGTGCCGGAAAACCGGCGCATCAACCAGGACATCCTCGTTGCCCCCGACAAGAAGAGCAAGGTCAAGGCCGGGCAGGTGGTGATGGTCGAAATCATCGAGCAGCCGAACAAGCATTCGCAGCCGATCGGGCGCATTGCCGAAGTGCTCGGCAACTATGCCGATCCGGGCATGGAAATCGAAATCGCCTTGCGCAAGCATGACTTGCCGTTCGAGTTTTCAGCCAAGGTGCTGGAAGAAACCAAGGGTCTGCCGGACAAGGTGAAGAAGTCCGAATGGGAAGGTCGCAAGGACTTGCGCGAGTTGCCGCTGGTGACCATCGACGGTGAGACGGCGCGGGATTTCGACGATGCCGTCTTCGCCGAAAAGAAGGGTAAAGGCTGGCGTCTGGTGGTGGCGATTGCCGATGTCAGCCACTACGTAAAGCCGGGCATGGCGCTCGATCGTGATGCGATGGATCGCGGCAACTCGGTGTATTTTCCGCGTCGCGTGATTCCGATGCTGCCGGAAAAACTTTCCAACGGCTTGTGTTCGCTGAACCCCGATGTCGAGCGACTGGCCATGGTCTGCGACATGGACATCAACAATAGCGGCGAGATCAAGGGCTATAAATTCTATCCGGCGGTTTTCCGCTCAAAGGCACGCCTGACCTATAACCAGGTGTGGGACTGGCTGTCCGGCCAGGCCGAGCCGGAAACAGACGTGCAGCGCAGCCTGCTGCCGCAGCTGCAGGCGCTCTACGCGCTGTTCCAGATCCTGCTCAAGGCGCGTGGCAAGCGTGGCGCCATTGATTTTGAAACGATCGAAACGATCATGCTGTTCAACGAGCAGGGCAAGATCGACAACATTGTTCCGGTGCATCGCAATAACGCGCATCGCGTGATCGAGGAATGCATGCTGGCGGCCAACGTTTGCGCCTCGGCTTTTCTTGAGAGCAACAAGCAGCCTTGCCTGTACCGCGTGCATGAAGGACCGACGCCGGAGAAACTTGAGGGGCTGCGCAATTTCCTCAAGGAATTCGGCATGAGTCTGAGCGGCGGCGATGATCCGACGGCCAAGGATTACGCGGCACTGCTCGAAAAGATCAAGCCGCGCCCGGATGCCCAGTTGCTGCAGACGGTGATGCTGCGCTCGCTGCGTCAGGCGCAGTACAGCCCGGACAACGTCGGCCACTTCGGCCTGTCGTACGAGCATTACACGCACTTTACTTCGCCGATCCGTCGTTATCCCGATCTGCTGGTGCATCGCTCGATCAAGGCCGTGCTGGAAGGGGCGCGTTATCAGCCGGGCAAGTGGGACGAAATCGGCATGCACTGCTCAATGACCGAGCGACGGGCCGACGAAGCGACGCGTGACGTCAACAACTGGCTGAAGTGCTACTACATGCGCGACCGCATCGGCGAGGAGTTCGATGGCACGATTTCCGCCGTCGTTCCTTTCGGCGTCTTCGTCGCGCTCGATTCGGTCTACGTTGAAGGCCTGGTGCACGTTTCGGAGCTGGGCGAGGATTATTTCCAGTACGACAACATCAAGCACCAGATGCTCGGTGAGCGCAGTGGCAAGCGTTATCGTCTTGGCGATCGCCTGCACGTGAAACTGGTCCGGGCTGATCTGGAAACCGGACGGATCGATTTCGTTCTTGGCGAGGGATCCCGGACCGCGGCTGTGCCGGTGGTGAAGCCTGAGCTTGGCAAGAAAGCGTCGCCTAAAAAGCGCTACTGACTGCCGGCCGCAATACGCCGAATCAAGCTTCGACGAGCGTCACGTCTTCACTGGCCAAGCGGTTGCGGCCAGCGTGCTTGGCTGCGTAGAGCGCACTGTCTGCCGCAGCGAGCAGTCGATCTGCCGCAATATTCGGGGCCGGAACATGGGCTGCAACGCCCGCGCTGATCGACACCAGCCGCGCAATGTCTGAGGCCTCATGCGGGATGGACAGTCCATGGACATGCTGAACCACCCGCTCGGCGACCAGGCGGGCACCCGCGACATCAGTATTCGGCATCAGAATGACAAACTCTTCACCGCCGTAACGTGCGACCAGATCGGCTGGACGGAAGATTTTCTCTTCCATCGCCCGGGCGACGCTTTTCAGGCACTCATCGCCTTTCTGGTGACCATAGGTGTCGTTGTAGCGCTTGAAGTGGTCGACATCGATCATTATTAGCGCCAACGAGGTTTGATCGCGTTGCGCACGATGCCATTCGGCTGTCAATGCTTCATCGAAACAGCGGCGATTGGCGATGCCGGTCAAGCCATCCTTGGTCGCCAGGCGTTGCAGTGCCAGTTGTGCCTCTTTTTGTTGCGTGATGTCACGCAAGGTTTCAACCACTGCGATCAGCGAGCCGCCTTCATCAAAAATCGGCCCGGCATCAATGGCCAGATAACACTGGCGCCCTGCGCGCGGCATGATGCACCAGTTTTCCGCACGCAAGCCAAGTTCGGTGTCGGTCATTTGCGTATGGTTGACGTACAGATTGGCCAGATTGTCGGTTTGTCCGAGCGCCAGGGTGTCTGCCAGGCAGTAACGGGGTTCGTCGTAAAAGCCGCGCCAGTGCTCGCTGGTGCCAATGACTTCAGATGCTGAAACGCCGGTCAGGCGTTCGCAGGCTTTGTTCCAGATGATGACGCGGCGTTCGGCATTGAGCACGAAAGTAGGAACGACCAGGTCCTGCATCAGGCGAATGGCGAATGTCAGTGACGAGTCTGGTCGTCGGCGAGTTTTGCTGCCAGCAATTTTTTCAGTCATGTTCGTTTTTTCGCCACCCCGCGTTCGGAATATCAGTTTTTTTCTATATGCGGATGGAACATACGCTGCGGGTGGCGGGCTGTCAATTTGAAAACCTGCCGGGTAAATAATCCGCTCGCTTTGATCATGATCGCTGACAGCACCGACAGTGCGGGGTCGAACTGTTAGAATCGCAGCCTCTTCGTTTTTCGGTTTTTGCTCATGTCCCATTCGCGCTCGATATTCGGTTTTCATTCGATCCTCGCAAAACTTCGCCATGATCCAGGCGCCGTACGTGAAATCTATGTCGATGCCGGGCGTAGCGATGCTCGCATGCGCGACCTGATCAAGCATGCCGAATTCGCCAAACTGCGCGTAGTACCGGTCGATTCGGCGCGTTTGGCGGCGATGGCACCGGGCGCGCAGCATCAGGGCGTGATCGCGCATGTCGACGCCACGCAGCGCTACGTCGGTCTTGACGATGTGCTCGATACGCTGGAAGAACCGGCTTTCTTGCTGGTGCTCGACGGCATCCAGGACCCGCACAACCTCGGCGCCTGCCTGCGTGTGGCCGATGCGGTGGGCGCGCATGCGGTTATTGCACCCAAGGACCGGGCTGTGGGGTTGACGCAAACTGCGGTGAAGGTTGCCAGTGGCGCCGCCGAGACGGTGCCTTACATCACGGTGACCAACCTGGCGCGTACCTTGCGCGAGTTGAAGGAACGTGAGATCTGGGTGGTCGGTACCGATGTCGGTGAAGGTACTGAAGATCTTTACACCGCCCAGTGGCCTGTAGCGACCGCTTGGGTACTCGGTGCCGAGGGCGACGGGATACGCCGCCTGACGCGCGAGACTTGCGATCAGCTGGTCAGTATTCCGATGCTCGGGTCGGTGCAGAGCCTGAACGTTTCAGTCGCAACTGGCGTGTGCCTTTATGAAGCGCGTCGCCGTCGCGGCAACTGAATCTAAGCGGCGGCGATAAAACTCGCTGCCGGTTCAAAGTCCCTGCCCAGCGCCGCAGCGACGGCTGCATGCGTGATCTGCCCGGCGCAGACATTCAGGCCGGCGGCCAGCCCCGCGTCGTCGCGCAAGGCCTGCTGCCAGCCCTTGTCAGCCAGCGCCCGCAGATAGGGCAGGGTGGCATTATTCAGCGCCAGCGTTGAGGTACGTGGCACAGCGCCGGGCATGTTGGCGACGCAGTAATGCACCACGCCCTCTTCGATGAACACCGGGTCGCTGTGCGTGGTTGCCCGTGATGTTTCGCAACAGCCGCCCTGATCGATGGCCACGTCGACAATGACCGCGCCGTTCTGCATTTTTTTGAGCAATGCGCGGGTGATCAGTTTCGGTGCAGCGGCGCCTGGCAGCAGCACCGCGCCGATGATCAGATCAGCGCTGTAGACGGACTCCTCGACCGCTCCGGTACTCGCCATCAGGGTGCGAACTTGCCCGTGATATTCGCGGTCGAGCGCATCGAGCCGGTCGAGTGCGCGGTCAATGACGGTTACTTCGGCACCGAGGCCAACGGCCATTCGTACCGCGTGTGCGCCGACCGTGCCGGCGCCAAGAACGGTCACCTTTCCCGGTGCGACGCCGGGAACGCCGCCGAGCAAGACGCCACGGCCACCATGCGTGATTTCGAGAAAGTGCGCACCGGCCTGCACCGCCATGCGTCCGGCCACCGCCGACATCGGCGCCAGCAGCGGCAAACGGCCATCACGGTCGGTCACCGTCTCGTAGGCGATGGCGACACAGTGTGAATGAAGAAGGGCTTCGGCCTGTTGCGGATCGGGGGCAAGGTGCAGGTAGGTGAAGAGCAGTTGATCAGGCCGCAGGAAAGCAAATTCAGCCGCCTGCGGTTCCTTTACCTTGACGACCAGTTCGGCTGCCCAGGCATCAGCCGCGCTGCTGACAATGCGGGCACCAGCTGCTGCGTAGTCGGCGTCGGAAAAGCCGATGCGTGCGCCAGCGCCGGATTGCACCAGAACGTCGTGACCGGCAGCGGTCAAGTCTCGTACTGAAGCGGGAACCAGCCCGACGCGGAACTCGCTGGATTTGACTTCGCCGGGAACGCCGATGCGCATTTTTCTTTCTCCGCTGTTTTGGATGTGTGGGCCAAGTATGCTCCGCTCTTTTGCCCGATACCAGAAGTGTTAAGCGATTGTAAACCCAAGATTTGTCAAAACATTCCGAGCGCAGACTTTGGGGGGCTGCAGCAAAGGTCCTGGCATTGTTTCAGTCTTTCAGGTCATCTGGATCTCGAAACAAACGCGATTCATCGCGCAACGCGCCGAAATTTCTCCGCCGTGCGCGCGGATGATTGAGCGGGTGATGGCCAGTCCCAGTCCGGCGCCCTCGCCGTGGCGGTGACGCGACGGATCGGTACGGTAGAAACGATCGAATATCCGCGGCAGGTGCTCGGGAGGGATTGGTTCGCCGCTGTTTTCCATCGTCAGCGTTGTGCCGCTACTTTTCTTCGCAATGTCGACCTGAATGCTGCCGCCCGGCGGGCTATGGCGAATTGCATTGGCGAGCAGGTTGGCCAGCGCGCGCCGCAGCATCAGCTTGTCGCCCAGTACCTGTCCACTACCGGTGAGTGAAAGATGGAGCATTTTCTCTTCGGCCAGCGCATCGAAAAAATCGAACAGTTCGCGTACTTCTGCCGCGAGATCGACTGGTTTGCGATTGGGGACGATCAGGCCGTTGTCGGCCTGCGCGAGGAACAGCATGTCGCTGATCATGCGTGCCAGACGTTCGTGTTCTTCGGCGTTGGAGGCCAGTACTTCGCGATACTCGTCGGCGCTGCGCGCGCGGGTCAGCGCTACCTGGGTTTCGGTCATCAGATTGCTGATCGGCGTGCGTAGTTCGTGCGCCAGATCGGAGGAAAAATCCTTCAGCCTTTGAAATGATTCTTCAAGACGGGCGAGCATGTCATTCAGGGTTCCCGCGAGGTCGGCCAGCTCAACGGGAACTGCCTCGAGTGCCAGTCGATAATCGAGCCTGTTGGCGGTCACCCCCGCCGCACCTTGACGGATGGCTTGTAGCGGCGCCAGTCCGCGGCCGACAGCAATCCAGCCGAGCAGGCCGGCGAGCGCAACTGCTATGGCTACGAACAGCCATAGCGTGCGTCGAAACGAACTCATGAAATGTTCATGATGCGTAATATCAACGGCCACCGCGACGAGTAATGGTGGCCGGTCGGCGATGCCAGTGGGTAGCAGGGCGGCGATGCCGCGCAAGGGCTGTTCGCCGGACGGTGTTTTCAGCTGCCAGACCTGTGGCCGCGGTGGTGTCTGGATGGTGTGGCGAGCCAACACCGAAGGGGGGAATCCGGTAGCATCGGTGGCAAACAGCGTCCCGCCGTCGGCTGCGCGCACCAGCATGGCAAAGCCGTGATGTCCAACCAGCGAGTCTTCAAGTTGCACCGGCAGCGTATCGAGATCGGTAGGTGTTTGCACTTTTTCCAGCAGATGGCCGACAAGATGCAGTTTGCCGCTTAGCAACGCCATATCCTGCTCGACAAAGTGCCTTTCGACTGCTTCGCCGATCAATATACCCAATGCCAGCAGTATCGTCGTCGAGATCGCTGCGAACAGCAGCGTCAGGCGAAAACGGATCGACCTGCGTCCACGAATCATTCGGCAACCGCCTCCAGTACATAGCCCATGCCGCGCACCGTGCGGATAAGTTTGGGTTCAAAATCATCATCAATCTTGGCGCGTAGCCGGCGCACAGCGACATCGATCACGTTGGTGTCGCTGTCAAAATTCATGTCCCAGATTTGCGAGGCGATCAGCGAGCGCGGCAAGACCTCGCCTTTGCGCCGCAGCAGCAACTCGAGCAGTGCGAATTCCTTGGCCGTCAGGTCGATGCGCTGGCCATTACGCGTTACGCGGCGGCGCAGCAGATCAAGCTCCAGATTGGCCACGCGGATCTGCTCAGGCTCCTTGATGCGGCTCCCCCGGCGCAGCAAGGTGCGCACACGGGCCAGCAGTTCGGCGAAGGCAAAGGGTTTCACCAGGTAGTCGTCGGCGCCCAACTCCAGACCTTTTACCCGGTCTTCCACTTGGTCGCGCGCCGTCAGAAACAGTATCGGCATCTCGTTCCCGACGCGACGTATCCCGGCCAGCACCTGCCAGCCATTGAGACCAGGCAGCATCACATCAAGAATTGCCAGGTCATATTCGCCGCTTTCGCCGTGATGCAGCCCATCTATACCATTGCGCGCCAGATCGACGATGAAGCCTGCTTCGACCAGTCCCTGCTTGAGGTAGTCGCCGGTTTTCGACTCATCCTCAACGACCAGAATTTTCATCACCTGCTCCCTGTTTGCCGATGTCGCAATTGTGCGCTCGCGGCGTTGACGGTGAGTGAAGATTACAGAAATGTAATCTGCGCGTCAGCTTACGGTGCGGATGATGTTTGCAGAATACTGGCTACACCTGATTGAACGAAAGCCTGCCATGAAGCCGATGCATCTTTTTTTGCCATTTTCATACAAGCCGTGACGGATCAGGCCGCATCTTTGCCAGTCACTGAACAAAGGGAATGGAGATGACGCTTGCTTGCTGGAAACGATCGCTGGCCGTTTGCCTGAGCGGACTGACGTTGAGTCTGCCGGGTTTGGCTGCCGATCTGCCTGCGCCGCAGTCTGGCCTGGCTACCGCGTTGGAACAAGCCTGGCGTCTGCATCCGCCAGCCGCTGCGCTGGATGCCCGCCAGGCCGCTGCCCGTGCTGCGCAGGAAATTGCTGCCGGCCTGACGCCTGAACCCGGTTCGCTGAGTCTTGGTAACCGTAACGACAGGTTCAACAGTGATCGCGGAAAACAGGAGTATGAACTGGAGTTGGCGACACCCTTGTGGCTACCAGGGCAAAAATTGGCACGCGAAGCCGAGGCGACAAGCCTCGTCGATGAAGCGGCGGCAAAGCGTGCTGCATTGCGCTGGGCGTTGGCGGGTGAACTGCGCGAAATCTGGTGGTCGCTGGCTGCGGCGCGCAGTGCCAGAACACTGGCAGAACAGCGTCTGACGACGGCGCGCTCGCTGCAGACCGATGTGCAGCGTCGCTATAAGGCAGGTGAGCTGTCGCGCATTGACGCCAATCTGGCACAGATGGAAACGCGCACGGCAGAGGCTGAATCAATCGAGGCGGAAGCGACACTGATTCAGGTTGAGCAGTCCTTTCGCGTGTTGACCGGCGCGACTGCGCCAACCATGATCAGCGAGGAAATGCCAGCCGCCCGGCGCAGCGCACTGGCTGCGCAGGATGACGCCCGGATGCATCCGCAACTCGCGGCCGCCGCGGCTGCCGCACGTAGCGCTCAGGCCCGCGTGAAGGTCGTCGACGAATCGCGCCGAGCTGCACCGGAGCTATCCTTGCGCTTCGTGCGCGAGCGCGATGACAACATCACGTCTTTTGACAACAGTGTCGGCATCCGCTTGAAAATCCCATTTTCTTCGGGCCCGCAAGTACGTCGCGAACGTTCTTCGGCACAGGCTGATGCCGACCAGGTCGACGCCGAAATGCAGCGTGCGCAAGCCCACCTGCAGCTTGAAACAGAACGGGCCCAGCGCGCGTTGCAGGCGGCTGAGCGGCAGTTCACGATGGCCGAGGAGCGTCGTGAGCTGTCTGCGGACAATCTTCAGCTGTCTGAAAAATCCTTCAAATTGGGCGAATCCGATGTCGCGACACTGCTGCGCATTCGTGCCGCAGCCTACGACGCTGAAGCCTTTTTTGCGCGCCAGCGCGTGGCGCGCGCCGCCGCCATATCGCGCTTGAATCAAACCCTTGGAGTATTGCCGTGAAGCAAGCAGGAATATTTTTTCTGGCCCTGCTTGTTGCGCTACCCGCCCAGGCTGGCGGCGACAGTAGTGATGGTCACAGTCACGCGGCACCAAGCCCTGTTCCGACAATCGCAAACGCACCTCGTGCAACGGCCGCGACAGAGGAATTTGAAGTTGTCGCCGTCGTCGAAGGCAAGCAACTGGTGATCTATGTCGATCACTTCGCCAGCAACGCGCCAGTGAGCAAGGCCAAAATCGAAATTGATGGGGCGGGGCTCAAGGGTGTCGCCAGTGAATCCGCTCCCGGTACCTACAGGATGGAACTTGCCGCAGCGATTCCAGCTGCCCGGCATCCGTTGACCATCGCCATCGAAACCGATGACAGCGCCGACTTGCTTACCGTAACGCTTGACACTTCCTTGCCGGTTTCGGGCGAGGCGCATGTGCATGGCTGGAGCGAATGGGCCGTCTGGATTGTTGCCGCGCTAATGCTACTTACCGGTGCCGCTTTGCTCGCTGCGCGCCGCAAAAGACAGAGAAAATGAATCTGAACATGCGAAAAATGAATTTACGTCTGATGGTTGTCGCAATGACGCTGAATTTTGTGGCGAACGCCGCGTTTGCTCACGGAGGCGAGGATCACAGTCAGGACAACAAGAAAGCACCCGACATCGCGTCGACCGCAACGGGCGTTTCTACCGCGCCACAACGTCTGGCTGACGGTAGCCTCTTCGTCCCAAAGTCGGTGCAGCGGCAACTGGGAATTCGCACCCAGCCGACTAAAATCGGTGATCTTGCCGCAAGCGTCGAGCTCAATGGCCAAGTCATCGCCGACCCCGAAACCGGTGGCCGTGTCCAGGCAACCTTCGCCGGCAGCATCGTCCCCGGCCCGCGAGGCATGCCGCTACCTGGGCGTAAAGTCGCCAAGGGCGAGGTGCTGGCCTACCTGCACCCGGTCAGCAGCGCCATCGAGCGTGGCAACCAGAAATCGCAACTGGCCGAGCTGGAGGCCCAGCTGAGCATCGCCGATGCGCGCGTTCGACGTTTCGAGCAGCTTGAGGGGGCAATACCGCAAAAGGAGATCGAGGCGGCACGCATTGAGCGCAACTCACTGCAGAAGCGCCGCGCCGCCATCAGTGCCAGCATCGACACGGCCGAACCCCTGCGGGCGCCAGCGGCGGGCGTCATCAGCGCAACCAGCCTGGTCGCCGGTCAGGTGGTCGATGCCAAGGAAAATCTCTTCGAAATTGTTGATCCGACCCGACTCGCAGTCGAGGCGCTGGCCTACGATGCCAGTATCGGTGCGACACTGGTTTCGGCCAGCGCACTGGCCGAACAAACGGCACTGGAACTCAAATTCGTCGGTGCCGGCCGACAGCTACGCGAACAGGCGCTGCCGCTGCTCTTTCGCATCGTTACGCCCAACTCGATGGTCGCCGTTGGTCAGCCCATGAAGGTGATCGTGCGCACGGCACGCGAAATCAAAGGCGCCGCCGTATCGCGTTCGGCACTGACAAAATCCAGCTCGGGCGAAATGATCGTCTGGGTGCACACCGAGGCTGAACGTTTTGTTGCCCGCCGGGTGCGCCAGCAGTCGCTGGACGCAGGCAGCGTCGCCATCATCGACGGCCTGCATGACGGTGACCGTGTGGTGACTGAGGGCGCCGGCCTACTGTCGCAGGTGCGCTGAGATGTTCGATTCGATCATCCACGCCAGTCTCAAACAACGCCTGATCGTCCTCGGCGTTTCGCTACTCCTGATTATCTATGGCGCGATCACGCTGCGCCAGATGCCGGTCGATGTCTTCCCCGACCTCAACAAGCCAACCGTGACCCTGATGACCGAAGCCGGCGGCATGGCGCCGGAGGAGGTCGAGCAACTGGTGACCTTTCCGATCGAGTCGGGAATGAACGGCATGTCCGGCGTGACGCGCGTGCGCTCGGTGTCGGGCATCGGCCTGTCGATCATCTATGTCGAGTTCGAGTGGGGTACCGACATCTACCGCAACCGGCAGCAGGTTGCCGAACGCCTGAACCTGGTGCGCGAACAGTTGCCGCCGGGCATCGTGCCGCAGCTCGGGCCGGTCTCGTCGATCATGGGCGAGATCCTGCTCATCGCGCTTCCCGCCGACCCGGCGAAGGTCAGCCCGATGGCCGTGCGCGAATATGCAGACTGGGTGATGCGCCCGCGCCTGCTGACCATCCCCGGCGTCGCCCAGGTGATCCCGATTGGCGGCGAGGTGCGGCAATACCGTGTCGAGATCAAGCCCGCCCAGCTACAGGCGCTGGGTGTCGAGCGCGAAAAGCTCGAAGCGGCGCTGCGTGATTTCGGCGCCAATACCAGTGGTGGCTTTCTCGAAGCGCAGGGCCGCGAATTTCTGATCCGCCAGATCGGCCGCAGCTCACGCATCGAGGATTTGCAGAACCTGGTAGTCACCGTCAAGAATGGCCAGACTATCCTGCTCAAGCAGCTGGCCGAGGTGAAACTGGCGCCGGCCATCAAGCGCGGCGACGGCAGCTACCAGGGCAAGCCGGCGGTGATTCTCTCGGTGCAGAAACAGCCGGACGCCGACAGCGTGAAGCTGACGCGCGAAGTGGAAAGAGCCATTGCCGAACTTGGCAAGAGCCTGCCGCAGGGCGTCGAAGCGCCGACCTTTCTGTTCAAGCAGGCCGACTTCATCGAGCATTCGGTCGGCAACGTCGAGGAGGCGTTGCGCGACGGAGCGATCCTCGTCGCGGTGATCCTTTTCATGTTCCTGCTCAACGTGCGCACGACGATCATTTCGTTGATGGCGATTCCGGTGTCGCTGCTCGCCACGGCGCTGGTCTTCAAGTATTTCGGGCTGTCGATCAACACCATGACGCTGGGCGGGCTGGCCATCGCCATCGGCGAGTTGGTGGACGATGCCGTGGTCGGGGTCGAGAACGTCCTGCGCCGCCTCAAGCTCAATCGTGCCGCCGCAGCACCCCGCCCGGTCATCGAAGTGATCGCCGCCGCGACGCTGGAAGTGCGCTCGGCGATCGTCTATGCGACGGTGATCATCGTTCTCGTCTTCGTCCCGCTCTTCGTCCTGCCGGGGATCGAGGGGCGACTGTTTACGCCGCTCGGCGTCGCCTACATCGTTTCGATTCTCGCCAGCATGATCGTGTCGGTGACGCTGACGCCGGTGATGGCCTACTACCTGCTGCAAAAAGAAAATGGGGTCAGACTCGATTTTTTAGAATCACCAAAATCGAGTCTGACCCCATTTTCTTTGCCATTTTCTTCCGGCGACAGTCCGCTGGTGATCTGGCTCAAGCGCTGGGACGCGAAGCTGCTGCACTGGTCGTTCGGCCATGCGCGCCGCCTGCTGGCCGGCGCCGTCGCGCTGGTTATCGTCGTCGCGGCGAGCGTGCCCTTCTTCCCGCGCGCCTTCCTGCCGCCGTTCAACGAAGGCACGCTGACGGTCAATGTACTTCTCAACCCCGGTACCTCGCTGGCCGAATCGAACCGCATCGGTACGCTGGCCGAAGAGATGGTGATGCAGGTTGCCGAAGTCACCAAAGTCGGCCGCCGCACGGGGCGTGCCGAACTCGACGAACACGCCGAGGGCGTGCATTACAGCGAAATGGACGTGGACCTCAAACCGTCGGCGCGCAGCCGCGAGGCGATTATCGCCGACCTCCGGCAACGCCTGGCGACCCTGCCGGCGGCGTCGAACGTCGGCCAGCCGATCTCGCATCGCCTCGACCATCTGCTCTCCGGCGTGCGCGCGCAGATCGCGCTGAAGGTCTATGGCGACGATCTCGACACGCTGCGCGGCCTGGCCGCCGACCTGCGCGAGCGCCTGGCGCGCATTCCCGGCGTCACCGATCTGCAGATCGAGAAACAGGTGCTGATCCCGCAGGTGAAGATCCGCGTCGATTACGAGCAGGCGGCGCGCTACGGCGTCGCGCCGGGCAACCTGCTGCGCGCGCTGCAGCAGATGATCGAAGGCGAGCGCATCACGCAGATCGTCGAGGGCGGCGACGCCGGATCGCGCCGCTTCGATCTGCTCGTGCGCCTGCCCGAGTCGGCGCGCGGCCCGCAGGCGCTGGCCGATCTGCTGATCGAAACGCCGACCGGCCACGTGCCGCTGTCGAAAATCGCCACGGTCGAGGAGGGCGACGGTCCCAACCAGGTCAGCCGCGAGAACTCGCGCCGGCGCATCGTCCTATCGGCCAATACAGACGGCCGCGACATGTCGCAGGTGATCGCCGACATCCGCGCCGAATTGGCCGCCAGGCCGCTGCCGGAGGGCTACTTCACGGCGCTGGAGGGGCAGTTCCAGGCGCAGGAGCAGGCGTCGAAGCTGATCGCCTTGCTCGCCGCCGTTTCGCTGACGATGATTTTCATGGTGCTCTACAGCCGTTACCGCTCGGCGGCGCTGACCTTCATCATCATGGGCAACATCCCGCTGGCGCTGATCGGCAGCGTCATCGCCCTGTGGGTTTCCGGGCAGCCGCTGTCGGTCGCGGCGCTCGTCGGCTTCATCACGCTGACCGGCATCGCGACGCGCAATGGCATCCTGAAGATCAGCCATTACATCAACCTGTGCGCCTTCGAAGGCGAAACCTTCGGCCAGCAGATGATCGTGCGCGGCTCGCTGGAGCGCCTGACGCCAGTGCTGATGACGGCACTGGTCGCCGCCTTCGCGCTGCTGCCGCTGCTCCTCTCGGCCGACGCGCCGGGCAAGGAGGTGCTGCACCCGGTGGCGGTGGTGATCTTTGGCGGCCTGATCAGCTCGACGCTGCTCGATACCTTGCTGACCCCGTTGATGTTCTGGTTGTGGGGCAGGCCGGCCCTTGAGCGCTTGCTCGCCGCCAATGAAAGTGAAAATTTTTGACGCCGTTTCCGACAATGAAGGAGTTTCCCGTGCAGCAAATGAAAACCCTGTTGCTTGTCGCCGCGACCAGCGCTTTGATGCTGGCCAGCCAGAGCGTACTGGCGCATAGCGACGAATACCTGGATACACAGAAGGCGCCCAATGGCGGGCAGCTACGCATGGCCGGCGCCTATCACTTCGAGCTGGTGGTGGACAGGGACAGCAAGGAAGTCAAAGACAACTCGCTGGTCGTTCATGTCACCGATCATGCCGGAGCCAAGGTTTCAACCGCCGGCGCAAGCGGCACCGCGACCATCCTCTCCGGAAAGACCAAGGTCACGACGTCTCTCGTTCCCGATGGCGACAACCGCATGAAGGGCAGCGTCAGCTATGCCGCGACGCCGGGCATGAAAGTCGTGCTCTCGGTGACTTTGCCCGGCAAGAGTGCCGAGCAGGCACGCTTTACGCCGCTGGCGGCGCCAAAGGACGGGCACGCCGACCACACCCACTAAGCTTGCGCGCGACGGCAGGAAAGAAAATGGCCACGGCTTTCACCGTGGCCATTGGCGTATCAATGAAGCCTTGATCAGACGATCATCCCCGCGCCGACCGTGTTGTTGCTCGATTCGTCGATGACGATGAAAGCGCCGGTGCCGCGGCTTTCCACGTAAGGGTCGGCAAAGATCGGCTGCGCCAGCTTGAAGCTGACTTTTGCGATGTCGTTCATCGTCAGATTCTCGGCCGGTTGCTGTTCCATCGTGTTGATGTCCATGCGGAAGGCGATGCCGGCGAGCATCGCCTTGCTGTCGCGCGTCGTATGGCGAATCAGGTATTTGCGGCGCGGGTCGAGCGGCGACTCGGAGAGCCAGCAGAGCATGGCGTCGATCTGCTTGGTAACGTTCGGCAGCTCGCTGCTCTTGACGATCATGTCACCGCGCGAGATGTCGATTTCATCTTCTAGCAGGATGGTCACCGATTGCTCGGAGACGACGTGCGGCAGCGACTGGCCGAGGATCTGGATGTCCTTGACGCGTGTTTCGCGACCGGCCGGCAGGACGGTGACGGCATCGCCGATTGCCAGTTCGCCGGATTCGACGCGGCCCATGAAGCCGCGGTAATCGTGCAGGTCCGGGTTGGCCGAATCCTGCGGGCGGCAGACGTACTGCACCGGGAAGCGGAATTTCTCGGACTGCGCGTTGTGCGCCGGCGGCGCGGCTTCGAGGATGTCGAGCAGGGTCGGGCCGTCGTACCAGTCAAGACGCTCACCGCGATCGACGATCATGTCGCCGTTCAGTGCCGACATCGGGATGAAGCGCACGTCGGTAATGCCAAGCTTGGCGGCGAAGGCGATGTAGTCGGCCTTGATCCTGTCGTAGGTTTCCTGCGAGTAATCGACGAGGTCCATCTTGTTGATGGCGACGACCACATGCGGGATGTTGACCAGATGCGCCAGGTAGGAGTGGCGGCGCGTCTGCGTCAGCACGCCCTTGCGCGCGTCGATCAGGATGATCGCCAGATCGGCGGTCGACGCGGCGGTGACCATGTTGCGCGTGTACTGCTCGTGGCCCGGCGCGTCGGCGATGATGTACTTGCGCGTGCCGGTGGTGAAGTAGCGGTAGGCGACGTCGATGGTGATGCCCTGTTCGCGCTCGGCCTGCAGGCCGTCGGTGAGCAGCGACAGGTCGACGGCTTCCATGCCGCGCTTTTCGGAAGTGCGCGTGATGGCGTGCAGCGTGTCGGCGAGGATGGTCTTGGTGTCGAACAACAGGCGGCCGATCAGCGTGCTCTTGCCGTCGTCGACGCTGCCGCAGGTCAGGAAGCGCAGCAGACCGTTGTCAATAATGGGTTCGATTTTTTCAGGTGCGGACATGATGTTTTCGCAAGGTTAATCCCAGATTGTCTGGGTAAATTGTTGTCGGATAAGCGTATCGGCGGTGATTAACCAGCCCCCGGCGGCTATTGCCTGCCCGACGATCAGACGGTCGAACGGGTCGCGCGTCCAGGTTTGCAGGCTCGCCGCCTGCGTGACTGCATGAAACGGTGTTTGGTCGATGTGTACCGGTAAATGTGCCAGCGCGTTCAGCACACCGGCACTGCCGATCTTGATGCGCCCGATTTCGTTCAGGAACTGCAGTTCCAGTTCAACCATCGGTGAAATAGCCAGCCAGCCTTCTTCGATTGCGGCGCGCACGCGGGGCGGAAAGCTGTGCCGTTTTTCGATACACAGCCAGACCGCAATGTGCGTATCGAGGAAGGTCAGCCGAGGTTGCGGGTTTCGTTCCATTCGCCCACATTCAGATTGATCAGCTCATCCGCATCGCCGACGATGATATCGAGGATGGGCAAGCGGTCGATACGGCTTTCACGACGCTCTGGAACCAGCCAAAGGCGCTGGCCATTGCGCTCCAGCGGCACCGGTTCGCCGCTGGCCAGTGCAGCGTCGGCGATCTGGAACAGGTTGGCGCGCAGTTGCGAAAAACGCATTGGTTCAGTGAGCAGAGGTGTCATGACCGTCTCCTGTTGTACAATGTTGGTTTTGTCATTGTACAGCGCTCTGCTCTCTTCCGCAACGGGGGGCTGCGCAGGCTTTCCCTTCCGGTACGGCATCAGAAATAGCCTTCTTTTTTGCGTTGCTCCATGGAAGCATCCGACGTCTGGTCGTCGAGGCGTGTGGCGCCGCGCTCGGTGATCGTCGTCGTTGCCGTTTCCTCGATGATTTTCGTTACGGTATCGGCGTCGGACAGGACCGGTGCAGTGCAGGTGATATCGCCGACCGTGCGGAAGCGCACGGTCAGCGTCTCGATGGTTTCACCGGCGCGGGCCGGTGTGACATCGGTGACCGGCAGCATGCCACCCTGACGATGGACGATCTGGCGTTGGTGGGCGAAGTAGATCGACGGCAGTTCGAGCTTCTCGCGCTCGATGTATTGCCAGACGTCGATTTCGGTCCAGTTCGAGATCGGGAAGACGCGAATGTTCTCGCCCTTGAAGCTGCGCGCGTTGTACAGGTCCCACAGTTCCGGGCGCTGGTTCTTCGGGTCCCACTGGCCGAATTCGTCGCGGAACGAGCAGATGCGCTCCTTGGCGCGCGCCTTCTCTTCATCGCGGCGGGCGCCCCCGATGCAGGCGTCGAAGCCGAATTCCTCGATCGCTTCGAGTAGCGTCACCGACTGGTGCTTGTTGCGTGACTCGCCTTCCGACTTGAGCACGACGGTACCGCGCGCCATCGAGTCTTCAACCGAGCGCACGATCAGGCGTTCGCCGAGTTCGGCCGCGCGCTTGTCGCGGAAGTCGGTGACTTCCTTGTAGTTGTGGCCGGTGTCGATGTGCATCAGCGGGAAGGGGAACTTGCCCGGGCGGAAGGCCTTTTCGGCGACGCGCAGCATGCAGATCGAATCCTTGCCGCCGGAGAAGAGCAGCACCGGATTGCTGCACTGGCCAGCCACCTCGCGCATGATGTGAATGGCCTCGGACTCGAGCCAGTCGAGGTGGGAGAGGGTTTGTTTG
>JBIKLY010000074.1:0-17272 GCA_044359525.1 Rhodocyclaceae bacterium | reverse complement strand
CGATCAAGCCGGCAAACAGACGGGCGCGCATGCCGCCAAGGAAAAGAATGCCGATGGCAATCGAGATGATCACGACAAAGGCGCCGAAATCCGGCTCCTTGAGGAGCAGGATGCCCACTGCGACCATCGCACCGGCCATCGGCATGAAGGCTTTTTTCAGATCATGCATGTGCGGCATCTTGCGCACCGTGTAGTCGGCGGCGTAGAGCACAGCGAACAGCTTCATCAACTCGGACGGCTGCAGATTGGCAATACCGAGCGACAACCAGCGCCGCGCGCCATTGACGTCGCGCCCGACACCGGGGATCAAAACCAGGGCGAGCATGACAAAGCCGGCGACAAAGAGCCAGGGCGCCAGTTGCTGCCAGGTCGTCAGCGGCACCTGGAAAACACAGGCAGCCGCCACCAGACCGATCACCAGAAAAACACCATGCCGGACAAGATAATAGGCCGGCTGATTGCCGGTAAAACGTCCGGCTTCGGCAATCGCAATCGACGCCGAATAGACCATGACCATGCCGAGCAGGAGCAGAATCAACGCGCTCCAGAGCAACGCGAGATCCACTTCAGCCGGCATCCGGCGCGGGGCGTCAAGCGCTTGCAGCATCAGGCCGCCTCCCTTTCGACGTCATGTACGGCTTCGATGAATGCCTCGGCGCGATGAGCATAGTTACGGTACATGTCGAGACTGGCGCAGGCCGGTGACAGCAGAACCGCATCGCCCGGCTTGACCTGCGCCGCACACCAACGCACCGCTTCGGCCATGCCGGCACAGCGCTGCAGCGGTACGCCGCAGCCGGCGACGGCATCGGCAATCGCTTCGGCATCACGGCCAATCAACGCTACGGCGCGGCCATGCTCGGCCAAGGCTTGCTTGAGTGGCGAAAAATCCTGCCCCTTGCCCTCGCCACCGAGGATGATCCCGACTTTGCGACCCAGTCCCTGGAGCGCAGCCAGCGTCGCGCCAACGTTGGTTCCCTTGGAGTCGTCGTAGTAGGAAACGCCACCAATTTCGGCGACGAATTCGACGCGATGCGCCAGCCCGGCAAATTCTGCCAACGCGGGCAGCACTTGCCGCGGCGCAATACCGACTGCCTCGCACAGGGCCAGCGCTGCCATGGCATTGGCGGCATTGTGCAGACCGACCATTTTCAGCCCACTGAGCGCAATCAGTCGCTCGTTACCGTGCATGATCCAGCCATCCTGCAAGCCATAATCGAGCGCACGCGACGCCGGATCAAGACCAAAGCTGACCAGCTTGCGGCCGCAACGCCCGTTAGACAGGCTGCGATCATCGTCGCGATTGAGCACCATCGTGCCCGTTTTGCCATCGACGCTTTTTCCGCCATGCTGGAAAACGCGCGCCTTGGCCGCGGCGTAAGTGTCCATACCGCTGTAGCGATCGAGATGATCTTCACTGACATTGAGAATGGTTGCGGCATCCGCATTCAGCGTATGGGTGGTTTCCAGCTGGAAACTGGAGAGTTCGAGCACCCAGACTTCCGGCAGCTCATTGGCGTCAATCGCGCTCATCAGTGCATCGAGCGCTGCCGGGCTGATATTGCCGGCAACCCCGGTTTTTAGGCCGGCGGCAACACATAAGACGCCGGTCAGTGCGGTGGTCGTGGTTTTGCCATTGCTGCCGGTAATGGCGAGCAGCTTTGCCTGCGGCGACAACTGGCGCACGCCACGCACAAACAGCTCGATCTCCGAAACCAGCGGCACACCACGCGCCACAGCCTGCTCGATTGCCGCTTCCTGCACCGGTACGCCGGGAGAGATTGCGATCAACACAACGCCGGCAAAGGTCGACTCGACAAACGGCCCGACAAGCAGCTCGGCATCAGGCACGGCAGCGCGCAGCGCTTCAACGTTAGGCGGTGAAATACGACTGTCGGCAACGCGCACGCGGGAACCCTGACGAGCCAGCCATTTGGCCATCGCCAGCCCCGTTTCGCCGAGGCCGATTACCAGTACGAGTTTGCCGTGAAGGTCCATGTCAGTTTAGCTTCAACGCAGCTTCAATGTTGAGAGACCGACCAGCACCAGCATGATGGTGATGATCCAGAAACGGACAACAACCTGGGTTTCTTTCCAGCCGCTCAGTTCATAGTGATGATGCAGTGGCGCCATGCGGAAAATGCGCTTGCCGCCGGTGAATTTGAAATAGAGCACCTGTGCGGCGACTGACAGGGTTTCAGCCACGAAGACACCGCCCATGATGGCCAGCACGATTTCCTGGCGCACGATCACCGCCACTACGCCAAGCGCCGCACCAAGCGCCAGCGCGCCGACGTCACCCATAAACACTTCAGCCGGATAGGCGTTGAACCACAGAAAGCCGAGGCCGGCGCCGGCCATCGCGCCGAGAAAAACAGCCAGTTCACCGGCCCCCGGGATGTAGGGCATGAACAGATATTTGGCATAAACCGCATTGCCGGCAACGTAGGCAAAAATCGCCAGAGCGCCGGCGATCATCACGGTCGGCATGATCGCCAGGCCATCCAGACCGTCGGTCAGATTCACCGCATTGCTGGTGCCGACGATGACGAAGTAAGTCAGCGTGATAAAACCAACGACGCCCAGCGGGTAGGAAACCGTCTTGAAAAAAGGAACGATCAGTTCGAGTTGTGCCGGCACGGTCGCCGTCAAGCCGAGGTAGACGGCAACCAGCAAGCCGATCATTGACTGCCAGAAATACTTCCAGCGACTGGCCAGCCCCTTTGGATCACGATGCACGACTTTCTGCCAGTCGTCGTACCAGCCAATCGCGCCAAACCCGAGCGTCACGATCAGCACGACCCAGACGTAGCGGTTGCCCAGATCGGCCCAGAGCAGCGTGGTGATGCCGATGGCGATCAGGATCAGGGCGCCGCCCATGGTCGGTGTGCCGGATTTGACCAGATGCGTCTGTGGGCCGTCATTGCGCACGGCCTGTCCGATTTTCTTGGCGGCCAGCCAGCGAATGACGCGCGGACCGGCAACGAAGGAAATAATCAGCGCCGTCATCGCCGCCAGCACAGTACGCAGGGTGATATAGCTGAACACATTGAAGCCGCGGATGTCCTGCCCCAACCATTGCGCAAGGATCAGCAGCATGATTTGCCCTCCGCCGGATCAGCGGCCGTGATGGCATTGACCACCCGTTCCATCTGCATGAAACGCGAACCCTTGACCAGCACGGTGGTCCCGGCTGCCGTGTCGCTGCTCAGCTCGGCGATCACAGCCGTAATCAGCTCTTCAATTTTTTTGTAGTGCACGCCACCCGCGCCGAAGTTGTGTGCCGCCAGAAGACTGGATTCACCAAAAGCGAACAGACGATCAACGCCCTGACTTTTGGCGTAGCCGCCTACCTCATCATGAAACTGGCCGGTCATCTCGCCGATCTCGCCCATGTCGCCAAGGACCAGCACTTTCTTGCCGATGGTCGCCGCGAGTACGTCGATCCCGGCACGTACCGAATCCGGATTGGCGTTATAGGTGTCGTCGAGCAGAATCGCACCGTTCAGGCCGGCGCACCGCTGCAAACGCCCCTTGATGCCACGGAAGGCAGCCAGGCCCTCGCGCACGGCAGCTAGCGGAATGCCAGCGGCCAGCGCAGCGGTCGCCGCCGCCAGCGCATTGCGCGCGTTATGAACGCCCGGCAGGGCCAGCGCAACACTGACCTGCTCGCCCTGCACAGACAAGGTGAGGTAGTTTTCCAGACCGTGCAACTGACATTGGGCACCAACATCCGCCGGCTGCTCAAGACCGAAAGTCATCACCCGATGGCCGGCACACTGGGCGCGCCATAGCTCGGCCCACACGTCGTCAGCATTGAATACGGCAACGCCACCCTGGCCAAGACTGTTGTAAATGCTGCCTTTTTCAGTCGCAATGGCTTCAATTGAGCCCATGCCGGCCAGATGAGCACGCTGGGCATTGGTGACTAAAGCGACGGTCGGCTGAGCGATCTCGGCAAGATGAGCAATTTCGCCGGGATGATTCATGCCCATTTCAAGGATCACCGCGCGGTGCGTGGCGTTCAGTTTGAGCAGGGTAAGCGGCAGACCGATATCGTTGTTGAAGTTGCCTTGGGTGACCAGAACCGCGTCGCCAAAAGCCACTCGCAGGATACTGGCGATCATTTCCTTGGTTGTCGTCTTGCCGTTGCTGCCGGTCACCGCGATCAGCGGCACATCAAAACCCTTGCGCCAGCCGGCAGCCAGCGCACCAAGTGCGAGGCGGGTATCGGCCACCAGGACCAGCGGCAAATCAAGCGCCTCAAGCTGGTCGGCGGCATCGGCGGCAACCACCGCAGCAACCGCGCCGCGCGCCTTGGCTGCGGCGATGAACGCATGGCCATCAAAATTTTCGCCGCGCAAGGCGATGAATAACTCTCCGGCAGCGACACTGCGGCTATCGGTCGATACGCCGCAGAAAGCGGCGTTCTCACCGGTCAAGACACCGGCCATGCTGCGGGCAGCGGCAAGCAGATCCATTGTTATCATTGTTGGACAACCTCCCGTCGAGCGGCGAGCGCGGCGCGTGCCTCGGCAAGATCCGAGAACGGGCGGCGAACGCCGGCAATTTCCTGATACGACTCGTGCCCCTTGCCGGCGATCAGCAACACCTCGGCCGGATGCGCTTGTGCAACGGTTTGACGAATTGCGGTTGCGCGATCGGCGATGATTTGCGCGGCGGGAGCGCCGGCTCGAATCTGCTCAAGAATTACCGCAGCATCTTCACTGCGCGGGTTGTCGCTGGTCAGCACGACGCGATCGGCAAACTGCGTCGCCACGGCGCCCATCAACGGCCGCTTGCCCTGATCACGATCACCGCCGCAACCAAAGACAACGGTCAACCCGGCACCGCGCACACGCGCCACCTCACGCAATGCGCGCAAGGAATTTTCAAGTGCGTCGGGCGTGTGCGCGTAGTCGACGACGATCAGCGGCTCATTGTTGCCGCCAACTTTTTCGAGCCGGCCCGGTGGCGAGGCCAGCACGGCAAAACCGGCAGCAACTTCACTTGGCGACAAACCGGCATCGATCAGCACGGCAGCCACGGCCAACAGATTGGAGACGTTATAGCGCCCGATCAGATGCGTCTCGACGCGCACCCGCCCACCTGGCGCACAGAGTGTAAAACACAGGCCGTCCAGGGTTTCTTCAACATTCTCGGCAAAAATCGTCCCTTGCCTGTTATTCGCTTCAGCATGCTGGCTGTAGCCGACGATCTTGGTTGCGGTGCTAAGCGCCGCCAGCTCGCGACCGAAGGGATCGTCGAGATTGATCACCGCCAGACGCAGGCGCGGCCAGGCAAAAAGCTTTTCCTTAGCGGCCGCGTAGGCTTCCATCGTGCCGTGGTAATCAAGGTGATCACGCGTCAGATTGGTGAACACCCCAACATCAAGCCGCGCACCGTCAAGACGACCTTCCTCGATGCCGATCGAACTGACTTCAAGCGCACAGGCCCGCACTTCGTCAGCGACGAATTCCGCCAGATAGCGTGCCAGGGTGCTGGCTTCCGGCGTTGTGAAGCCGGTGTCGGCCAACTGGCCGGGCAAACCGGCGCCGAGCGTGCCGATCACTGCGCAGGCACGGGGATGGGTTTTGGCAATCCATTGGCTGATCGTCGTCTTGCCGTTGGTTCCGGTAATGCCGATCAAGGACAGACGCTCACTCGGACGCCCGAAAACGGTGTGCGCCAACGGGCCGCAAAGGGCGCGCAAGCCGGTGGCCGGCAGGTTGGCGATACGCCATTCCGGAGGCCAGGCAAAATCAGCCGTCGCCTCCCACAACACTGCCGCCGCGCCGCGCGCAATGGCATCGGCGATATGACGACGGCCGTCGGCCAGATCGCCCGGGTAAGCCAGAAAGAGATCGCCGCGACGCACCTGCCGGCTGTCGTCGGCGACACCATTCGGCTGCACACCCAGCGCGGCCAGTCGCTGCAATGCAGCGAACGGGTCGTTGACCAGGGCCGGCGCGGCAACCATGCTCACAGCTTCTCCCTGGCGCCCGGCGTCTGCGCGACCTGAAGCGGCGCGTCCGGTGCGATACCGAGGGTACGCAAAGCCCCGCCCATCAAGCCCGCAAAGACCGGGCCGGCGACATCGCCACCGTAGTGCCGGGCGCCACCCGGTTCGTCAATCATCACGGCGACAATCAGGCGGGGGTCGGAAGCCGGCGCAAAACCGACGAAGGATGAAACATATTTATTGGCGTACTGACCGCCTTCCAGCTTGTGCGCCGTACCGGTCTTGCCGGCCACGCGATAGCCGGGAATCTGCGCCTTGGGCGCCGTTCCGCCGGCCTGCACGGCCATTTCAAGCATGGCGCGCACTTCGCGTGCGGTCTGCTGACTGAATACCGGCGTACCATTCAGCGGCAAGGCATCGGAGCGAGTCAGGGTGAGCGGGATCAGGTCGCCATCCCGCGCGAACACCGAGTACGCACGTGCCAGCTGCAACAGCGAGACCGAAATACCATGCCCGTAAGACATTGTCGCCTGCTCGATCGGGCGCCAGGTCTTCCAGGGGCGTACCCGACCGCCAACCTCACCGGGGAAGCCGAGGCGCGAGACCTGGCCGAAACCGGCGGCATCGAACATTTCCCACATCTGCTGCGGCGTCATCGTGGCGGCGATTTTGGCAGCGCCGACGTTGGATGATTTCTGGATCACCTGCGCCACGGTCAATGCACCGTGCGGATGGGCATCGGAAATCGTCGCACTGCCAATGGTCAGCTTGCCCGGCGCACAGTTGATGATCGAATCGAAACGAACCTTTCCGCTCTCCAGCGCCAGGGCAATGGTAAATGGCTTGAGCGTCGAGCCCGGCTCAAAGGTATCGGTCACGGCGCGGTTACGCAGCTGCGCGCCCGACAGATGCTCACGGTTGTTCGGGTTGTAGGTCGGCCAGTTGGCGAGGGCAAGAATTTCACCGGTCTTCGCATCAATAACAACGGCGCCGCCGGCCTTTGCCTTGTTTTCGATGATCGCCTGCTTCAACTGGCTGTAGGCGAGGTACTGGATCTTCGAATCAAGCGCCAGACGGATATCCTTGCCATCCTGCGGCGGCTTGATCGAACCAACATCCTCGACGATCTGCCCGCGCCGGTCCTTGATCACGCTGCGACTACCGGCACGACCAAGCAACTGGCTCTGATAGGCAAGCTCGACGCCTTCCAGACCCTTGTCATCGACGCCGGTGAAACCAACCATGTGTGCCGTCATTTCACCGGTCGGGTAATAGCGGCGATATTCCTTGTTCTGGCCGATACCGGGCAATTTCAGGGCAGTGAGTTTCTCGGCCACGTCCGGCGGAATCTGGCGCTGCAAGAAAACAAAGGTCTTTTCACTGGCCAGTTTGCGCGCCAGCTCCTTGCCGTCAAGCTCAAGCAACTGTGCCAGTTGCCGGCTCTGCTCCGGCGTCAGGCGGGCATCAGCAGGAATTGCCCAGACCGACTTCATCGGCGTCGAAACGGCCAGCACGTCGCCATTGCGATCGGCAATGCGACCGCGCGAAGCGGAAACTTCCAGATCGCGCCGGTAGCGCGACTCACCTTTTTCCTGCAGGAAATCGTTATTGAGAATCTGCAGGTAAAAAGAACGACCGAGCAGCACACCGAAACAACCCAGAATGATCAGCGCCATCAGACGCGAACGCCAGGCTGGCAGACGCAACTGCAGCAAAGGGCTTTCGGCAAACCGGTGCGCCAGCTTGCCCTTGAAGTTCATCATTGCGGCAGCCCTCCGGCGGCGGCAGAGATCACCTTCCCGGCTTCCGGGGTACGCATTTTCAGTTTGTCGCGGGCAATTTTTTCGATACGCGGCGGCGTTGCCCAGGTCGATAACTCCAGCTGCAACTGGCCGAACTCGACCTCCAGCTGCTTCGCCCTGTCCTGTTCAACCTCAAGCGCCTGAAACAACTTGCGCGCCTTGTGCTGCGACGTCACGGCGCCGAGCGCGCAGATGACGACGGCGAGGAGCAGGAGGACGTTGAGACGCAGCATCTCAGAGGGCCTTTGCGGAGAGTTTTTCAGCGAGTTTTTCAGCAACTCGCATCACCGCACTGCGCGCCCGGGGATTGGCCGACACTTCGGCCGCACCGGCCTTGACCGGCTTGCCGATCAGACGCAAACGAGGCTGCGGCAAATCAGCCGTACGCAAAGGGAGATTTTTCGGCAGCGTATCAGGCACCGCTTCGTCACGCATGAAGCGCTTGACGATACGATCCTCCAGCGAATGGAAGCTGATCACCACCAGCCGCCCGCCCGGTTTCAGAACCGCCATCGCCTGCGGCAAAACTAGCGCAAGTTGCTCGAGTTCTTGATTGATATGAATCCGTAGAGCTTGAAAGGTACGCGTCGCCGGGTCCTGACCGGGCTCGCGGGTCCACACGGTTTCGCGTACAAGCGCGGCGAGTTCACCCGTGGTTGCAACAGGCCGCTCGCTCCGAGTAGCCACAATCTTCTTTGCAATCTGGAAAGCAAACCGTTCTTCGCCATAATTTCTTATAACCTCCGTAATGTCTCTGATCTCGGCCCGCGCCAGCCACTCTGCCGCCGTCTCACCCTGCGTCGTATCCATACGCATGTCGAGCGGCGCGTCAAAGCGGAAACTGAAGCCCCGCTCCCCCTCATCAAGCTGCGGCGACGAAACTCCAATATCAAGGAGCACACCGTCGACAGCGTCGATTCCTGCCTGCTGCACGGCCTCGGCCAACTCGCCGAAGCTGTGGTGCAGCATGGTCAATCTTTGATCGTTGATTGCGCGCGCCACGGCGACCGCTTGCGGGTCGCGGTCGAGCGCGAGAAGACGGCCTTGCGGCCCGAGTTGTTCGAGAATGGCCCGGCTGTGCCCGCCGCGGCCAAAAGTGCCGTCGACGTAAGTTCCGGAGGGTTTTATCTCCAGAGCCTCGACCGCCTCCCGCAGTAGCACTGTTTGATGCTGTGAGACAACGCTCACAGCGCCAGATCCTCTAGACCTGGCGGCAGCGCCTGATCGCCCATGGCGAAAACGGCGTCCTGCTGCTGCTGCCAGCCGGCATCCGACCAGATTTCGAAATGACTGCCCTGCCCGACCAGCCAGACCTGCTTTTCGAGCTGGGCGAACTGACGCAATTCCGGCGCAACGAGAAGTCGGCCGGCGGAGTCCATGGCTTCGTCGCGCGCATTACCGACCAGCAGACGTTTGATACCGGCGGCTTGCGGATTGAAGCTGGAAGCGGCCAGCACTTTGTCGCGGATCGGCGACCAGGCGGATTCGGGGTAGAGCAAAAGACAGCGATGTGGATGGGCAGTAAGTACCAGCTTACCGTCTGCCGCAGCCGCGAGCGCCTCCCGGTAACGCGCCGGTATGGCGAGTCGACCTTTGGCATCGAGACTTAGCGCAGCAGCACCCTGAAACATCAAAATCCAGCCTCCCAAGCTTGGATGAGGATTTACGCAGGAGATTACCCCGCGCTTCCTGTTTTTCCCACTTTTTACCACCTGACCCCACTTTAAGACAAAGAATCCAGCAAAGCAAGAGGGTTTTTGAGATTTTTTTCAATCGCGACAAGGACTTATGCGCGTTTCGCCACAAAACTTACATCAAATTTTTCCTTAAAAAACAAGGCTCACAAAACACTACTTAAAGTGCTTTGTTACGAACATTGGTCAAATGAAAAATCGGCGAGCGAAGAAATGGCGCGCCCTGACTGAAACAGGTCATCCAATGCAAAAAAAACTGAGGGGAAAGAACGTGAAGCGAAAAATGCGACGTCCGCGAAGCCGTCGGCGTCACACAAGCCGGCAGCGGACTTTCAGCGACTAACCGATCCGGCGCGGCGCAGGGGGGATCGGCGGCGCGCTGGAGGCGCTATTTTTTGGCGTAGCGGGTCGCACCGTGCGATGAAACAGGATTTCTTCGTCAGCATTGAGCAAGCGGTCGGCCAGCATGTTCGCCATGTTGCGATAAAGCAGCGCTGCCGCCTCCGGGTGGTATTCAAAACTCTTCTCGGAAAACCGGATTGCCAGACTGTTTTCCAGTGCAGCAACCGACGCAGTCCGCCGCCGGCCGCCAAGCAATGCAATTTCGCCAAAATGCTGGCCCGCGCTGATTTCGGCCAGACGCACACGCTTGCTACCGAGCAAGCGATAGACCTCAAACGAGCCTTTTACGACAACGTACAGGGAACGCCCTTCGGCGCCTTCTTCAAATACCGGATCACCCGCTTTGAAAGCGGCTCTGGAGGCACCGCGCAAAAGATTGACGATGAGTGAGCGCTGCAGATGCCGAAACAAGTCGACACCGCTGATCAAACGCACGATCAATTCATCGAGTTCGGCACTGGACACGGCAAGATCTCGCGAAAGCAGATACAGCCAGTGTGCCACGAAAACCCGGATGCCGGAACGCACTCACACTCGCAGCCTGCCGCTCACGGCGGGAATACACGAAGGTGGGAAGCCGGTCGATAAGCCGGGTTCTGTCGTGGACAACCATTCCTCTAGGCGCACTGTTGCCAGTACGCTCAAGCAGCCTACCCGGAAGCAGCGCGAGCCACGCCTGATGCTTCCCTATTTGGCCTTGCTCCGAATGGGGTTTGCCGTGCCAGTCCTGTTACCAGAACCGCGGTGAGCTCTTACCTCGCCGTTTCACCCTTACCTGATCTCCAGCAGTTGCCTGACGGAGCCATCGGCGGTCTATTCTCTGTTGCACTTTCCGTCGCCTTCACCTTGCGGCTTATAGCGCCCGGTCGTTAACCGGCATTCTGCTCTACGGAGCCCGGACTTTCCTCCCGGTGCATGAAGCACCCAGCGGTTGCCTGACCGACTTCCCGGCGCGATTATACGCCCGCAGTTCGCCGGCCCGACCGGAATTGCCAGGTATCGTCGTAGTAGTCGGCGCATTCGTTGTCCGGCGTGACGCCGGGGAAGCCCATCAGCGGCAGCGGATGCAGGTCGCGCGGATCGGCATACGCGCCAGCAGCCAGCTGCCCGGCGAGACGCAGGTCAAGATCCCTCAGCTGCTCGGGCAAAGGCCGGCACAGCCAGTCTTCACTCACCTCGTAGAGCACCGCCTTGGCCGTCAGGCCGCGAAAGGGTTGCAGCAACTGTTCATAGGTTGCATGGCCAAATAAGAAGCAACGCAGGGAATTGCCCAGATCGGTGCGCCGCTCCCAGAACAACGCCCGCCATTGAAAATTGCGAATCAGATCAAGTAGCGACGCATCGGAGGAAACGACGACGATGCCGCATTCATCGAAATGCGTCATCGCATCACGCGCGCGGCCGCGACCTTCGGGCTGCGTGGCCAGGTCAATTGCGTGGCGGGCATTGAGCGCCGCTTTGGCGCGGGGAAAGGTCAGCCAGACCAGGCCATTGAAAAAGTCATGCCAGCTATCCGCTCGTGTCTCGACTTCACCGCGCGTCCAGATGCGCGCCTCGTAGCCGACACCATCATCCGCCGGCGGGATAAAACGCAGACGCTGACCACTTTGCGTGCTCACGGGATGGGCCATACTTAACGCGTTCAGTACCGACGAATCCGCTGCAAAGGGAATTCCCTCAAGCAAGTTCGAGAGCGGTGCGAACAGGCCGCCAGGCGAAGGATAGCGGCCCGGGCTCACCTTGCCGCAGGAGCGACAGCTGTCGCCGGTGTGTCCGGCTTTGCTGCCGCAAGGAACTGCAGCACATCGTTCCTGACTTCAAAACTGCCGGCCAGCGCGCCCATACCGCCCTCCGGCACCTCGTCGAGTTTGGCAAAACCTTCGCAGGTGCGCGTTTCGACCACATACGTGCGGCTGCCCTGCCGGAGAATCCATGCATCGTTACCCGGCGAGAAAACCTCAAATTTGGCATTCAGTGCAGCCGGCCCCAACTTGTGACGCCGCATACAATCGGGCATGCGCGCCGCGACGATGGTGTATTGGGCGGTCTTTTCCCAGAAAAAACGCTGCTCACGAATCAGGCTGAGCGCGTGGTCGCTGCTCTGTATCTGAAACGAGGCGCGCTGATCCGAGCAGGCGACGAGAACGGGGAGCAACAGCAAAGGCAGCAATTTAAGCAGCGACACAGAGAACCTCCTCAAACGGATTTCGGAACCCGGCGTTCAACGGATGACCCGCCAGTGCAGGAGCTCGCCGGCACGCAGCGGCACCAGGGCATCGCCACCGACATAATCAAAAGACGCCGGCGACATCCAGTCCTGCTTTTCCAGCGTCAGCGTTCCGGTATTACGCGGCAAACGGTAGAAATCCGGCCCGTTGAAGCTGGCAAATGCCTCGAAACGGTCAAGCGCACCGGCCGCATCAAAAGCTTCGGCGTAAAGCTCAAGCGCCGCATGCGCCGTGTAACAACCGGCACAACCGCAGGAAATCTCCTTGGCGCCACGCGCATGTGGCGCCGAGTCGGTACCGAGAAAGAACTTGCCGGCACCCGACGTTGCCGCGCAAATCAGCGCCTGCCGGTGGATCTCGCGTTTCAACACCGGCAGACAGTAGTAATGCGGGCGAATGCCGCCGTTGAAGATCGCGTTGCGGTTGTAGAGCAGATGGTGGGCAGTAATCGTCGCTGCGACGTTCGCCCCGGCAGCGGTAACAAAGTCAGCGGCATCCTTCGTCGTAATGTGCTCAAAGACAACGCGCAGCCCCGGCCGGCGGGCCAGCAAAGGCTGCAGCACCCGGTCGATGAACACGTTCTCGCGGTCAAAGATGTCGACCGCCGGATCGGTGACTTCGCCATGCACGAGCAAGGGCAGGCCAAGCTTCTCCATCTCGGCCAGTGCCGCATCGCACTTGGCCAGATCTGTCACCCCGGCATCCGAATTGGTCGTCGCCCCGGCCGGGTAAAGCTTGACCGCATGAACAAAGCCGCTCTGCGCAGCACGCCGGATTTCATCAGGCGGCGTGTTGTCGGTCAGATACAGCGTCATCAGCGGCTCGAAGCTCATGCCACGCGGCAGGGCGGCGAGGATACGCTCGCGATACTCGGCTGCAGCCGCCACCGTGGTCACCGGCGGCCGCAGGTTGGGCATGACGATGGCGCGCGCGAACTGGCGCGCGGTATGCGGCAGGACGGCAAGAAGCGCGCTCTCGTCGCGCAGATGAAGATGCCAGTCGTCGGGACAGGTAATTGTAATTTGCATAAATGCGTTCAACCAAAGAGAAAACCCGGTGCTATCTTACATCGACCGCACTTGATCGCTATACTCACCCGGACTAACCGCAGCGGTGCAAGGCCAGCTAAGCTGGCCCGCAAATGCCGCCCTTTAAAGATAGAGACTGACCGCTTGAGCACAACAAAAAAACCGCATCCCGCCTGCGATTCAATCAATACCGAGAATCTCAAACTCGGGATGTACATCACCGAGCTCGATCGTCCGTGGCTGGGCACACCGTTTTTACTGCAGGGATTTCTCCTTGAAAAAACAGAGGAGATTGAGCAGCTCCGGCAATACTGCAAGACCGTCCTGATTGACCGCAGCCGCTCGGTGGGTGAGCAGCACCGGGCACGGCCACGCGAGCGGCAAGCGCCTCGGCGTGGCACAAATGAAACAGGCATCCGGTTCAGCATCACCTCAGAAACAGAAACGGCTGACAGTGATTTTTTGCCAATGGTGCGCAGCCTCCGCAAACAAGGCGCATTCCCAACCACCCCGAGAGCGCGGCCGGCCGCCCACGAAAGCAGTCTGGAAGCCGAGATGCTTTATTCGGCGCCAATTGTCGACGACGTGCATCGAACACTGGAAGCCATCCGGCAAGGCACCGATCCGGACGGGAATCTCGATCTGACGCGGGTCTGCGGGCTGGTTGAGGAAATGGCAGCAGGTGTCGAACGCAACCCGGACGCCATGCTCTGGCTGACCCGCCTGAAAATAACGGACCAGTATTCCTACGATCACGCGGTAGATGTTTCGGTTCACCTGATGGTTTTCGGTCGTTTTCTCGGGCTGGGCAGCGTGGCAATCGAAATACTCGGGCAGGCCGGCCTGATGCAGGATATCGGCAAAGCACAGATCGACCCGGACATTCTCGGCAAGCCGTCAGCGCTGAGCGACGCCGAGTATCTGGAAGTGCAATCGCACGTTGCCAGTTCACTGGAATTGCTCGTCGGCCAGCATGCCTTTGCAACCGAAGTATTAAGCATCATTGGCGCACATCACGAGCGGCACGACGGAAGCGGCTACCCGCGGCGTCTGAACGGTGAAAAACTCGGTCTGCATGCCGAGCTTGCCGGATTGATCGACACCTACTGCGCAATCACGCGTCACCGCGTATTCAGCGAAGCGGTATCAAGCCAGAAGGCACTCGAGATGTTGTCGCGAATGCGTGGCACGACCTTTCGCGCTGCGCTGGTCGATCAATTCGTCCAGTGCGTCGGGCTTTATCCGATCGGCACGCTTGTTGAACTCAATTCCGGCGAGGTTGCAGTCGTCATTCAGCAGAATCAGGTGCGCAGACTGAAGCCGCGCCTGTTGATTCTTCTGGCGCCCGACAAGACACTGGAGCGGCGTCCGCGCAGCCTCGACCTGATCCTCGAACCAACAACGCCGACCGGCGAGCCCTACCGCATACGCCAGGCCTTGCCAACAAACGCCTACGGCATTGACCCGGTCGAATTTTTTCTCAACTGATGACCACTCGCCCCATTCCTGCGCAGCCGCCACAAGCCGCCCTTCCCGGCTTGCCGGTCGCGCTGTCGGAAATCCCCCTATTCACACATGGAGCCGATGGCAGCGGGCTCGGCGTCATCACGTTCGTGGTGCATCCCGACACCGCTTTCTATCGCCTCTCACCCGAATCGGCACTCCGTCTGCGTCAGGAAATAACGCACCGGTTGAATGAGCAACTGCGCGAGACCGACCGGCTGTACAGCATTAGCAGCCGGGAGTGGCTGATCGTCCTGCCCGGTTTGCGCAGCAGTGCAACACTGAGCATGGCCATGCTGAAACTCCAGCATATGTTTGACGAAAAGCAACTGAGTGTGGATGGCATCACGCTGCGGCTGCCGGTTTCCTGCGGTGCGGCAATTTATCCTGACGACGGCGACGACGCACTGCATCTGGTGCAATCGGCGCGGATTGCCGGCCTGCATGCCGAGCGTAGCGGCGAGGCCAGCGCTCTGTACGACCCGCGAATGGAAGAGCTTGACGACCGTCTCAAGGATTTCGACCACGAACTGCAACAAGCTTTTTCCGGTGACAGTGGCCTGCGCCTGCACCTGCAGCCGCAGATCGAAACCCTCAGTGGCCGCTGTGGCGGTGCTGAAGCTTTGCTGCGCTGGCGGCGGGGCAATGGCGAGTGGGTTTCGCCGCTCGAACTGCTCGCCGCGATCGAGCGCCTCGGTCTGCGCCACCGTTTCAATCGCTGGCTTTTTCTGACCGCCGGGCAAATCTGTCACCAGCTGGCGCTGTCCGAGATCGGCATCATGCTCTCGGTTAACCTCTCGGCCAACGATCTGCTCGATCCGGAAGTGCCTGATTTGCTGGCGCAGGCACTCGACACCTGGAATGTCGACCCGTCGGCGATCCAGCTGGAAATTACGGAAACCAGCGTCGTCAAGGACGCTGACAGCGTCAGCGATGTCCTCCTGCGGCTGCGGCAACTCGGTGTCAGCCTTTCAATTGACGATTTTGGCACCGGCTTTTCCGGCATGAGCAATCTGCAAATATTACCGGTACAGGAAGTCAAGGTTGACCAGAGTTTCATCCGCAACATCGTCGACTCGAAACGTGACCAGGAGATTACCGAATCAATCATTCGCCTGGCGCACCGGCTTGAACTGCAGGTCGTCGCCGAGGGCGTGGAAACCCGTGCCGCCGCGGATCTACTTGCGGCCATGGGCTGCGAATGGCTGCAGGGGTTTCTTTACGCTCCTGCCTTGCCGCTGGAGCAGTTCATCGCCTGGTACCAGACACACGAGGCTGCAAACACCGCACAATCCTGATCCGGAATCATGTGATGCGGCAGCGTCGGTGCGCCTATCCTTTCAGGGCCAGCGCCCGCTCATACAGGGCATTCTTTCCGACCCCGGTGATTGCATGCGCCAGTTTGGCCGCCTGCTTTACCGGCAGCCCATCGTCGAGCAACAGTTTCAGGACACGCTCGGCTTCGCCGTCATCGCCGGAAACCGAAGCACCGGACAGCAGCAGCACGAACTCCCCGCGCTGCCGGTTCGTGTCAGCCTCCAGCCATGCCAGTGCCTGATCTGCCGGGCACGAGTGAATCGTCTCAAACAGCTTGGTCAACTCACGCGCCAGGACCAAAGTGCGCCCGGCGCCGAATACCGTTGCCAGAGCGGCCACGGTTTCCAGAATACGATGCGGTGCTTCGTAAAAAACCAGCGCATAAGGCAACGCGGCCAATTCACGCAACGCCTCTTCACGCTGCTTGGCCCGGCTCGGCAAAAAGCCGTAAAACAGGAAATGGGGTTCGCTCAACCCCGAGGCAGAGAGCGCGGCAATGGCTGCACACGGCCCCGGCAAGGGAACGACGCGGTAGCCGGCGGCACGCACGTCGGCCACCAACCGTGCGCCGGGGTCGGAGACCGCCGGCGTGCCGGCATCGGAAATCAGCGCCACCGATTCACCGGCCGCCAGATGCGAAATCACCTGCTGCGCAGCGCCGGCCTCGTTGTGCTGATGCGCTGCGAGCAAACGGGCGTTGCTGCCAAAGTGCTTGAGCAATGGCCCGCTGTGCCGCGTATCCTCGGCGGCTACCCACTGCACGCTGCGCAATACGTCGATGGCGCGTTGCGTCATGTCACCCAGATTACCGAGCGGCGTGGGGACTACATATAATGCAGGGGATTCTTCCGTCATGATGAGCAAGGCTTTCTGTGAGCGACAACGATAACACGAGCGGCCAGCAGGCCGAGGCTTTGGCCGCGCAATTCCTTGTCCGCCAAGGTCTGCAGGTGCTGACACAGAACTTCCGCTGCCGGGGCGGCGAGATCGACCTCGTCTGTCGCGACCGCAAGGCGCTGGTCTTCGTAGAGGTCCGTCTGAGGCGCAATGCACACTACGGCGGTGCAGCGGCCAGCATCACAGCGCGCAAGCAGGCGCGCATCATCCTCGCCGCACGGCATTATCTGAGTGCCAATGCGGCGAATGAAAGCGACTGCCGCTTCGACTGCGTACTGCTCGACGGCCTCGACGAAAACCGCATCGAATGGCTACGCGATGCGTTTTCTGCGGACTGAGAGCCTGTAAAAAAATGCTTAAACCCCTACCGCAAAGACGCAGAGGCGCAGAGGCAACGCAGAGAAAGGCATTAAAAACGAACGGTTTTCTCTGCGTTGCC
>JBIKLY010000073.1:0-17393 GCA_044359525.1 Rhodocyclaceae bacterium | reverse complement strand
CCAGGGTTGCGGTCGCGGCGAGGTATCCATTGAGGTGATTCTGCGTGTCAGGCAACTGGGTCTTCCGGTGTTCTTGCGTAGTGCCGGCTGCTGCGTGGCGAGCAAGAATATCGGAACTACCCGAGGAAACCCAGCCCTAATTTCCAGAACAGGGCGGCAATCAGGCCGGATGCCGGAATCGTCAGAACCCACGCGACGACCAGATTCATGGTGATTGCCCAACGCACTGCCTTGACATCCTGCGCGGTGCCGACACCGACGATGGCGCCGGTGATCGTATGTGTGGTCGATACCGGGATGCCGCCCAGCGTCGCCAGTCCCAAGCTGATCGCGCCGCCCATGGAAGCGCATGAGCCGCTGACCGAATCGAGCTTGGTAATCTTGGTGCCCATGGTTTTGACAATGCGCCAGCCACCCAGATAGGTGCCCCAGGCGATGGCGAAGTAGCACGAGTAGACGACCCAGTTGGGCAGCGTCTGGACGTCCGTGGTGGCTGCGCCGGCGCTGATCATCAACAGCCAGATGATGCCGATGGTTTTCTGCGCGTCGTTACCGCCGTGGCCCAGGCTGTAGGCGGCTGCGGCGAACAGTTGCGCATGGTTGAACCAGCGTCCGGCCTGGCGTGGTGATTTGTGTCGGAAAACCCAGGCGACCAGCACCATCAGCAGCCCGCCGATCAGGAAGCCGACCAGCGGCGAGATGATGATGAAGAGCAGAATCTTTCCAAAGCCACTCCAGACGATCGGCGCGATACCGCCAGCCTTGGCCACCGTGGCGCCGACCAGACCACCGATCAGGGCGTGCGACGACGACGAGGGAATGCCGTAGTACCAGGTGATGATGTTCCAGGCCAGCGCGCCGCACAGGGCGCCGAAAATTACGTAGTGATCGACGAAAGCCGGGTCGACGGTGCCTTTGCCGATTGTTGCAGCAACCTTCAGCTGGAATACCCAGAGCGCGGCGAAGTTGAAGAAAGCCGCAAAAAGCACAGCCTGTTTCGGGGTGAGTGCGCCGGTCGCAACAATGGTCGAGATGGAGTTTGCGCCGTCATGAAACCCGTTCATGAAGTCGAATGCCAGCGCTATGCCGATGAGCAGCACCAGTGCCCATACGCTGATGGTCAAGCCTTCCATGGTGGGGCCTTTCAGGAATTCTCGATGAGGATTTCTTCGATGGTTTTTGCCGCTTCTTCGCAGTAGTCGAGAACGGCTTCCTGAAGGAAATAGAATTCGCGCATCTTCATGGCCATCCACACGTCGCCGCCATCCTGGAATAGCTTGGCAATGGCCTTGCGCAGTACCTTGTCGGCGCGGCTTTCAATCTGATCGATTTCCTTGCACAGGTCGATGGTTTCCTGGCTGCGCTTCTTGTCGGCCAGCGTGATGACGGCCCGGTTCAGGCGCATGCAGGCGTCGGCGCTCAATGAGGCCATTTCGCGCGCTTCGGGGGTCGAGTCCTTGATGTGGTACATCGAGACAGCGTTGGCGACGTCCTGCAAAGTGTCGAGGACGTTGTCGAGATCAAGTGTCAGCGTGTGAATCTGGTCACGATTGATCGGCGTCGTGAAGGAGTTGTGCAACAGTGTGATCAGGTCGCTCTTGATCTTGTCGGCGCTTTTTTCGTTCAGATTGACTTCTTCGACCAGCGCATTGACATCCTCTTTGTCGCTGCCCAGATTGTTGACCAGGCGGAGTGCGGCGTTGGCGCCGGCGACGACACGGTCGGAGTGGGCGGCGAGAAGGTCAAAGAATTCCCGGCGTTGTGGCATCAAGCTGCTGAACATGAGTGCATCCGTTGGTTGTTTGCTCAGGCGACATGATAGTGGAAGTCCGTCACATTTTTGTCACAAGACGGTCATAAGACGGTCACAAATAGAGTTTTGTCGCTATTTCGCCCTCCTGAAGGAAGTGCTGCAGTGCTTCGATGATGCGTTCCGGCTGCTCATTCATCATGGCGTGGCCGCAATCGGGAATATCGGTGCGCATTACCTTGCGCAGCGCGGCTTGCAGCGGCTGTACATTGCGCGCTGGCGTCATCCGGTCGCGCCGCGCAAGCACCAGCAGCGTCGGGCAGGCAACGTCGGCAGCGGCTTGCAGCCCGTGCTGATAACGGTTGCAGTTGTCGAGGTCGGTGGTCAGAGCGCCGGGCGGGCTGCGCCGCATGATCGCCAGGGTGGCACCGGGCCCCCAGACGCCATGCCCGCCACCACCCGTCAGGTAGAACTGCGGCGTATGTGAATACTTCGTGATCATCCGGCAGGCGCTGTCCGGGTTTTTCTGTGCCATGCCGAGCAAGGCGTCAGAAACCGGCATCGGCGTCGATGCGCCAAGCAGCGCCAGCCGGCTCACCCGCTGCGGATGGCGGGCGGCGGTTTCAAGAGCAATCAGCGATCCCATCGAGTGGCCAACCAGTACGGCATTTTCTACGCCGATCGCATCAAGCAGCGCGATGAGCCAGTCGGCCAGTGCCTCAATGCTGCGCAAGGGTTTGCCACCCGACTGGCCGTGCCCTGGCAGATCGGGAACGATGACGACGTAGCCCAGGCCGGTCAGTCCGCGTGCAACTTTCTGCCAGACGATACCGTCGTTGGCTGCGCCGTGGATGAGGACGATGCTTGGTGTGGCGGAAGGGGCGGGATTGAAGCGCTGATCACCGGTGGTGAGGTAACAAGGATGTCCGGCTACGGTCAGCTTCATGTTTGGATTTTGTAGATTTCGGCAAGTGTTGTCGGCCCGTCCGGGAATCAGGCAGGAATGTCCGGGATCAGAATACGTTCGAGTTGGCTGATCCGGTCCTTGAGTACGAGCTTGCGTTTTTTCAAACGCCGGATCAGTAGTTGATCGGGCGGCGGGTTGAGTGTCAGATGATCGATCACCAGATCGAGGTCGCGATGCTCTACCTGCATTTCGTGCAGGTTGACGCGGGTCTCGGCAATTTCTTCGTCGGTCAGCGTCATCTTGGGCGTCCGTGATGTTTCCGTGATGTTTCCGGAGTGTCTCTGTAGTTCGCGCCGGTTCAGCGCATCAGGGCCTGCAACCCCCACAAAACCAGCATGCCCCAGACGACTGTCCATAACGTGCTGCGTGTGCGCCAGGCAATCAGTACGGCAAATATTGCGGCGCTCAGGCGGGGGTAATCGAGGCTAATGGTAGGCGCGCCACCGGTAAAAAACAACGTAGGCGTGATGATCGCGGTCATTACCGCCGGCGGGACGTAGCGCAGGGCACGTTTTAGCCAGTCCGGCAGCTCCAGGCGTGAGAGCAGGGCAATCGGGGCAAAACGGATGGCGAAGGTGATCAGGCCGGTACCAATCATCATCGACCAGATAATGAGCTCGCCGGAGTCGCTCAAATTGTTCGGGTTCATTCGCTTGCCCGGCATTTTTCGGCGGCGAGGCCGGCAGTAATGCCGATCAGCGCTGCCGCAATGAGATTGAGCTTGAACGGGAGAATGAGCAGCACTGAGGCGAGACCGCCAACTGCAGCGGCGATCCGCATGGCGCGGTCGGAGAGCAGCGGTACGACCATGGCGATGAAAGTCAGTGGAACGATGAAATCCAGCGACCAGCCGGGTGGCACCAGGCTGCCGAGCAGGATGCCGGTAATCGCTGCTGCTTGCCAGCAAAACCAGATTGAACCGGCCAGGCCGAAATAGAACCAGTGCAGGTATTGGCCCTCATTTTCTTCCTTGTACCGAACGATGCTCAAGACATAAGCCTGATCAGTGATAAGGTAGGCAAAAAAGGCTTTCCAGATCCGGTTGAGGGGGCGGAAGTGCGGGCCGAGCGCTGCGCTGTACATCATGAAACGCAGATTAACCACCGTCGCCGTCGCGATGATGACCAGCAGGGGGGCGCCACTGGCGAACAGCTGGGTTGCCGCGATTTGCGCCGACCCGGCGAAGACCACGAGGCTCATGGTGAACGCCTGCCAGGGCGTCAAGCCGGCGGAAACGGCTGCGGCACCGCAAACCATGCCGAAAGGAACGATGCTCATGAGCATCGGAGCAAAGGCACGACAGCCGGCAAAAAATTCAGCGCGAGCGCTCGGGAGTTGCGGCATTGGGGGGATTTACGAATAGAATAGGCACTGGAATTGTAACCCTTGGTAACCGTGGGAGGAGGCAGATGCTTTATCACGTCATAGTTTCGTTTGGTAAGGAGAAAGAATATGAATACAAGCTCTCCGATGCCGAACTCGCAGGGGGTAGCGCTGAAGAGGCGCGTCGCTGGTTTGACAAGGAATTCACCGATTTTGAGTGTGAGCCAACCAACCCGATGGGCAAGGTGCTGATCATCGACAAGATACTTAACGTTGCCCGCTATGGTGGCGAGCAGCGTTTTGTCGACCGCAAGACTTGGGCCACCCAGTTCGCACGTTACACGGCGCTTGCGCTGGGGCGTGACACGGTTCGGGTGGACGTCGCCGCCTTCAACATCGGCTACTGACCCCGGGCTGGTTTTTTTTGACGGCGCAGGCTGATGCCTGCGCCGTTTTCCGTTCACTGGCAATGTTCTTTCCACTTCGCTATCCAGTTGCAAATCAGCTTTCCTGAAACAGTCTCCGTGATATTCGCTAACCATTTGTATATTAACAATTTTAATCAATGGCACGATTCTTGTTAAGTAAGTACGGAATTTTTGGTGCGCGCTGCATGGCGTGACGGTGTCAACCTCCCGACCACTCGTCGGGCGAATGGAGAGAGGGTCAAAAAATGGCGAATACCAGTCTGCTCGAGCTGGAAAGTGATAACGGCATCGAGGCCGCGTGCAAGCGGCTCAGCATGTCGAAGCGGGAGTTTCTGCAGTTCTGTGCTGCGATGTCTGCGACGCTCGGCTTGCCACAAGGTGCCGAGGCGGCAATGGCCAAGGCTGTGGCAGCCAAGCAGCGCCCATCCGTAATCTGGCTGCATTTCCAGGAATGTACCGGCTGTACCGAGTCGATACTGCGGGCTGAGCATCCGACGCTGGAAAAATTGATTCTCGACGTCATCTCGCTTGACTATCACGAGACGCTGTTTGCTGCTGCCGGCCATCAGGCCGAAGCGGCGCGCAAGTCGGCAATGGCCGCACACAAGGGCAAATACCTACTCGTCGTTGAAGGCGCGATTCCGACGAAAGACGGCGGCATCTACTGCAAGATCGGCGGCAAGACAGCGATCGAACTGCTCAAGGAATGCGCGGCCGATGCCGCAGCGGTGATCGCGATTGGCTCCTGCGCCAGCTGGGGCGGCATGCCTTCGACCGACCCGAACCCGACCGGCGCCTCCGGTGTGGCAAAGGTGCTCGGCAAGACGGTTGTCACCATCCCCGGTTGCCCGCCGAATCCGTATAACTTCCTTTCCACCGTCGTGCATTTCCTGACCTTCGGTGCCTTGCCGGCGATTGATCATCTTGGCCGTCCGAAGTTTGCCTACTCGCGTCTCGTGCATGAAAACTGCGAGCGTCGCGCGCACTTCGATGCCGGCCGTTTTGCCATGGATTTCGGCGACGAAGGCCATCGCAAGGGCTACTGCCTGTACAAGCTTGGCTGCAAGGGGCCGGAAACCTATGCCAACTGCCCGACCATCCTGTTCGGCGACGCCGGCGGCGGTACCTGGCCGGTTGGTTGCGGTCACCCGTGTATCGGCTGTACCGAAGAGGGCGTCGGTTTCCAGAAGCCGATCCATATGCTGGCCAAGATGAAGAACATCGAGCCGCCGTTGCAATATGCGCGCATCGTCGAGGAAAAAGGCACCGGCGCAACGATCGGTGCGGCGGCTGTGCTGGCCGCTGTGGCGGGCGCGGCAGCAGGTGCCGGCGCCATGGTGGCGAAGAATCTCGGTCTCTCGCACAAGGCTGAGGAAGCAGAAAAAGCGAAAGACAGCGCACAATCCGGCGAGAAAGCAGGGGTGTGACATGCAAGTCGACGAAAATTCACGTCGCAAATTCCTGAAGGGGTGCGCCGCCGCCGGTGGCGCTGCAGTGGCTGCAACCGCAGTCACGACGACGGTTCAGGCGCGTGAGACGCACAAAACTCCGCCCGACGCGCTCGGTCTGCTCTATGACGCCACCCTTTGTATCGGCTGCAAGGCCTGTGTCGCGGCCTGCAAACAGGTCAACGAAAACCCGGCGGAATTCTCGACGGTCGACCAACTGTGGGATACGCCGCTCGATACCAGCGGCTACACCTTCAATCTGATCAAGATGTACCGCAACGGCACGATGGAAACGAAGGACGCCGAGACCAACGGCTATGCCTTCATGAAGACCTCGTGCATGCACTGCGCCGACCCGTCCTGCGTCTCGGCCTGTCCGGTATCGGCGATGACCAAGGATCCGAAGACCGGCATCGTTGCTTACAATCCGGATGCCTGTATCGGTTGTCGCTACTGCGTTGCCGCCTGTCCGTTCGGTATCCCGAAATACCAGTACGACTCGCCGACCGGCAAGATCGGCAAGTGCGAACTTTGCCGGCATCGCCACAAGGATGACAAGTATTCGGCTTGTGCCGAAGTCTGCCCGACCGGCGCCACGCTTTACGGCAAGACCAGCGACCTGTTGGCCGAAGCCAAGCGGCGCCTGGCGCTGAAACCCGGCAGCGTGACCACATACCCGCGCGGCAACATCAGTGGCGGCGTCGATCAGGCCTACGAAGGCTACGTTGGCACCTACAAGCAGCACGTGTATGGCGAAACCGAATACGGCGGTACGCAGGTGCTGAAGTTGTCGGCGGTCGAGTTTGAAAAGGTCGGCATGCCGAATCTGCCCCCCGAGGCCGCTGCGGCGCATTCGGAAAACATCCAGCATGCGCTCTACGGTGGCCTGATCATGCCGTTTGCCGTACTCGGTGCAATGACCTTTATCGCCAAACGCAACGTCAATCACGATGACGATGGCGAAGATGACTCGCACAAGGGAGGAAAATAATCATGGCACATAGCCAACACGCTCCCGCACCGGTCGGTGGCAACCTGTTCAACGCGGCGACGATGGTCAGCGGCGTGCTGATCGCGGTGATGGTCGCCGTGCTGATCACGCGTTTCATCTTCGGCCTCGGTGCGGTGACCAATATCAACGACGGCTATCCGTTCGGTATCTGGGTCGTCGTCGATGTGGTGATCGGCTCGGCCTTTGCCTGCGGCGGTTTCTCGGTCGCCATGCTGGTCTATATTTTTAACAAGGGCGAGTACCACCCGCTGGTCAGGCCGGCCTTGCTGGCCAGCCTGTTCGGCTACACGCTGGCTGGTGTCGGGGTGATCTTCGACCTTGGCCGTTACTGGAACTTCTGGCACATTTTTGCGCCGGGCTACGCCAACCCCAATTCGGTGATGTTCGAAGTTGCCGTGTGTATCGCGGCTTACATCGTCGTCATGTGGCTGGAGTTCTCGCCGGTCTTCTTCGAGAAGTGGGGCATGAAGGACGCCAAGCGCAAGCTCAACAAGGTGCTGTTCTTCCTGATTGCCCTCGGCACCGTCCTGCCGATGATGCACCAGTCGTCGCTCGGTACGCTGCTGGTGGTCATGGGCACGCAGATCAATCCGCTGTGGCAAACGCAGATGCTGCCGCTGCTCTACCTGCTGACGGCCATTTCGATCGGTTACGGCGTAGTGCTCTTCGAGTCCTGTGTCGCGTCTTCGGGCTATCGCCGGCAGATCGAAACGCATCTGCTCAATCCGATGGCCAGGATCATGCTCGGCGTACTGGCGGTTTATCTCGTCGTTCGCTTCGGCGATCTCGTGGTACGTGGTGCGCTCGGTCAGGCTTTCAAGCCGACGGTCGTCGCACTGTCCTTCTGGATCGAGAATCTCTGCTTTGTTGCGCCCTTCCTGCTGGTCGGTAACGCTCAAGCGCGCAACAATCCGGCGAAGCTGTTCCTGGCTGGCGTGGCGATCATGCTTGGCGGCGTCTTCCTGCGCCTGAATGGCTTCCTGATCGGTTATGACACCGGAGCGGGCTGGAGCTACTTCCCGTCGGTGCCGGAGATGCTCGTCACCATCGGTATGTTCGCCATTGAAGTCATCGGCTATATCATCATCACCCGCCGCTTCCCGGTTCTGCCGCGCGAAACGGTGCATGCTTACAGCGCACGCAGCTAACCCAGGTTTCAGGAGATAAAAAATGTCCAAAAGAGTAACGATTGATCCAGTCACCCGAATCGAAGGCCATCTGCGTGTCGACGTCGAAGTAGACGGCGGCAAGGTCACCAAAGCCTGGGCATCGGGCCAGATGTGGCGTGGCGTTGAAAACATTCTCATCGGCCGCGATCCACGCGATGCCTGGGCCATCACCCAGCGTATCTGTGGCGTCTGTACGACGGTGCATGCGATTGCCTCGGTGCGTGCCGTTGAAAACGCACTGAAGATGGAGATACCGGTCAATGCCCAGTACATCCGCAACCTGATCATTCTGGCGCACGCCATTCATGATCACATCGTGCATTTCTACCACCTCTCGGCGCTCGATTGGGTTGATGTCACCAGCGCGCTGAAGGCCGATCCGGGCAAAGCGGCAAGCCTCGCCGAAAGCCTCTCCAACTGGTCGGGCAACAGCAAGGCCGAGTTCACCAAGGTCAAGGATCGCTTGTCCGGTTTTGTCGGCACCGGTCAGCTCGGCATTTTCACCAACGGCTACTGGGGCCACCCGGCGATGAAGCTGCCGCCGGAAGTTAATCTGATCGCCACCTCGCATTACCTGCAGGCGCTTGAAGTCCAGCGTTATGCCAACAAGATCGTGGCCGTACTCGGTTCGAAGTCGCCGCACATCCAGAACGTCGCCGTCGGTGGCGTGGCCAACGCACTGGCCACCGATTCGCAATCGGTGTTGACAGTCGAGCGTCTGCTCGCCGTCAAGGAGTGGATCGACAAACTCAACGACTTCGTGAAGAACGTCTATCTGGTCGACGTCGCCGTCGTTGGTGGTTTCTACCCGGACTGGACGGCCATCGGCCGCGGCATTACTGATTACATCGCGATCCCGGATATTCCGCTCGACGGTAAGGGTACGGTTTTTGCGCTGCCTGGCGGCCATATTGCCAACGGCGATCTGGCAACCTTCAAGGAAATCAAGTCGCACGACGACAAGTACTTCACCGACGGCGTTGCCGAATCGGTCAAGCACTCGTGGTACGAAGGCGGCAAAGGCCCGCTGCACCCTTACAAGGGCGAGACCAAGCCGCAATACACCGACTTCCAGGACGAAGGAAAGTATTCGTGGTTGAAGGCGCCGACTTTCTACGGCAAGCCGATGCAGGTCGGCCCGCTGCCGCGCGTACTGGCCATGGTTGCAGCCGGACATAAACCGACCATCGACTACGCCACCAAGGCGCTTGATCTGGTGTCGGCTGTGGCCAAGACCAAGGTGGGTATCGGCGCCTTGCATTCGACCATCGGCCGTCACGCTGCACGTGCTGTGGCGTGTGCGGTGCAGGTTGATGAGTTGGCGACACAGTGGGACCTGCTGCTCGCCAACATGGCCAAGGGCGATCTGAAAACTTTCAACAAGCCGGTGTTCCCGAAGGGCGAGATCAGCGGCGTCGGCATCCACGAAGCACCGCGTGGTCTCCTTTCGCACTGGGTGGTGATCGACAACGGCAAGATCAAAAACTATCAGTGCGTCGTGCCGACCACCTGGAATGCTGCGCCACGTAACGAGAAGGACGAGCCGGGTGCGTATGAGGCCTGTCTCGTCGGTACGCCGATCGCGATTCCGGATCAGCCACTCGAAGTGCTGCGCACGGTGCACTCATTCGACCCCTGCCTCGCCTGCGCGGTGCATATCGTCGATGAAGAGCACAAGGAAGTGGTCAAAGTCACGGCTGTCTGATCCAGCGAGGGCGATTGCATTTGATTTTAAGGCATACCGCAGAGGCGCAGAGGGCACAGAGGAAACGCAGAGAAGAGCAAAGTATGGGCAAAGAATTTGCTTTCTCTGCGTCATCTCTGCGTCCTCTGCGCCTCTGCGGTGGGTTTAAATGCGATTGCCCTGTTGAACCAGCAACAAGCCGTTCGCTTATAGGGGCGCAAGGATGTAATCTTTGCGCCTTCTTCTTGTCTGGATCGGGGAAATCAATGCGTATTGTAGTGCTGGGCGCCGGCAATATCTTGCTGAGCGATGAAGGGGTGGGCGTTCGTGTGATTGAGCGGCTGCCGTTGGCTTATTGCCTGCCGCCGGAAGTCGAGATTATCGACGGCGGTACGTGTGGCATGGAGATGCTTGAGGATCTCGAAAATCTCGACGCGCTGATCATGGTTGATGCGATCCGTGGCGGCAAGCCGCCGGGTATGCCGATCCGCCTCGCCGGCGATGCGGTGCCGGTGTTTTTCAAGACCAAGCTGTCACCGCATCAGATCGGCCTGTCCGACGTGCTGGCGACGCTGGAACTGGTCGGCAAGGCACCCAAATACACGACGATTCTCGGCATCCAGCCGGTATCGCTGGCGCTTGGCATGGAGCTGACGCCCGAAGTCGAAGCGAAGATGCCGGAGTTGATGCGCATGGTGGTCGATGAGCTGGCGATGCTCGACATCATCGTTCCGGCGCGTGCCGCACAGGCCGCCTGATGTGCCTGTCAATACCGATGCAGATTGTCGCCATCGAAGGCGAGAACGGTGATTTTGCCATCGTTGAGCGGCCGCAAGGCGATGCTGTACGCCGTGAACGCGTGAACATGATGCTGATCGGCCAGCAGCCGGTGGGCACCTGGATTCTTGCCTCGCTCGGTCTGGCCAAGGAAGTGATCGACGACGATGAGCGCGCGCTGATCGAGGATGCGCTGGCCGCACTCTCGGCATCGCTTGATGGCGATTACGATCCGACACAGCATTTCGCCGATCTGCACGATAGACGCAATGAGTAGGCGATGAATAAGTGATGAGGAAACGTATCCGTACGCCGGCGTTTCAGGCGCCACAGCCACCGCCCGCAGGCGCCATCGCCGAAGATCCGACGCCTCGTCTGGAAGCCATGTATCGCCGCATCTGGGAAACCAGCATGCACGACATGCCGTGGGTCAATCGGGCCTTGTCGGTTGAGGTGGTCGGTTTTCGTCGCTGGAAAGGTGATTGGGTTGGTGCCGTCATCACGCCGTGGTTTCTCAATCTTTTTGTTCTACCCGGCGGTGGCGAGTTATGGTCCGATCGACCATCCGGTGAGCGCTGCAATATCGCGCTACCGGCAGGCGAGCTGGAGTTCATCGCCGACGACGATGCCTCGGCTGAAATCCCGGCCTATCAGTACTGTGCGCTGATTACCCAGGTCAGCCAGTTCGATACGCAGGAAATAGTGCGGGCTACTGCGCAAGCAGCGCTTGAGGCATTGTTCACCGCGCCGCCTGTGCTCGAAGAAACGCCGCTGGCATCCCCCGTTGCCGATGCCGACCAACCCGACCCTTCCCGCCGCGCTTTCTTTCGTCGCGTTGCCCGGCGCTGAGCGCACCCTCTCCGCTGTCGTTGTGACAGCTTCTGGTTTTGCTCCGGGACAAATCCTCGTCCTGAATTTCTGCTAGCCTTGTCGCATGAACAGGGCTTTTACCAAAGAGACAGATGCAGACGACGAGGACGAGCTTGAGTCCACGCCGCAGCTGCCGCAAGGCGTCCATAACTACATCACGCCGGGTGGCTACGCACGTCTGAAAACCGAGTGCGATCATTTGCTGCGTGTCGAACGGCCAAAGGTCGTCGAAGTGGTGCATTGGGCGGCTTCCAACGGCGACCGATCCGAAAACGGCGATTACATTTACGGCAAGAAACGTTTGCGCGAAATCGACCGGCGTATCCGCTTCCTGACCAAGCGGCTTGACCTTGCGCAGATTGTCGATCCGGCGCGGCAGGAAAGTGCCGATCAGGTCTTCTTCGGCGCAACAGTAACGATTGCCGATGAGCAGGGTGTGGCGCAAACCTATCAAATCGTGGGTGTTGATGAAACTGATTTTGCTCGCAACCGGATCAGCTGGGTGTCGCCACTGGCGCGCGCTTTGCTCAAGTCGCGTGAAGGCGATATGGTGCGTTTTCAAAGCCCCGTCGGCTGGCGGGAAGTCGAGATTGTCGACATCGAATACCGGAGTATTGAAGCATGAGTATTGATCTGCCGGTGTCGGATTTCATGGCGCGCGAGCTGCTTGAATGTTCGCCGGCAACGCCAGTCGGCGAAGCGGCTGCGTTGATGCGTACGGCGCGTTGCGGCTCGATCCTGGTCGTCGAGCAGGGGCGGGCGGTCGGCATCTGGACCGAAACCGACGCCTTGTCCGGTAACTGGCAATCGATCGGTGATCTTGAGCAACCAGTCTCATTGTTCATGAGCAGCCCGGTAAAAACGATGCGGGTCGGAACCTCGCTGGGAGAGGCGGCACGACGCTTTCGGCAGGAGGGGGTACGTCATCTGCTCATTGTCGATGACGATGGTCGTCATCTGGGAATGGTTTCACAGACCGATGTCGTGCAACATCAGGGCGCCGCTTTCTTCATTCGTGCGCGCAATGTTCTTTCGGTGATTCACGAAGCGCCAGTCAGTGCCGCCCCGGATTTTTCTTTTTCTCAAGTGCGGGAGCTCATGCAGGCGCGGCGGGTGGATGCGCTGGTGGTGCATGATGGCGCGCGCTGCGGAATCATCACGGCGCGTGACGTCATTGCTGCGCTGGGTGCCCGGCAAGTTGGTGTAACCGCTGGCGAGTTGGCGAGTTTTCCCTTGCTGACGATTGCTCGCGATGCGAGTTTGTATCAGGCCCGAGAGCTGTTCGCTAAAAACCACATCCGCCATCTTGGTGTGGTTGATGATCAGCAGGTGCTGATCGGCTTGCTCACCTTCAACGACATTCTGGAAAGTGTTGAGCACGATTATGTAAAGGGTCTGCTGGTAGAGCTGGAGCAGCAGGCTGATCGCTTGCAGGAGACGAGGCGTGAGGTGATACGCCAGATGGGTCTGACTGAGGCGATTCTCAATGCGCTGCCTATCAATGTCTTCGTCAAGGACACGGCAGGACGCCTGATCGTCGCCAATGAGATGATGGCACAGACGATCGGTCGTCCTCTGACCGATATCATCGGGAGAACCGATGGCGAATTGTTTCTGGCAGAGGTCGCCAGCCGGCACCGGGAAGACGATGAACAGGTGCGTTTGGCCAAGCGAACACTGGTTCGTGAAGAAAGTTTGCCGGATGGCCGCTTGTTGCTTGCCCAAAAACGCTTGATCGAGGTCGATGGCGAGTCCTTGTTGATCGGGGCGTCGATGGATGTGACCGACTGGAAGCGCGCCGATGCTTTATTGGTTAGCGGTCATCACGTACTTGAACTGATCGCCGGTGGCGCCGAGTTGAATGTTGTACTGGAGGCCTTGTGCAAGCGGATGGAAACGCATTTGCCCGGTGCAATTTGCTCGGTTCTTTTGCTTGATGCCGATGGTGTTCATTTACGTCACGTTGCGGGGTCTGGGTTGCCTGTGGCATATGCGCAGGCGATTGATGGTGTTGCCATCGGGCCTTTGGTCGGTTCTTGCGGTACCGCCGCGTTCACCGGCGAACAGGTGATTGTTCCGGATATCGCCAGTAGTCCGCTATGGGTGGACTATTCCAATCTGGCCGAACGGCATGGCTTGCGTGCGTGCTGGTCGACCCCGTTTTTTTCAGCGGGCAACAAAGTGCTGGGTACTTTTGCCATTTACTATCACCAGCCGCGCAAACCGGACTACAACGACATGCTGGTGATTTCGCATGGCACGCGGCTCGCTGCGGTAGCCGTTGAACGCTGGCAGCAGATTGCCGAGTTGAAGCGGCTGGCCACCACCGATTTGCTGACCGGACTGTGCAATCGTGCTCATTTCATGGACAGTGCGGAAGTTGAATTGCGTCGTGCCGATCGTTTCAACCGCGATCTCTCGGTGCTGATGCTCGACATTGATTTTTTCAAGCGGATTAATGATCAGCATGGCCATGCCGCCGGCGATGAGGCCTTGCGCAGTTTTTCCCGGGTGCTGATCCGGGAAACGCGTGTGGTTGATTTGCTCGGGCGGATCGGCGGTGAAGAATTTACCGTTGTATTGCCGGAAACAGGCCGTGAAGAAGCGTCCTTGATTGCCGAGCGTCTACGCAAGGCAGTCGAAAAGGCCAGTTTCGTGTTTCATCACAGTGCGCCGATCAGTTTTACCGTCAGTATCGGTGTCGCCCTGTTGCAAGCGGGTGATTGCCTGGACAGCCTTCTTGCCCGTGCTGACAAGGCGCTGTATCTGGCCAAGCACTCCGGCCGCAATCGGGTCGAGCAAGGCTGAGTGAGTAGCTGAGCAACACCGCTTTTCCGGGGCTTGAAATGGCCCGACTCGCCCCCATTTACCCACCCAACGACGGCTACGACATCGCTTGCCGTCTGGTTCGAATCGACAATCTTCACGGAGTTTTCAATGGGCGCCAACAAAGAAACCCTCGGCTTTCAGGCCGAAGTAAAGCAGCTGCTGCATCTGATGATCCACTCGCTCTACAGCAACAAGGAAATTTTCCTGCGCGAGTTGGTTTCCAACGCCTCCGACGCCTGCGACAAGCTGCGTTTTGAAGGCCTGAACAATGCCGCGCTTTATGGCGACGATACCGAACTTAAGATTCGCCTGTCTTTCGACAAGGCAGCACGCACGCTGACCATTGCCGACAACGGCATCGGCCTGTCGCGTGACGAAGCGGTCGATCACCTCGGCACGATCGCCAAGTCCGGCACCCGCGAATTCTTCTCGGCGCTGACCGGCGATCAATCAAAGGATGCACACCTGATCGGCCAGTTCGGCGTCGGTTTCTATTCTTCCTACATTGTCGCCGACAAGGTTACGGTTGTATCGCGTCGTGCCGGACTGGAAGCGAACCAGGCAGTGAAGTGGGAATCGGCCGGTGAGGGCGAATTCACCGTTGAAATGGTGGAAAAAGCGACGCGCGGTACGGAAGTGACTCTGCATTTGCGCGAAGGCGAGGACGAATTCCTCTCCGGCTGGAAGCTCAAGCAGACGGTGCGCAAGTACTCCGATCACATCACGCTGCCGATCCTCATGAAGAAAGAGGAGTGGAATCAGGAAAAGGGCGAGCAGATCACCACCGACGAAGATGAAACCGTGAACCAGGCTTCGGCGCTGTGGGCACGCCCCAAGTCGGAAATCACCGATGAGCAGTACAAGGCCTTCTACAAGCACGTCGGGCACGACTACGAAGACCCGCTGGCCTACGTGCACGCCAAGGTCGAGGGCAAGCAGGAATATACGCAGCTGCTCTACATCCCGTCGAAAGCCCCGTTTGACATGCTCGACCGTGGCGCCCGGCATGGCGTGAAACTCTATGTGCGCCGCGTCTTCATCATGGACGACGCCGAGCAGCTGATGCCGCTGTACATGCGCTTCGTGCGTGGCATTGTCGACTCGAACAATCTGCCGCTCAACGTTTCGCGTGAAATCCTGCAGGAATCGCGCGACATCGAAACGATACGCGGCGGCTGCGTCAAGAAGGTGCTCGGCCTGCTCGAAGGCATGGCCGATTCCGATGACTCTGCCGAGAAGGAAAAGTACGTCACCTTCTGGAAGGAATTCGGCCGTGTGCTCAAGGAAGGCACCGGCGAAGATCACGCCAACAAGGAGCGGATCGCCAAGCTGCTGCGCTTCGCTTCGACGCAACTCGATACGCCGGAAGAAGTCGTCTCGCTGGTCGACTACGTGGGCCGTATGAAGGAAGGCCAGGAGAAGATTTACTACGTCACCGCCGAAACCTTCACCGCCGCGAAGAACAGCCCGCACCTTGAGATCTTCCGCAAGAAGGGTATCGAAGTGCTGCTGCTTTCCGACCGCGTAGATGAATGGGTCTCGGGCAATCTGACCGAGTTCGAAGGCAAGCAACTGCAGTCGGTCGCCAAGGGCGGACTCGACCTCGGCAAGCTGGAAGACGAAGCCGAGAAGAAGGAGGCCGAGCAGGCCGCCGACGAATACAAGGAACTGCTCGACAAGGTCAAGGCAACGCTCGGTGACAAGGTCAAGGATGTGCGCATCACGCATCGTCTGACCGACTCGGCTTCATGTCTGGTGGCCGATGAGCATGATCTGGGCGGCAATTTGGCCCGCATCCTCAAGGCGGCCGGGCAGAAAGCGCCCGACACCAAACCGATCCTTGAAATCAACCCGAAGCACCCGGCCTTGCAGCGTCTGAAGTACGAAGAAGCCCGTTTTGACGACTGGGCGAATCTGCTGCTCGAGCAGGCGACGCTGGCCGAAGGCGGCACGCTTGATGATCCGGCCGGCTTCGTCAAACGTATCAATGATTTGATGCTGGCGTTGTCGAGCGGCAGCAAGTAACGGCAGGGGCGGGCCCGAGATTCTCGGTGGCCTGCCCCCAGTTCTTGATTACGCCGAGAAACTTGCCAGGGCTTGTTTACGGGCGTGTATAGCGACGGCCGCATGGCTTCTCATCATGCTGGCGTGCAACGCTTTGCGCTTGTTGCTACGCTGTACGGTGAGTACAATGCATGCAATGCAATCATGTCGAGGTGTGCCGTGGCGAGTCTGACGATCCGCAATTTTGACGATGAACTCAAGGCGCTTCTTCGTCTGCAAGCTGCTCGCCACGGTTGCTCGATGGAGCAGGAAGCGCGCGATATCCTGCGCCGGGAGGTGTCTTCCAACGTCCCGGCATCTGGTTTTGCGCAGCGAATTCACCTTCGCTTTGCGGCGTTGGATGGGGGGGGCGATGCACTGCCGGATGAACTGCCGATTCCGAAGCGGCGTGCGGTGCGACAGCCCGATGTGCTGAAAGATTGACCGTGCGCGGCATTTTGCTCGATACGAACGTTCTTTCGGAACTTATGCGGGCAAAACCAGCCACGGAAGTGTTGAGCTGGTTCGAGCGAAAAGCAGATACTCCGTTTTTTGTCAGTGCCATTACCCGGGCCGAGATTCTTCTCGGTGTCGCACTCCTGCCTGCGGGCAAGCGTCGCGATAAGCTTGCCGAAATTACCGAGCAAATGTTTGCTGAAGATTTTGCCGAACGCAGCCTGGCCTTTGATGGGCGCTGTGCGAATGAATACGCCTTGCTTGTTGCTGTGCGTACTCGCCACGGTCATTCGATCTCGACGGAAGATGCCCAGATTGCGGCTATCGCGCTGGCTAACGATCTGCCGCTGGCCACCCGTAATATCAAGGACTTCAAGGGGATTGACGGGCTGACAGTGCTCAATCCATGGGTATGATCTGTTGCGCAGCTTGGACAAATGCGGTTTTAAGGTTTATATGAAAATTCGGAGTTTAACTCCGAATTTTCATGGTTTTCTCTGGAGCCAGCTGCGGCGATAGCGCCTTGCTACAAGGGCTTCCCCAAATTCGCAAGTGCGCGTGATGTTTTTTTAGTTCATCGCTTTTTCCTTTTTGATCCATGTTGCGCTGCGGTCGTTGGTCGAGAAGATGGAGGACT
>JBIKLY010000143.1:0-4911 GCA_044359525.1 Rhodocyclaceae bacterium | reverse complement strand
GCTGGCTGATATTGCCACGACGCATTTACAAGGCTGGCCGACCGGCAGAATGGATCAGGCAGCACTTGAACTGAGCGCACTGCGCGCCAAAGGACTGGGCGCCACCACTTGAAATCTCCGATGGCGCCTAAACATTAGCAAATTCTAATATCAAAAGATGCGCTTATGTCGAACTCCCTGCACCTTGTCTGCGCTCACTGCCACGCCATCAACCGCCTGCCAGCAGAGGGCCTGGGCAACCACCCGAACTGCGGCCAGTGCAAATTACCGCTATTTACGGCACAACCCGTTACGCTTGATTCGACGAATTTTGATCGCCACGTCAATCGCAACGATCTTCCGGTCATCGTAGATTTCTGGACCCCCTGGTGCGGCCCCTGCAAAACGATGGCCCCGGCCTTTGCACAGGCTGCCGGAATTCTTGAACCACAATTTCGCCTGGCCAAGGTAAACACCGAAGCGCTGCCGACGCTCGCTGCGCGCTTCAACATCCGCAGTATTCCAACGCTGTTGATTTTTCATAATGGCCGCGAAGTCGCCCGACAATCGGGCGCAATGGACGCGGCAAGCCTGGTGCAGTGGGTCCGCAACAAAATGGCCTAAAGAGACTGGCAACTCCGTCCGTAAACAAACGGATAATGCTGGAAAAAGCACAAGGAGACCGCCATGAAAATCGCCAACGCAACACTACAGCTTCAATCCAACCACACCTCGCAGCAGAACCATGAAATCAGCGAGTCCTTGCGGGCATGGGTAGGCGATCGCCGCCCGAATTTTGAAGGCCGCGAGCCGGCGCGCGTGACGACCCGGCCACAGGCGGCGCAAGTTCAACTGTCGGATGCCGGAAAATCGGCTCAATCATCCGAAGCCGACGCCATTGCGCAAAGTATCGAAGCGGCAGAAAACGACCCGAACCTACGCCTGATCAGAGCGATGATCGCTATGCTGACCGGCCGTGAAGTCCTGGTATTTGACACCTCCAAGCTGAACAGCAGTACCCCCCCGGTCGACGTTGAGGCCCCTGCGCAGCTTGAAAACACTCGGCAAGCAGAAATACAAAGCGCTGGTTACGGTATCGAATATGAGCACCACGAGTCTTACACGGAAAGTGAGCAAACACAGTTTGAAGCAAGCGGCATCATCACCACGGCAGACGGCAGGGAGTTAAGCTTTTCCCTTTCACTATCGATGACGCGCAGTTATCACGAGGAATCTGACGCCAGCATCCGGCTCGGTGACGCGCGAAAAAAACAGGACCCACTGGTTCTCAACTTCAACGGCAACGCCGCCCAACTGACCAACCAGCGATTCAGGTTTGACCTTGATAGCGACGGAACAGCGGAGAACATCAATTTTGTTACGGGGGGCAGTGGCTTTCTCGCACTCGACCGCAATGGTGACAACAGGATCAACGATGGCACGGAGCTATTTGGCGCCCACAGCGGCGATGGCTTTGCCGAACTGGCCGCACTCGATGCCGATCACAATGGCTGGATCGACGAAAACGATGCCGCCTACGACCAGCTGCGCCTATGGCGCAAGGACAACGACGGCAACGACACGCTCACAACCCTGCGCCAGGCCGATGTCGGCGCTCTCAGCCTCGGGCGCGTCGAAACGCTTTTCGACCTGAAAGACAGCACCAATGCGCTGCAGGGGCAAATCCGGTCGAGCGGTGTTTTTCTGCGGGACGACGGCAAGGCGGGCACGATACAACAGATTGACCTGACGGTCTGAAACAACACTGGCAGAACAATCAAGAATTCGGCTGGTGCTAAAGCAGTTGCAGGGTCGGCGCCAATTCCAGATCACAAGCGGCCGTTTTTCCCTGAACAGCTTTCGGACCGTGCTTGGCAAGCGCCGAATTCGCTTCGCGCAAACGATCAAGCACCTTGGCGACCAGAGCCCGGTTAAATCTCTCCTGAAGCTCTTCCGAGCCCAGCTTCAACGCCGAACTGTTGACCTCAAGGAAGAGGGTCGGCTCCAGGGTCACCACCGTTGCGCTGCGCGTCGTCTCGCCGGGATACAGGAAAGCCATCTCGCCAACCACTTCAGCGCTGCCGAGGCGGCAGATCACCATCCCGCCCGCTGAGACTTCAACAAAACCATCGACAATCACACCGAACATGGTGCCGCTATCGCCCTCACGGATCAGCGTCACGCGTTCGGAAATTTCTCGCCAGACACTGATACGCAAAACTTCCCACAACTCGATATCTTCAAATTCAGTGAAAAACGAAAGTTTACGCAGCTTGCTGAAGTGCGTCATATCCTGGTCGGTCTGATCGTCTTCCAGCATCTGATATCGAACGGTCGACAGATCCTTGGCGAATTCGGCACCGTTCCGGTAACGACTGTAAAGATCCTTTTCCAGCGCCTTCTTGATGATCGGATCAAGACCGGCGGGCAGATTCGGATTCAATGCACACACCGAAGGCGTATCCATGTTAACGATCTTATAGACCAGTGTTGCTGCGTTGTTGGCACGAAACGGCAGCCGCCCCGTCAATAGCTGAAACAACAGCACACCGAGTGAATAAAGATCGGTTTTCTGATTCAGCGGATAATTTTTGATCTGCTCCGGCGACATGTAGGCCGGTGAGCCAACACCCATCACGAAGGTGGAATCAAGGCCCATATCCTTGTGCAGATTCAGAGCAAGACCAAAATCGGCGATTTTCGGATTGTCATCGGCGTCAATCATGATATTCGCCGGCTTGATGTCGCGGTGAATGATGCCACGCCGGAAGGCGTGATCAAGCGCGAGGCAACATTTGAAAATAATGCCAATCACCCGATGCATCGGCAGCAGGCGGTTGATCGCACAAAACTGATCGAGTGGCACGCCCTCGATGAACTCCATCACGATATAAGCTTGCTCAGGCTCGACAACCGCATCGAAAATTTTGACGATATTGGGGTGATCGAGGCGTCGGGCGGTCGAATCTTCCGTCTGAAAGAGCTTACGCAGGCGGCGCGACATGGCCGCGTTTTCCTGCCCGAAGCGCATCAGCTTGAGCGCCATCTGATTACCCGAGTCCGGATCACGAACCAGATAGACGACCGCCGTCGCACCCTTGCCAAGGACACGAATGACTTCGTACTTACCGATTTGCTCCGCCATGTGCCGATTCTATCAATTTACGGCGAGACGCCGACTCAATTCGGGAATCCTAGCAGCAGAAGCCTGTTACGCATCAAAATTTGAGGATATTCGCAAAGATTTTTGAAAAAAGATCAGAACAATCCGGAAAAACACTTGAAATCGCCGGGACCACCCCAACCTAGCCGAGGTTTTCCGGGAGACTACTAACCATGCAAGCGCAAGATAAGGAAACGGCGCCTGTCGCCGATGCAACACCAGCAGATCAGGCAACTGACACGCCCATCGTGGATACCATGCCCAGCCTCGAAGAAACGCTGCGCCAGGCCGAACTGAAGGCCGAGGAGCACCACGACGCCTGGCTGCGTGCCAAAGCCGAAACCGAAAACGTTCGCCGTCGTGCTCAGGAAGATATCAGCAAGGCTGCCAAGTTTGCGGTGGAAAGATTCGCCGGCGAGCTGCTGGCCGTCAAGGACAGCCTCGAAGCCGCGCTGGCCGCCGATACGCCGAGCGTCGACAGCATGAAGGCCGGCAGCGAGTTAACCCTCAAGCAACTGGTTTCTGCCTTCGAGAAAGCCAACCTCAACGAAATCAACCCGGTCGGCGAAAAATTCGACCCGCATCGCCATCAGGCGATCAGCATGGTCGAGGCCGAACAGGAGCCGAACACGGTGGTCACGGTACTGCAGAAGGGTTACCTGCTGGCCGATCGCGTGCTGCGCCCGGCGCTGGTCATGGTTGCCAAGGCAAAGACTTGAAATCATTCCGATGAGCCCCATTTAGGGCTCATCGCAAGACATCCCCGCATTCAATAAATCAACCAATTATTTAAAGGACTCTGACATGGGCAAAATCATCGGTATCGACCTTGGTACGACCAACTCCTGCGTTTCCGTGATGGAAAACGGCAAGCCGAAGGTCATCGAAAACTCGGAAGGCGCGCGCACCACGCCGTCGATCGTGGCTTACGCCGAAGATGGCGAGATCCTCTGCGGCGCGTCGGCCAAGCGTCAGGCCGTGACCAACCCGCACAACACGCTGTACGCCGTCAAACGCCTGATCGGTCGCCGCTTTGAAGAGAAGGAAGTGCAGAAGGACATCTCGCTGATGCCTTACAAGATCCTCAAGGCAGACAACGGCGACGCCTGGGTAGAAGTGCGCGGCAACAAGATCGCACCGCCGCAGGTTTCTGCCGAAGTGCTGCGCAAGATGAAAAAAACCGCCGAGGATTATCTCGGCGAAGAAGTTACCGAAGCGGTCATCACCGTTCCCGCCTACTTCAACGACAGCCAGCGTCAGGCAACCAAGGACGCCGGCCGAATCGCCGGCCTCGACGTCAAGCGCATCATCAACGAACCGACGGCGGCCGCACTCGCCTTCGGCATGGACAAGAAGCAGGGCGACAAGAAAATCGCCGTTTATGACCTGGGCGGCGGCACCTTCGACGTCTCAATCATTGAAATCGCCGAAATCGACGGCGAGCATCAGTTTGAAGTGCTGGCCACCAACGGCGACACCTTCCTCGGCGGCGAAGACTTCGACCAGCGCCTGATCGAATACATCATCGACGAGTTCAAGAAGGAATCCGGCGTCAATCTGAAGGCTGACGTTCTCGCGCTGCAGCGCCTCAAGGACGCCGCTGAAAAGGCCAAGATCGAACTGTCGTCCGGTCAGCAGACCGAAATCAACCTGCCTTACATTACCGCCGACGCCTCGGGGCCGAAGCATCTGGCACTGAAGATCACGCGTGCCAAGTTCGAATCGCTGGTCGACGAACTGATCGAGCGCACCATCGAGCCGTGCCGCAT
>JBIKLY010000011.1:0-57640 GCA_044359525.1 Rhodocyclaceae bacterium | reverse complement strand
ATCCTTTTCCCTGGGTGCCGGGACTTACTCGTTCATCGTCGGCGGTGCAGATTACGCTCAGGGGAATAACCTGCTGGACCCGATGGCCAGCAAAGCCTACGGAATCTCCGCCTCTGTGGCGATTGCGCCGGTACCTGAGCCGGAATCCTACGCCATGCTGCTCGCCGGGCTGGGTCTGATGGGAGCGATTGCCCGCCGGCGTCGTGGCGCCAACAGGCAAGCTTAACCTGGCTGCGAAGGCTCAGCAGTGAGCCTTCGCAATTTGACCGCCACAATACTCGCCCTAGAATTGCAGGTTGAGCGCTACGTTAAGCGAGCGCGCTTTTCCCGGGACGGTCATGCCCCAGGGGATAGCGTTGGTCGTCATCGAATTCCCCTGGGCCACATAGGCGCCGCCCAACGGCAGGAGATAGAACTTGTCAAGGGCGTTCTCCAGGGCAAGATCGATCCGCGCATGCTTCCATTCGTAGCTCGTGCGCAGATTGAGCAGCGAGTATCCGGGTGTCACCGCCTCGTTGCGGACCTGCGAGATGCGATCCTTCTCATTGACCTTGACGATTTCGGCGGTATTGCTCCAGCCGCCCAGGCGATGGGTCAGTGCCAGCTTCGTATTGAGCGGCATGATGTGGTAGAGGTCGTCCCCGCTCGTCCTGTCCTCACCGCGCACATAGCTCACCATCACGTCGCTGCTGAAACTGCCGATGCCATCGATCCGGCCAAGTTCGCCCCGCGCAGAAAAATCGAAGCCAAAAAGTCGTGCGTCGTGGTTCACATATTGCAGCAGCACATACTTGTTGGTCGTTGTTGAATTGATCGTGCTGCAGACCGCGCTGAGGCTTCTCGGACAGCGCACGGCATTGATGAAATCATCGACCTGCGTCACGTAGCCGGTCAGCTTCACGCTCCAGATGGATTTTTCGGCGTCATGCCAGTCCCCCGTCAGGCTGAAGGTGCGAGCAATTTCGGGCTTGAGATCGGTGTTGCCGATATAGGCGTTGCCGTCGCCGACAAAGTTGTTCATCAGGGCCGCCATCGGGTTGGTCGACCACGAGTAGCGCTCGTACAGATTCGCCGAGCGCGTCTTCCTTGCGACGCCCGCCTCGTAGGTCTGCCTCGGGCTCAGGGTATAGCGTGCCAGAGCGGACGCGTCAAAATGCTGGTCGGTGTGCTCACGACTTCCCCGGTTGAAGCGGTTGGCGTCGGTCGAGTAAGTAGCATTGTAGCCTTGGGCGTTGTCGGTGCTCGACTTGACCTGTCCGCGCCGGACGCCCATCAGCGTCAGCCATTCCGGCGACCATTTCGCTTCCCATTCGGCGAAAACGGCCATGCGGTCACGTTTGCCGTTGCGGATGTTCCAGAAGTCGTTGCAGCACATCGAACTTCCGGTGCTGCCGATCGGCGGCCACCAGTCATTGAGGCGATAGTTCTGGAAATCTCCGCCAAGCCGCAGGATGTCGACATCGGACATATCGAGGCTGGCCTTGAACTCACCGCCCAGTGTCGATGCTGCCGTATCCATTGGCATGTACATGCTCTGGAAGCGGGTCTGCAGCATATCCATGTGATGCGTGATGTCCTGATGGAAGACCCTGGTTTCGAGTTCGCCCCATTCAAACTGACCCGTGTAGCGCAGATTGACGAGCTTGTTCGTGTTCGATGGCTTGTGCTTGTTCAACAGGTACGCAGTCGGGTCGCTTGGATCCGGGTAGCTATGGACCATGTCCATGCGCTGGTTCGGGAAGCCGGAATAGTCGAGCCGTTGCTCGGAGATGTTGAGCGAAACAAGGTGTCGCGGCGTCAGGCGCATCGCCACGCCGAAATCCTGATTGACCGAACCAGCGTACTCGCTGGAGGCGACCTCGCGTGCATCGATCGGTTTGTCCCCCAGCCTCTGCCAGATGCCGGGCTTCTTGAATTCGTCTGCGGCTTTGTAATTGTTCGACGAGGAGCGAGATTCGCTGTAGCTGAAGCTCAGTTGCTCACCGGCGACCGTCGCGCCGAAGTTGTAGCCATCGGCGCTGCCGTTGCTCCGGTGGAAAGTGCCTGCGTTGCCGGAGAAGAGGATACCTTCATCGGAACGGGCGAATTTGGGCGGGGCAGACTTCACCTGGATCGTACCGCCGATGCTGTCGCCGCCGACGCTGACTGGCGTGATACCGGAATAGACATCAATACTGGCAACCTTGGTCGGGTCGATGAAGGACAGCGCCGGGTTCATGTGGTTGGGACAGGCGGATGCCAGATCCATCCCGTCGACCTGCGTGCGCAGCCGGTCGTCTGCCATGCCGTGCAGCACGGGCAGGCTGGAGACACCGCCGGCACCGTAGCTACTCATGCCCGGCACGTCCTCGAGCAGTTGCGCGGTGTCGCTGGTGCTGGTGCGCTTACCCGGCAGCTGGCGTTTGTCGATGCCGGTACTCCCCATCGGCCGGTCTGTAATCTTCGTGTCCTGGATGTTGACGGGGGCGAGGCTCTGCAGGTCGTCCGCAGCATCGTCGGTGCTTGCAGAAGGGGCTTGTGCCAGGACGGCCGTCGGCAGGGTTGCGAAAAGCACCGCCAGCGCCAGGTGCGTCTTTTTCGTACTCATATCGGGAGCTCGTTACAAAATAAGGCGGCGGGGCTTTCGCCACCGCCGCCAGAGATACGGGTGTCAGAAAAAATCAGGCCTGCCGGCGCCGCCGGGCAACTGCGCCCATGAGGCCGAGCCCTGCGAGCAGCATGCCGTAGGTTTCCGGTTCGGGAACTGCCGACGTGATCTTCTGGGAAACCGGATAGCCGCTCATCGTACCGACCGAGCCGTAGCCGGCTGCCGATGTGCCGGTCATGCATACCGCGCCCATCATGCCGCCCGGTGCGCAGTCGGCGTAGGCCAGCTTGTTGATCTGGGATGTAGTGAGCGCTGTCAGCGGGTTGTCCGGAATGAAGATCAAAGCGTAGGCATTCCCGGGATTTTTGGCTGGCTTGGGAAAACCGAAATAAACGCCGCCGGCATCGACGCCCGCCTGCGGGCTCCAGCCGTCCCCCCCAAACATTGTCGAGAAAGTCTTGGTGCTGGCATTTTTGAAAGTGGCCGCGAAGGTCCCGTGCAAGGTCGTGTCATGCCACGAAACCAACTGGTTGCTCAGCGTCAGCCAGGTCATGGAGTCGCCCGGGTAACCGACACTGCTGCCGGTCATCGATTCCGAAAGGATTCCATGAAGCCCCGAGACGGCGTGAGTTACGCTGTCGTAGGTGAACGTACCCTTGAAGATCGAGTCGTTCGGTTGCGTGTCAGGCTCGTACCACTTCGTGATGACGTTGTAGGTGCTCGTCGATGCCTGTGCGATTTGTGCGGCGGAAAAGGTCGCAAAAACCGCACACGCGAGGGCCAATTTCTTGAGTGGTGATGTATGCATATGTAGCTCCTTGTTGGAAGTGGGGCGTCAAGCGATTATGCGGTCCTGCGGCGGCGTGCGATGGCGCCCATCAAACCGAGGCCGGCGAGCAGCATGGCGTAGGTTTCGGGTTCCGGGACGGCCGCAGTGATCGTCTGGCTGATCGGGTAAGTGCCTTGCATGGTGCCGCCTGCGAGATTGGTCTTCGCGTGATTTACCCAGCCGGTCATGCATGTTTTTGCGCCCGTGCCCATACCCATGAGCGAGCCGGTCGTGCAGTCGCCATAGGCGAGCTTGTCAATCTGTGGTGAAGTCAGCGAGGCAAACGCATTTATCGGATTGAAGAAAATCGTGACGTAGGCGTTCTGATTGCCGGTGCCGCTAGTAATCTGTTTTGTCCCGCCCGTGGCAAATCCAGTAACCCCGGCAACATTGCCGCTATTGCTGAAAACATCTGTAGTGTTCTGGTGAAAGCTGCTGACCAGGAACCCGCCCAGGGTGGCGTCATAAACCGATGATAGCTGGTTGCTCAGGCTCACAAAGTTGGCGTTTCCGGTCATCGCCTGGCTCAGGGAACCCATCAGGTTCGACACGGTGTTCGTGGAGTTGTCGTAGCTGAACGACCCGGTGAAAACCGTATCCCAAGTCGGGTGAGAAACGTCATAGACAACCTGGTTGTAGGACTGTGTGACGTTGTAGGTAGTGACCGACGCGTGCGCCGCCGGGGCGCCACCAATCAGCGCAATTACGCCGGCCAGCGCCAGGGCTGTATTCGATTTCTTCAGTTGCTTGAACATAATTTTTTCCCTTTTCTGCTTTTTGTAGTAACCGCCATAGCCACAACGGGTTGTTTCGGCAGACGCAATTCAGACGCTTGGACGCTGACGTTCCATTGCAACATCACGGCCGGAATATACGCAGCTTTGCAGTGTCCGGGAATGGTTCATATGTACCATTTTCCCGGCAAAATGCGAGATTGCGACAATATGCCGCATGGCTTTAAGCCGGCGGGCAACCGATAATTCGTTCCCGGCGCCGCGCAGGCATGACGGGCCATTTGATATTGCGTTTGGATTGCCAGACCTTACGTTGCCCTATTCACCTCACAGCCACTTGAGGCTTGTCCGAATGCACGAAAATCCCTTTCTTGGCGTCATGCTGGGCGCCAGAAAACTGGAAACGCACCGTGACCTGTTCAAATGGTTGCAGAAAGACGTGCAGGGGCTTCTGCAGCACGACATCCTCGTCGCTGTGTGGGGTGATTTTTCCGGAGCGCGTATTAGTCTTGATGTGGTCTCTGCATTGCCGGGGGTGCGTACGACGGAAGCGCTTTGCAATGCGCTTCAGCCGTTTCTGGTCGACGTGTTTCGCGCTTGGTTGACGGCCGGGCGTCAGCCGTTTTCCTTGCCGTTCAACGCCGGTGTTTTCGGCGCGTCCTATTACGATGCGATTGGCGCGCTTCCGGGAATGAAGACCGTCATTGCGCATGGCATCAAGGACGAGCGCGGACAGATCGACTGCCTTTATGTTGCCCTGAGTCGGGATACTGGCGGCAGCCAGAAACTGGTTGATGCCATGGCATTGATGGTTCCGTATGTCGATGCAGCTTTCCGGCAGGTGTCGCTGCTTCCCATGCAAAGGCAAAGTGCGCCAATTGTCGTACCCGGTAACAACGCGTCGCCGAAGTGGCCGGTGACGGTGCAGAGCGCCCACTGTGATGCCCGATTGTCAAACCGCGAGCAGGAGATCATGCAATGGGTGAGTGTTGGCAAGAAAAATCTGGAAATTTCACAAATTCTTAATATCAGCCCCAGCACTGTCAGGAACCACCTGCAGAACGTGTTCCGCAAGCTCGATGTGATAAATCGGGCCCAGGCCGTCTTTGCGATCCAGCAGAAGCGGGTGATTGATCCCGAGCGGGTATAAAGGGCCTGGCTCAATTCTCGGGCGATCGACTCAGTATTTTCCGCCGCATGGTGTGCCACCGAGCGGCGTCAACTGCCCCTCATGCGTTATTTCGCCAGCTTGCGTTGCAAAGTACGTCTGTGCATGCCCAAAGCGCGCGCTGTGGCAGAAATGTTGAAATGGTTTATTTCAAGGGTGCGCTGGATAAGGTCCCGCTCGGCGTGCTCCAGCGGGACGTGGCCGTCCACCGGGGGCAGGGTTTCCCGAGGGCCGGTCGCTTCAAAAGCAGCCAGGATCTCGTCGGTATCGACGGGTTTGGCCAGGTAGTGGGTGGCGCCTCGCTTGATCGCTTCAATTGCCGTGTCAACAGAAGCGTAGCCCGTCAGCAGGACGATCCGGCAATCCGGTATGGCCTGCGTGAGCGGCTCAATCAAGGCCAACCCATTTTCCCCACCGATATTGAGGTCCAGAACAATGCGCTGTGGTCGCAGGTCTGCTGCGGCGACAAGGGCGGCCCGGCTGTCCTGCACCATACTGAAGCGTAGTCCGCGGCGAGTCAGCGAGCGGGAAAGTACGCGACAAAAAATTTCATCGTCATCGACGACGAGGAGGTCGATGCGTTCCGTTGTGTTCTGGTTTCGAGTTTGTTCGGCAACGGCTGCGTGCATCGGGTGTGCTCCAGTTCAGGTAGATGATCAAGGGCGGGAGTTTATCGAGTTGGCGGTGCGTCACGATGCGGCATATCGTCGCCAGCGACCCGATGCCGCACCTCTTCAGCTTGTCAGTTGTGTGTACAAAAGCGGTAATCGCCGTGGCAGATCTTCCGGCTTGCGCAATACGGTAAAACCGGACGGGCCGAAGATGTGCGGCAGGTAATCGATGCCTTCCCGGTCGATGGTGACGCAGAACGGGCGGATGCCGGCGCGCCGCGCTTCGATGACGCTCATGCGCGTATCTTCGATGCCGTAGCGGCCTTCATAAACGTCAATGTCGTGCGGTTTCCCATCCGAAAGAATGAGCAGCAGGCGAACGCTTGCCGGCTGTTCGGCGAGCAGGTTGGTGGCGTGACGGATGGCGGCGCCAATCCGCGTGTAATAGCCGGGGCGTAGCGCAGTGATGCGGCCGCGTGCGCGCGCATCGAACGGGGCAGAAAAATCTTTCAACGTGTGGCAGCGAACGTGGCTGCGTTTGAGCGACGAAAAGCCGAGCATTGCAAAACGGTCGCCGGTCGCCGAAAGCGCTTCGCCAAGCAGCAACAGGCTGTCGCGTACGACGTCAATCACGCGCTGGCTGTCGCTGACGTGGGCATCGGTCGATAGCGACAGATCGGCCAGCACCAGACAAGCCAGATCGCGCTCTTTTTGCACCTGCGCCAGATAGATTCCGGCTTCCCCGTGGTGTCGATCGGCCAGTCGATCGGCTTGCTGGCGAACGCAGGCGTCGATGTCGGGCTCGCAACCGTCGGGCTGCGCCTTGGCCCAGCGGCGGGCAGGCGCCAGTGCGGCAAACTGGCTGCGCAGCTTTTGTGCCGTATGCCGCAGCCGCTCCGGCAGCGGTTGCGGCACGGCGTGGCGTGATTCCAGCATCTGCAGGCGGCACCAATCCGGTTTGAGTTGCTGGCGGCGATAGTCCCATTCCGGCAGCGCGATGCCTTCACCCAGCGGCAGGTCGTCGGCAGCCGCTGATGGCAGGTCAAGATCGAAACGCACTTTCGACGCGACACGCTGCCCGTCGTTATCGGCGATTGCCAGTTGCGCCATGTTTTCGGCAGCACGGCCGGCATCGGGATTGGCATCGTCGTCAAGTGCCCGGTTGACCTTGATGAAGTCGGCCCATGAAAGCAGGCTTTCGGCGCGGAACATCATCAGCATCGGTGATTTGTTGTCGGGCATTTCCTCGCGTCGTGCGGCGTGCCGTTTTTTTGCGGCGGTTTCCTCCTGCGCATCTTCTGCGCCTTCATTGCCACCGGCTGCGCGCGGCGGCGCGGGCAGCGTTTCCGGCAAGGGGTAGAGCCAGATGACTACGGGTTGCGGCGGGCGGGCCTGCCCTCGCGTCAGCAGCGGCAGCCTGGCGATACTGCCGGGCGTTTCAATTGCCCTGCGTATTGCCCGTTCCTGGGCGGCTTCGTCAGCGGGAAGTGCGTCGGGTGCCAGGCGCTCGGCCAGCGTGGCCTCGACCAGGCGGCGGTAGCGCGGCATCAGTCCGGGGTAACGCGCCAGTGTTGCGCGCGTGGCCTGTTGATTGCGGACAATCCAGCTTCCGGTACCGGGATCGTGGGCGGCCAGCGCAATCAGCCAGAAATAGAGGTCGCGATTCAGGCTGCGTTGCGAAAAGCAGGCGATGCCTGGTGGCAGGCGCAGGGTTTCCGCATCGCGCGCCGCATGCGATGCTTTTTCGTCGGAGCCGGCCAGGCGTGACAGCCAGCGTCGGCGAGCGCCGTGCGTCGCCTCGCAGGCGGGCGTGACGCGCAGGCCGGCATCGCCGCCCAGCGCCCGGAACACGACACCCGCCGATTTTTCGATCTCGACCAGATGCACGGCGGCCTCGGGGTGATCGCGTCGCGCTGTTTGCGTGACGAAGCGGTGCCATAGCCCGCCGACCCATTCCTCCATCAGTCGCGCTTTCCGGTCAGGCTGACGCTGGCCTCGTTCTGCCGCGCCTCTTCGTCCTTGACCCAGCTGAGCAGACTGCCCTGCGGATTGTCTTTCTGCACCGTGGCGCAGGCCGAGATACACAGTGTGCATTGGGTGCAGGTAAACATCGCCCGCTTCGCCAGTCGCGGCCGCAGGCGCATCGGGCAGACACCCTCGCAGGCGGCGTAGCCGGGCCCGTCGGAGGCGTAACAGGTGGCGCAGTCGGCCGCCCGGCTGCGCTTGAAACCAACGACCATGGCGCCGCGATTGGCGACCCAGGCGAGGCTCTGGAACAGGCCGACGGCACAGCCGTAGCGGCAGAAGAGGTGGCGGGCCAGCAGAAACTCGATCGACAGTGCAACGGTCGCTGCCGTGATGAAAAGCATCTGGTTGCGTGTCGGTTCAAGCCGCCACAGGTTGCCGTACACTTCGGCCGGCGGCAGCAGGTAGGTGAGCAGGACGACTGCCCAGGTGAACGCGAAGCCAACGGCCAGTGGCACGGTGATCAACCACCAGCGCGCATCGATGGTAAAGCGCGAGCCATCCGGGTTCTTCGCCGGTAATGCGCTTGCTTCCCAGAGACTGTGCTTGCCTGTGGCCCGGCGCATCAGACTGTTGATCGTCTCGACAACCGAGAAATGCGGGCAGAGCCAGCCGCAATAGAGCCGTCCCCAGCGCCAGGCCAGCGCGATGAAGATCGCGCCGCCGCCAAGCAGTGGCAGAAAAAGACGCAGCAGGATGTTCGCCGCCGCCTCGGTGCTGCCGATGCGCCCGGCAAAGAAATCGTCGAGGCCGAGACGCCAGTCAAAACCGAAGATGATGGCGTGGTTGTGCGTCAGGTCGTAGCGGAAAATATCGAAGACCGGCGCGAAAATGAACAGCGCAAAGAAAGCGGTCTGGGTCAGCAGACGCCTGCCGCGCAGTCCGGCCTTGTTTGTTTTTTCGACATGGAGGCGCGCGGCATGTAATTGCGGGATATCGGCTGGATCAGTCATCGCAGGGTTCGCTTACCGGCCAAAGCTCGCCAGAACAACCTCATGCAAGGCGGTTGCTACTTCGACATCGTCGGTCAGGCTTTCGACCAGCGCCGCGTGGCATGCTTCAATCGGATCGAGGCCGTCATTGATCAGGATTGCCGCATAAACGAGCAGACGCGTACTGGCCACTTCCTCAAGGTCGACATCCTTCAGGGCGCGCAGGCTGCGCCCGATCCCGACCAGCCGTCGGGCGACGGTTTCATCGCAGCCGGTTTCGGCGCAGAGGATCGCCCGCTCGCGTTCGGCGTCCGGGAAGTCGAAGCGCAGGGAAACAAAGCGCTGACGTGTCGAGGGCTTCATGCCCTTGAGAAAATTCTGATAGCCGGGGTTGTACGAAACGACCAGCATGAACGACGATGGTGCATGCAGCAGTTCGCCGGTGCGGTCGATAGGCAGTACGCGGCGATGGTCGGCCAGCGGATGGATAACCACGGTGGTGTCCTTGCGCGCTTCGACCACTTCGTCGAGATAGCAGATGCCGCCCTCGCGCACGGCACGCGTCAGCGGGCCATCCGACCAGTACGTCGAGCCGTCGGCAATCAGGTGACGACCGACCAGATCGGCCGCCGTCAGGTCATCGTGGCAGGCCACGGTATGCAGCGGCAGGCCGAGACGTGCTGCCATGTGCGCCACAAAGCGGGTCTTGCCGACACCGGTTGGCCCCTTGATGAGGACGGGCAGCCGGTTTTTCCAGGCGTGCTCGAACAACGATATTTCGTTGCCGGCAGCTTCGTAGAAAGGGACGGAGTTCATTCAGGAAAGTACCTTGATTGATGCAAAGGAATCAGTGGAAACGCGAAACCGGAAAAATAAAACCCGGCCTTTCGGCCGGATTTCATGGATGGGTGACGCGGGCTCAGGCTGCTTTTTCTTCACTGCCCTTGTAGAAGAAACTGGTGATGTAGAGAACGAGGCCGATCAGGAAAATCACACCGGCGCCTTCGCGTAGCCAGTAGAACAGGCTGATCTGGTCTTGCGTCGCCATGAACGACATCGGCGTTTCCGAAACCCGTTGCAGCCAGACTTGCAGAATGCCGGCGGCAGTCAGGAACAGCGTGATGAAAACCATGGCGATGGTCATCAGCCAGAAGCTCCACATTTCGAGCACCTGTGCCTTGTTCGAATTGGCCGCGCGACCACGGATCAGCGGCATGGCATAGGAGATCATGGTGATCACCACCATCACGTAGGCGCCATAGAAGGCCATGTGACCGTGCGCTGCCGTGACCTGGCTACCGTGCGTGTAGTAGTTCACCGGCGCCAGTGTGTGCAGGAAGCCCCACACCCCGGCACCGAGGAAGGACATGACACCGGTGCCCAGCGCCCACAGTGTCGCGGCGCGGTTCGGATGTTCGCGACGGCGACGATTGACCATGTTGAAGGCAAATACCGTCATGGCGAAGAAGGGAATCGGTTCGAGCGCCGAGAAGATGCTGCCCCACCATTGCCAGTATTCAGCCGAACCGATCCAGAAGAAATGGTGACCGGTGCCGATGATGCCGGTCACCAGCGCCAGCGTGATGATCACGTAGAGCCACTTGTCGATCACTTCGCGGTCGACGCCGGTGACCTTGATCAGCACAAAGGCGAGAAGCGACGCCAGGATCAGTTCCCACACGCCCTCAACCCAGAGATGGACGACGAACCACCAGTAGAACTTGTCGCGCGCAATATTTTCCGGGTTGTAGAAGGAGAACAGGAAGAATACCGCCAGCCCCCACAGACCCAGCAACAGCACTGAACTGATGGCCGTTTTTCGCCCCTTGAGCACCGTCATGGTGATGTTGAAGAGGAAGCCGAGGGCGACGACAACGATGCCGACCTTGGTCGGCAAGGGTTGTTCGAGGAACTCGCGCCCCATGGTTTCCAGCAGGTCGTTGCCGGTCCACTTCGCCAGCGAGGCATACGGCACGAACAGATAGCCGAGAACCGTCAGTGCCGCTGCGACAAGAAATATCCAGAACAGGACAATGGCGAGTTTCGGGCTGTACAGCTCGGTTTCGGATTCCTCTGGAACCATGTAGTAGGCCGCGCCCATGAAGCCCATCAGCAGCCAGACGATGAGTGCATTGGTGTGGACCATGCGTGCGACGTTGAAAGGGATGGTCGGGAACAGGAAGTCGCCGATCACGTATTGCAGACCCATCACCAGACCAAACAGGATCTGGGCGACAAAGAGCGCAATGGCGGCGGTGAAATAGAACCTGGCTACTGCTTGAGATTGATATTGCATACTGTTTCTCCTCGATCAGCCTTCGTTGTTGGGCGGCCAATTGGACGTATTGATTTCGGAAACGTACTTGAGGAACGCGGCGATCTCATCCAGCTCTTTTTCGGACAGGTTGAACTGCGGCATCTGGCGCCGTCCCGGTGTTCCGGTCGGTTGCGCCTGGATCCAGCCCTTGATGAACTCCGTGCCGCCGGCATCGCCACCGCGACGCTTGTAAACGTTGCCCAGTTCCGGCGCAAAGTAGGCGCCTTCGCCGAGCAAGGTATGGCATCCGATGCAGTTGCGCGTTTCCCAGATTTTTTTGCCGGCGATGACTTGCTCGGTCAGGTTGGCGCGGTTGTCACGCGATGGCAGTACCTGTTCGTTCTGGTAAGTCAGCGCGACAAACACCAGGGCGAAGAAGACTGACCCGCCATAGAAGATGTTTCGCGCCATTGAGGTCGTAAATGATCCGCTCATGGAGGCTCCTTTTATTAGCTGCACAGTGCAGCGCGAGGCGGATTTTACGGAGCGGAGCGGATTTTTTTTTGATGAATGCTAAGAGCGGAAAGCTTGTGGACCTTATGTCGCAGGGCAATTTGTCGCAGTGATGGTTTGTGAAAATGGCGCAGCGGAGACCGCGCAACGTAGATGCCGTCCGCTCTGCAAGGACGCGCCGGAGGCGCTGACGGCCTGCTTAATCGAACCTGCCCTTGTCCAGCTTGAAGGCCATGTCCGGCGTGGCCTGCTCGAATGTGACGATGCGATTTCCCTTGTGCTCTTTCAGGAAGTCTTCGGCATCGTTACGGTTTTCCAGCGGGACGAATTCATTGCCCATCGGGCCGAGCACGTCGGAACCGATAACGTAGAGCGCCTTGCGCGCGTCGATTTTGGTCAGTCCGTAAAATTCGGTGACCCAGATGCCGGAAATGTCTGATGCCTTGTGTCCGGGGGCGTATTTCGACAGGTCGCCGAGATACTTGAACACGTCTTTCGCACCGTCAAAGTAATGGGCGTGACCATCCTTGTAGGTGACCATCGCGATCCAGTTTGGATATTTTGAGACGAGCATCCCGCATACCGGGCAGAGGTCCTTGTTGCCCGGTTTGGGGATGTCCGGTGCGGCTGCCTGCAGCGCACCGGACAAGGTGATCGCCATGGCGCAAAGTAGCGCCAGGAAACTGCGCCGTGGCATTTTTACCCCTTCTGCTGCAGTGCGCGCCGGCGCCGCTCTTCGCGGTTCTTGCGCACCATCGAGGCGTCCTGTGACATGTCCGTGTAAGCCGCCAGCAAGGCCTTGTCGAAGTTGCCAAGCTCGCCGCCGTTTGCTGCCATTGCCGCTTTGGCGGCGTCTTCATTGCCGTAGGCGACTTTGCTACGCCTGGTCATGACGCCCTTGATCTGGCTGCCGATCAGGAAAATGGCCTTGTCGACCTCGGCGAGCGGCTTGATCTCGGTGCCTGGCGCATTGTCGCCGACCCAGATGGCCTTGGGTTCGCGGTCGATGTTGACGGCCAGGCTGATCGATGCGCAGTGCAGCGAGCAGGTGCCGTCGGGCAGATCGTCGCTGTACTGGATCAGCATGCGTGAGTGGTGATATTGCTTGCGATCCATGCCGCAGTACGGGCATTTCGGGAATTTTTCGATGTCATTTTCCTGCGGGCTTGGGTCGGCGGCTTTTTTGGGCGTGAATTGCGCGGGTGTGCCGTCAGTGGCACACGCTTGCTGGGCGTTTGCCGATCCGGCGGCGAGGCCACCTGCGGTGGCGGCCAGCGAAAATTTGAGCAGGTCACGGCGTTTCATGGTGCGGCTCCTTGAAGATGAAAAACAGACCGAATTTCGCTTCGGCGAACAGCTTGAATATTAGGCGTTGCGAATACATGCGTCGCGCGGCAAATTGCCGCAGCAGGTGGCGACTCAGCCGAGCAGGCGCTGCATGACCATGTAGTAGCGAATCCCTTGCCAGAGCGTCGAAACCCCCAGAGCGATGACGAAAATGGCGGCGCCCTTTAATAGCCAGCCGCGTGTTTTGACGCCGAGTTTGCCGAACAGGAAACTGGCCGACAGCATCGAGGGCAGCGTGCCGGCACCGAAAGCCAGCATCAGCAGCCCACCTTCGAATACCGAGGGTGCGGTGGTGGCTTTTACCGCCATGGCCATCGTCATCGAGCACGGCATCAGGCCGTTGATCGCGCCACCGATCATTGCGCCAAGCAGTGGCCCGCGTTGCGTGGCGGCGACAAACTGCCGGCGCAGCCAGGCGAGCGGTGCGAAACCGAGCGAGTTGCGCACCGGCGAAACGCCGAGCAGATCGAGCCCCAGCAGAATGACGATGCTACCGGCGATGATCTGCAGCAGCCCTTGCAACTTGCCGAAAGTGCCGGTCTGCACCAGCACCGTGCCGAGCGCTGCGGCGATGATGCCAATCAGCGCATACACGCCGACGCGGGCGAGATGGTAAGCGAGGTAGGGCGTGAAGTTCTTCGCGCCGAGCTTCATGAAAAAGCCGGAGACCAGCCCGCCGCACATGCCGAGGCAATGTCCGCTGCCAAGCACGCCGGTCATGAAGGCGAGCCCGTAGGAGAACTCCATCATCATCTGGTGCTGGCTGTGATCCATCCGGCGCTTAGCGCTTTTGCAGACGCAGCGAGTTGGTGACTACCGATACCGAGGAAAGCGCCATCGCCGCCGAGGCGATCATCGGATTGAGCCGGCCGGCGGCAGCAACCGGGATCGCCACCACGTTATAGCCGAGCGCCCAGAAAAGGTTCTGGCGGATGATCTTCATCGTTTGCCGCGAGAGCTGGATCGCCGAGGCGACGCGCGAAATGTCACCGCCGACCAGTGTGATGTCGGCCGATTCGACGGCGATGTCTGCACCGCCGCCGATGGCAAAGCCGACGTCAGCCGCCATCAGCGCCGGTGCGTCGTTGATGCCGTCGCCGATCATGCCGATGCGCTTGCCCTGCGCCTGCAAATCGCGGATCACTTCGAGCTTCATCGCCGGCGTGGCGCGTGCGATCACGCGGTCGATGCCGACCTGACGCGCGATGTGATGCGCCACCGCATCGACGTCGCCGGTGGCCATGACGGTTTCGATTCCCATGCGATGGAGCAGGGCGATGGCGTCGCGCGCACCCTGGCGCGGCTGGTCGGCGATGGCGAAAAGGGCGACAACGCGACCGTTTTCAGAAACAAAAACCGGCGTCTTGCCTTGCCCGGCCAGCGCGTCGGCTGCCGCCTGTTGTGCGTCACAGAAAATGCCAGCTTCTTCGAGCAGCGCTGCGTTGCCGACCCGTATTGAGTGCCCGTCGCAAGTCGCGTGTACGCCTCTGCCCGGGATGGCGGAAAAGTCGCTGCAGGGCGTTGTTTCGACGCCTCTGGCCTGACACCAGGCGCCGATGGCGCGTGCCAGGAAGTGTTCTGAACCGGCTTCGGCACCGGCCACGCGAGCCAGCAGGCTGGCTTCATCGACGCCGTTTAGCGCGATGAAATCGGTAACAACCGGTTTCCCTTCCGTGATGGTTCCCGTTTTGTCGAATACCACGGTCGTCAGCTTCGACGCGATTTCCAGTGCTTCGCCATTGCGAATGTAGATGCCGCGTCGCGCGGCTTGCCCGGTGCCGACCATGATTGCCGTCGGCGTGGCCAGTCCCAGTGCGCAGGGGCAGGCGATGAGCAGCACGGCGATGCTGTGCGCGAGTGCCGTGGCCGGGTGATGGCGGGCAAGCAGCCAGCCGGCGAAGGTCAGCCCGGCAATGCCGCCCACTGCCGGCACAAAGCGCGCCGAGATGCGGTCGGCCAGTTTTTGTACCGGCAATTTTGCGCCCTGCGCGTGATCGACCAGCTTGACGATGCCGGCCAGTACCGTATCGGCGCCGATTGCCGTGGCGCGCAGCGTGAAGCTGCCGTTGCCATTGAGGCAGCCGCCATAGACCTTGTCACCGCCGCGCTTGGTGACCGGCAACGATTCGCCGGTAAGCATCGCTTCATCGACCTCGGAGCGGCCATCGAGCACCACCCCGTCGGTCGGAATCTTGTCGCCCGGGCGAACACGCAGCACGTCGCCGACGACGACCTCGTCAATCGGCACGATAGTTTCAACACCGTCGCGCAGCACGAGTGCGGTGTCCGGCTGCAGGTCGATCAGCTTGCGGATCGCATCGCTGGCTTGCCCCTTGGCGCGCTCTTCAAGGAAACGGCCGAGCAGGACGAAGCTGATGATGTTGGCCGCCGCTTCGAAATACACGTGATGCGGCCGGCGAACCAGGCCGGGCAGGCTGTACAGATAGGCCGCACCGGCACCGAGTGCGATCAGCGAATCCATGTTGGCGGTCTTTTGCTGCGCCAGTTTCCAGGCCTTGATGAAAATTTCCTTGCCCGGCCCGAACAGTACCGGCGTGGCCAGCGCGAATTCAAGCAGACGCAGTGTCGGCGAACGGTGCATCAGCATGCCGAGCGCCATCACCGGTGTGCTCAGCGCAGCGGACAGCAGCATGCGGCGCTTGGCCAGTGCCAGTTGTTCCTTCTCGCGCTCGACAATCAGCCGGCGCTGCGCCAGCGTGTCCATTGGCTGCGCCGTGTAACCGAGCTTGCTGACGAGCTTGAAGACTTCCTCGCGACTGATCCGGCCGCTGATCAGGGCAGTTTGTGCGGCGAAATTGACGTTGGCGCTCTGGATGCGCGGGTCGTGGCGCAGCGACATTTCAATCAGCAGCGCGCACGAAGCGCAGGTCATGCCTTCAATCGCCAGCGAGCATTCCTGCAGCGGCTCGTCGAAGACTGGCGTTGCGCTAACGACGGGTGCTGCCGGGCGCGTCATCAGGTTGCCCAGTACGAAATCGACGGTGGTCAGCAGATTTGTTTCGGGCAGTCGGGTCGGGTCGTAATTAATAACAATCGAGCCGATCTCCGGGACGGCGCGTATTTCCTTGATCTCCGGCCGTTTACGCAGAAGGATTTCAAGGATGTAGCAGCGTTCGGCGTTCTTGACGAGCGGTGGCGCCACCAGTCGCACACGGCGGGTCAGCCGGTGTGCGATGTGAAAATTATTGAACGCTCCGGACGTCATTTTTTCGCCACCGTCTTGCGATAGCGCACCAGCAGAAAGACGAGGTAGAACACCGTCAGCCAGGCATTGCGGAATTTCAGCGGCTCGCGCAGCCAGCGCTGGGTGATCAGATCCCAATGCACGCGGATCAGGTAGAAGGCGAGCAGGTCGTTGAGAAAGTTGATGATCGCTTTTTCGGTCAATGCACTTTCGAGTACCGGCTGCACGCGCGCCTGAATGCCCTGGAACTGACGGTAGCGCGACATGCGCTGCAGCAGGCGGTTGAGTTGTTGCCGGGTGCGCGCTTCAAGATCGTGAATTCTGTTGGACAGACGCACGGCGGGACGTGCCAGTTGTTGTACCGGAGAGGCATCGCCAGCTTCTGCCGGCAGTGTTGTCAGCGAAGAAAACAGCGCGCGTGCCACGTCATGCACGCTGCACACATGTTCGTCGTAGCGCACCGAGAGCTTGCCGTCACCGGCATAGAGTGTCACGCGATAAACCCCGCGCTGCGCATGCAGCGCCTTGTTCAGTGCAGTGGTTGCGGCGGCCGAACAGATCTGGGCAGGCAGTGCGAAACGGATATGCCCGGATTCGCGGTGGCGGACAATGATCTGTCTGGCCAGCGAATCCGGTAGCTCCTGGTCGAATGTAAGGCTCATTGCCAGTCTCCGGCAGGTGACAGGTGACGAAAAGATCAGACGGCTGGTGCTTCAGGCGTGCTGTCCGCTGCCGCCGGTTGTGCTGCCCCGGCTTCCTTTTCCTTCGCTTCTTCCATCAGGTCGGCAAGGTTTTCCTTCTGTTGCAGTGCAAAGTCCTTGCCCATGCCGGCAGCCCTGGAAACGGCGAGTACGATTTCCTTGCGATACTGATGCAGCAGATAGCCGGCCGCAACGCCGCCGGCCACACCGGCAACCAGCAGCACCAGCGGGCTGGAAAAAAGCGAGCGTGTAGCCACGCCGCGCGCCACGTAACCGGCTCCGGCCATGGCCGCACCCTTGGCGACCGGGTGGCTCATCATGTTGCCCATTGAAGTCATCATGCCTTCGTTCATCATCGTGTTCATGGCGATTCCTTTCGTTTTTCAGGGTTTCCGATTGTCATTCTGCGCCGGGTATTTGGGCGTTTCTTTGATCTCATGCAACATTTCGTAGATTCCCTTGCAGCCTTCGCAGCAGAATTGCAGGGTTTTTTCCGGGGTAGGCAGCGTGCAGGGCTTGATACCGCAGTCAAGGCCGCACAGGTCGCAGGGCTGGCTCATTTGAGCAATTCCAGTGCGATGCGCTCGAAGGTCGCTTCATCCGCCTCGCCGAGTACTTTGGTGCGGATCTTGCCGTCTTTACCGATGAAGTAAGTGGTGGGCAAGGCCAGCACGCCGTATTGTTTTGAAATCGACGCGGACTCATCGAGCAGGGCCGGATAGGTGACACCAATCTTCTTGATGAAGGCAGCAACGGCTGCCTTGTCCTGTCCGGCATTGACGGCGATGACTTCCAGCCCTTCACCCTTGTGGCGTTGCCAGACGCGTTCAATGGCCTTCATTTCGTCTTCGCAGTAGCGGCACCAGTCAGCCCAGAAACGAATCACAACGGCTTTCCCACGCAGGTCGTCGGGAAACTTGACGGTGGCTGAACCCAGGCTGCCGGTCGTGAATGCGGGGGCAGCGTCACCGTTGTTCAGCTTGACTGAGGTATCGCTTTCGCAGGCGCTGAGCGTGAGTGCAACGAGTAGTGAGATCAGTAGTTTGAACATGTCAGCCTTCGAGCAGAACCAGTCGGGAATTGAGAATCATGAATGAGGCAACAAGGGCAAAAAATACCCACATCACCATAGTCAATGCTGCCAGTTTGCGGGCAACCGCCGGTACGATGACCGTCAGGCTGGGGATGCGGGCAAAGGGCTGTATCGCCCCCACGCCGAGACCCGCCGCCGTGCCGATGAACAGTGGCAGATACAGCCAGTAGCCTTGATAGTGGTATTCGGGCTTGAGTACGCAGAACGGGCAGTGATGATGCGGGTGTTCGTAAATATAGAGCGAAATAAAGGAGAGAATTCCAGCCATCGCCACAACAAAAGCCACGCCTGAAAATAAGGCAACGAAGTAGGCGCCGCGCTGGCGCAGACGATAGAAGAGACTGGTGCCGGCAGCCAGCGTCAGTGCGGCGTAAAAGGCAATCATCGTCGGTAGCGGCGGCGAGGCAGCCGCATCGCCGGTGACGCCGGGTGTCTCCGCCGAGAACAGGCTGCCGCAGCACGAGGTGATGACATCCGCCTTGAGACCGAGAAAGTAGCGCAGCTGGAGCACGGCGGCGACCAGCAGCAGGGGTAGCAGCGCGAGCAGCAGCATGTATTTGACGCGCACCAGCGGGTAGTCGCAGGCGCGCGTGTCGACATGGTTGATGACCAGCCAGCTTGCCGCCAGGAAGAACACGCCGATCTGCGCGAGCAGTGCGGGAAAGCCGAAAATATTGACGTTCAGCGTACCGACCGCGCACATCGCGCCGACGAACATCGACGACATCCTGTCGGCGTTGAAGACGAAAAGCAGCAGCGCGACAAGTTGTGTGGCAAAGACAAAAGTGAGCAGCGTCGATAACAGGTAGGTGCGGCGTTCCAGTACCAGTTGCCGCTCGCTGCCGCTCTGGATGTTCCAGTGGCGGATGATGTCGAAGGCGAACGGCGCCGAGGCAACAAGCAGACTGACGCAGACCAGTGAGGCGAGCAGGAGTGCAATGATCGCCGGCTGGAAAATCACGTTACTTTCTCCGGTGTGGCCAGGTGCTGCCTATCGTGCCGAACCACGCGCCCATCGCGCATATCGACGACCTGATGCACGATGGCTGATTCCACAACGAGCGGGTCGTGACTGGTCAGGATCACCGTCTTGCCGCTGTCCGAAAGCTTTTCCAGAATGGCCATGAATTCCATCGACAGCGCGGTATCGAGATTCGCCGTCGGCTCGTCGGCGATGATCACTTCCGGATCGTTGATCAGCGCACGGGCAATCGCCACGCGCTGCTGCTCACCGCCCGAAAGCCATTCGACACGCGCTTCGCGGCGGTGCGACAGACGAAGTTCAGCGAGCAGGCGTTCGGCGTTCTCGCGTAATTCGTGCCAGTCACCGCCCAGCGGATAAGCCGGCAGCATGACGTTTTCCAGTGCGGACAAACCCTTGATCAGATTGAACTGCTGGAAAACGAAGCCGAAGGTTTGCCGGCGGATGTCGGTCAGGAAGCGTTCAGGCAGGCCCGAAATATCCCGCCCCTTCAGACGCACGCGGCCGCTGGTCGGGCGCGACAGGCAGCCAATGATCGACAGCAGCGTTGTCTTGCCCGAACCGCTCGGCCCGCGCAGCGCCGTGACGCGTTGTGCCGGCAGTTGCAGGTCAATGCCGCTGAGCGCGTGGAACTCGTTGTCGCGGCCCTGGTTGAAGGCTTTGCGAATATCTTTCAGTTCGATCATGTCAGTGTTCTCAGCCGCGCATCACGGAGTCGGGGTCGGTGATCGCCGCACGCCAGATTGGTACCAGCGTGGCCGCCGCATAGGGGAACACGGTGAAGAAAAACAGCGTTGCCACCTGGAAGCCGTCGATCACCGGTGGTAGATCGAAGTGCGGGTAAAGGACGGCCCAGCCTTTGAGTACCGGCGTAAACAGCATCGCCGAAAAATGGAAAACATGAACGTAAGCGACGACGTAGCCGAGTACGAACGCCGCAAGTGAAACCAGTGCGCCTTCCCAGAACTTCATTTTGATCACGTCGCCGGTTTCCCAGCCGATGGCCTTGAGAATGCCGATTTCTCGTTTCTCTTCGGCCGAGAGGCCGGAGGCTTTTTCCCAGGCGAAAATGGCGAAGGCGAGGATGGCCAGCGAGGCGAGCGCCAGCACGATGCCCTCGCGCCAGTTGAAGATCGACTCGTAGGTGCGCAGAATCTCGTCGCGCAGGATCGGACGCGAATCCGGGAATTGCTGCGAGAGCTTGGTGGCGATGTTGCGCACTTCCTGCGGGTTGGCGACCGAGAGCGCGATGTCGGTAAAGTAGCCGGGGGCGATCTCAAAAAAACTGCGAAAATCGCCCTCGTTCAGCAGTACCAGATCGGCGCTGACCAGTTCGGTTTCGTGCGACAGGATGCGCGCCACCGTGAAGCTGAACAGCTTGCCGGAATACGAACGGAAGGAGATGACATTGCCGACGGCCAGACCGCGCGCCTTGGCCAGCCCGGCGCCGACGACCAGCGTGCCCGCAGCGATGGCTTCCTTGTTCGGCACCGTGAAGGTGTAGTTGGCCTTGACCACCGGGTCGTAGTAGTAACCCCACAGCCGGCCTTCCTTGTTCTGCACGCCACGGATGCGGCCGAGGCGCTCGAGGTAGCCGGGCGGGATCAGATCGTGACGACCGGCGACCATGCGCTGCAGAACGACTTCCGGTGCGCCGTCGAGTACGTGTGCCGCTTCGTGGCGCAGGGCGTGTGTGAATAGCATCACCGAGGCGAGCAGGAAAACGATCAGCGTATAGACGAGCAGCAAACCGAGGTTTTTCCCCTTGCGCCGCGCCAGCGACGAGAGCGTGAAATCAATCAGGTATTGCTGTTTGGCGATCCAGGCGTTCATGAGCAGCAGTCAGGTGAGCGGGCGGTGCGACGAGCGAGCCGGTTGGAAATTTCTCCAGCCCGAGCGGATGATCCTGAAAGGCCGAGTGCAGATCGGCTTGCGACAGGTGGCGGGTGTAACGGGCTTCGGTAAACAGGCAGAGATCGGTCAGTTGCAGTTGCGTGACCAGCGTGCGTTTCTGTTCGGTCGCTGCATTGCGTTGATCGCGCAGCCAGGCGGCATCGGCGAAAGTGGCCACAAATACGCCAGCCGCGCAGAGTGCGGTGATGAAGGCGAGACGGCTGGGGCGGACGGCGACCATGGCTTGGATGGAGAGCAACTTTGCGCCGGATTATGCTGCAAATTTTGAGGTAAATTAGAAAATCATTGTTTGGTGATTTTCATGGCGCACCATACCGCGAACTTGACTGCGGCGAGAACAGTGAGGCGGGTTCAGACCCGGTTAGAAGCGCGCATCAATGCGCCACGCAGGGCGATGGTCAGGCTGGCGCCGATACCGACACGCTGCGCCAGTGCCGGAAGAATGATCAACGAAGCCAGCGCGAAACCCGCCCCAAGCAATAATGACGGCAACTCGCTGCCTTCTTCGGTGATGTCTTGTTGGTTGTTTTGCATGATCGATTCTCCCAGGTGCGACGGATGCCTGCGATACGTATCGTATGACTTCGGATAGAATCTTAGAGCGCTTTACCCGTTTGTTGAATGCGGCATATTGTCGCAGCGCGCTTTTTTATTCACCGCCCTTTGTTTTTTTCTTGATCAAAATATGCGTTATCTCACTGTTTTGGCGATTTTTTTTGCCTCTCCGCTGGTGCTGGCGCAAGCCGCCGTCGGATCGGCTGTCCCGACAGTCCAGCGGCAGAAGGAAATCGTCCACCTCGTGCGTCAGGATTGCGGCTCCTGCCACGGTATGACGCTACAGGGCGGGCTTGGCCCATCGCTCAAGCCTGAGGCGCTGCGCGACAAGCCCGTCGAATCGCTGGTGGCGACCATTCACGGCGGTCGCCCCGGCACGCCGATGCCGCCCTGGCATCGTTTTCTCACCGAGGCAGAGGCGCAATGGATCGTCGAGCAATTGCTGCAAGGTTTTCCCCATCAATAAACAAAAGGAGTAGAGGCTATGGATCGACGTGAAATGCTGGGTGGTATGGGGGTGCTGGCGATGGCGGCAGTCGCCGGTCAGGCGTCGGCAGCAGAACATGACCACCATCATCATCACGGGGCAAAGCATCAGGCGCTGATTGACGGTGCTGCGGACTGCATCAAAACCGGCGAAGCCTGCATCAATCACTGTCTTGATCTGCTGGCGCAGGGCGACAAAGAGATGGCGGCCTGTGCCAAGAGTGTCAATGAGTTGCTTGCTGTTTGCGCTGCGTTACAGCGACTGGCAACCGTTGATTCAAAATTTCTGCCGAAATATGCGAAGGTGTCGGCCGAAATTTGCGAAGCCTGCGAGAAGGAGTGCCGCAAGCATGAGAAGAAGCATGTCGAGTGCAAAGCTTGTGCCGATTCATGTGCGGCGTGTCTGAAGGAGTGCAAGAAGATCGCGGTCTGATCGCTTCTTCAGCACTCTCCCGACTGCCCGGCGAGCTGTTTCTTGAATCTGTTGAAGTAATGACAGGCTGGGTCGAAGCAGAAACTGAGGCCCCGTCGGAAACGGCGGGGCTTCGTTCGGCATGCAATTGTCTGGGGACCTCGGGCGTCTTCGAATAAACACCTCTTCGCGTATGCGACGAGCCGTGCTAACGAAGGAACCCGTGGGCCTTTGATCTCACCCTTCTTTTTCGCGGTTCGACCTGCGTTGATACCGGCGCTTAAACAGTCGATTTTGTTTCGTTGAAAAGCCTGTTGACGGTATTTGCCAGGTAAGCGTCAAAGCCGGGCTTTCCGAAAGCGTTATCGTGCGAACTCTTCCTGATAAACCTTTGCATTTGAGCTTTGAATGCCGCTCCTGACGCAATGCCTGGAACCGCTTGGATGGCGTGGTTGAGCAATTGTGTGTAATTCTGGATGCCGTAGTCGTCGATTTTCGCCTTGACCATGAGCGGATCGACCCTCGCGCCCTGCTCAACCAGCCAGGCAAGATCCCAAATGTCTCGATGCCGGATTTTCGTCGGTGTTGGAATCAGGCTTTCTCCTTCCAGCTTTGCAATTGAGGTCGGCAGCGCGACAATTTTGTCCGCCAGAATCTCGTCGATCGTTTCGGTGACCACAATGACCCTGTTCATGCCTTCCAACACTGAATAATTCATCCTCAGGGGAACTGCCTCTCGGGTATATGCCGGAATATTGGCAATCTCGACCTTGATTCTTTGCCGAGGCACATCGGGCTGACCTGGGCTGGTTTCAATGGAGACCATCCACTTGGCTACATTGACCAGAGCCCCTTCTTTTGCGGGCTTGGGCTCCTTGACGGTAACCTTCAAGCCGAAACGGGCGCCAATTCGTTTGGCGATGCAATCCTTGATTTTTTCCATGCTGGCTGAGGAGAAATCTTTGCCACCGGCGAAATCGAGGTCTTCGCTGAACCGATCCGATCCGCGGCACAGCCGCAGGGATGTCCCGCCTTGAAATACCAAGTTCTTGAGCAGCCCCTCTTCATCCAGGGCGTTGAATATCTCGTAATGCATCAGCTCTTTTTCCACAACCGGCCGCATGGTCGCCAGATCTGTGTTTTTCAGGGCCATCTCCACATACTGCTTGAAGTCTTCTTTTTTCATCAGGGTTCCTCTTCCAGCGCTTCGTAGTCAATCATGTCGGTGTTTCGGCCGACCCTCAGGAGGTCTTGGGCCGCCGCCTGTTTTTTTGCAATGCGAAGCGGTCGTTCCTTGACCAAAATAGTTCTATTCAGAACCTCCGGAACGCTTCTCTTGGTATGGGTGAACTCGATGACGCCGTATGGCGTCTCGTGTAGGCCGCTGGCGCCTGTCGTCATCACCGTCAGGTGGCTCATGGGAATTTGTGAGATAGCACCATATTCAGAAAGCATGCTCTCGAGGCTGACGTAGCAAAACTTCCCCGGGCGCAAAGCTTTAGCGACCTCTTCGATGAGCCGGCCCGCGTTGCGTGAGGCGGCCGAGGCGTTGACATAAATCCCTCTGGCGGCCTTGCAGAGAATTCCGTCCTTGACCATCCGCTGCAGCGATTTCTCCATTGCCTTTTCGTTTTCATCGGGGAAAAGCTTCTCTATGTCTTTTTTTGACAGAACGAAAATATTTCGGCGCTCCAGCTCTGCCAAGCGTTTTAGCAGATCCATACGGTTCATATGTTCTCCTTAACCCAACAAATAAATAGGGTTTTAATTGACTTATTTTCGATCACGTCTTGCTTGAAGTCAATAGATAATAATAAACCCGACATAAAAATCGGGTTTGTAATAACTTGTTTTTAGCTGGCCGCTCCCTCTCGTGTGACACTTTTGTTGGGGCGATACAGGAAATTTTCTGTTGATTTGATTTCGCTCAAATGGCAGGTCGTTTAAAGGCACCATCTGCGACGATATGCCGCATATTGCGCGGTGCCCGCGCCGGTAGAATCCGCCCTCGATTGTTGTTTATACAGCGAAATATTAGCAATTGATGATTTTCCGCTGTTTTTGCATGTTTTCGTGTGGGTGGGCAAGCCGTGTTTTTCATTCGTGGTTTTCTGTTGCTGTGTCTCTTTGCTATTGCGCCGCTGGTATCGGCGGCTGAGGCCGTGCGCCCTTTCGTTACCGGCAGCCTGGCGAAGATCGTTGCGCAAAGACAGGGGAAACCCTTTGTCCTCGCTTTCTGGTCGGTGAGCTGTGCGCATTGCCCAATGGAGTTGAAGGCGCTGGGCGAAATACGCAAGCGCAATCCGCAGGTCGACATCGTTCTGGTCGCCGCAGACACGCCCGACGAAGCGCCACTCACCGCGCAACTGGCCGCCAGCTACGGCCTCGGCAAGGTCGAACAATGGGTATTTGCCGATGACATGCCGGAGCGCCTGCGTTTCGAGATTGACCGGCGCTGGCATGGCGAGCTGCCGCGTACGCATTTTTACGACCGCGAACACCGCATCGAGGTGGTATCGGGCGTCGTGCCGAAGCAACAATTGCTTGGCTGGATGAAGGCCAACGTGCGATGAGCGTGAACAACGCGATGACGCTACCCGTCGAGCGCGATGCTGCTGCGGCTTTCTATGCGCTGCCGGTCGATAAGCGTTTACCCTTCTGGCGGCGTAGCGCCGGGCTGACCGGCATTGTCGGGTTGCATGCTGTTGCGCTGCTTGTGGCCTTCGGCATGGCGACCAACCCGGAGCTGGCCCGGCCTCTGCAGGCATTGACCGTACGCATGCTCGACATGACGCCGACGCCACCCAAGGTCGAGCCGCCAAAACCGCCGCCGCCTTCTCCGCCGCGCAAGACGCCGCTGGCGCCACCCCCGATCATGACGGCGGCTGCCACGGCAACGGCCGCGCCGAGTTTCGTCGTCGCGCCGCAACCCGAGCCGCGTCCGGTTGAGACCCACCCCGCGCCGCCAGCGCCGCCGGCCATCGTCGCCGCGCGCTTCGATGCCGATTATCTGCAGAACCCGAAGCCCGTCTATCCGCCCATGTCGCGTCGGCAGGGCGAGGAAGGCAAGGTCGTGTTGCGCGTACGGGTCAGCGCGCAGGGCACTTCGCTGGCGGTCGACATCAAGCAGTCGAGCGGCTTTACACGGCTCGACGAAGCGGCGCGGGCGGCGGTTGAAAAATGGCGCTTCGTCCCGGCCCGGCAGGGAAGCGAAGCCGTTGAATCATCGGTGCTGGTGCCGCTGAACTTTACTCTGGATAACTAAGGAATCGCGATGCATATGGAACTCGGATTGACGCACTTCTGGGCGCAGGGCGATGCGGTCAGCCGCTCGGTGGCGATTGTGCTGTTTGCCCTGTCGATCGGCAGCTGGTATCTGATGGCCGGCAAGATTCTGGCCATGGTGCAGGCGCGGCGTTGCCATGCCCGTGCGCTCAATGCCTTCTGGGGTGCTGACTCATTGCCCTCGGCCATCGATGCACTGCGTCTCGAAGACAAGACCGGCATTCTGCTCAGTCTGGCGATTGCCGGCGCCAATGCCGCCGAATTGCACAACCAGCATGCGGCGCGCGGCATCGGTGCGGGCGTGTCGGCCAGCGAGTTCGTGACGCGTGCGCTGCGTAACCAGATTGTCGAATCGCAGGCGCGCATCGAGTCGGGTCTGACCTTCCTCGCCTCGGTCGGCTCGACGGCGCCGTTCATCGGCCTGTTCGGCACGGTGTGGGGCATCTACCACGCGCTGGTCGGCCTCTCCGGTGCGTCGCAGGTAGTGCTCGACAAGGTGGCCGGCCCGGTCGGCGAAGCGCTGATCATGACCGCCGCCGGTCTCTTCGTCGCCATCCCCGCCGTGCTCGCCTACAACGCCTTTACGCGTACCAACCGTCTGACGCTGGCCCGTCTCGACGGCTTTGCCCATGACCTGCACGCTTACTTGGTGACCGGTCTGCGCGGTCGCCCCGGCGACAAGCTGGTTGACCTCGGTTCTGTGCGCGCCGCGCGCAGCGCGTAAGGGCAAGTCATGGCATTCGGATCATTCAACGAAAGTGCCTCGGCGCAGCCGATGGCCGAGATCAACACGACGCCGCTGGTCGACGTGATGCTGGTGTTGCTGGTCATCTTCATCATCACCGCGCCCCTGTTTCATCAGGCGGTGCCGGTTGATCTGCCGCAGGTTTCATCGACCAAGCTTGAGGACAAGCCGCACATGATTTCGGTGGCCATCGACGGCGAGGGCGTCATCTACGTCGACGGCCTGCCGTTCGACAAGGCCGCCTTGCCGGCGCGCTTCGCCGAGGCGATGAATAGCGGCGGTTCGCCCGAACTGCACCTGCGCGCCGATCGCGGCACGCGCTACGAGCGCGTCACCGAAGTGCTCGCCGAAGCGCAGCGGGCCGGGATCGTGAAAATTGCCTTTGTCACCGAACCCGCACGTTAAATATTTTCAAAAAACAAATCAGGGATTTTGTAAAAATGCACAATGATTTTCGCCCCGCGCAGCTGCGTCCGCTCGTCGCACTGATCTCCGTCCTGTTTGCCCCTGCGGCATTGGCGCAAGGCGTCGCCAGCGAGCGCGAATTGGCGCCGGTTTCCGTATCGGGGGCACGTTCGCCACTCGACCCCAACCTGCCGGCGTCGACTTTTTCGACAACGCGCGAGGCGCTGCAGACGCAGAGCTTTCTGAATACCGAAGATGCCTTGACCTATGCGCCGAGCACGACGGTGCGCAAACGTTTCATCGGCGACCGCAATTCGAATCTGGGCGGGCGCTCATTCGGCACGACGCAGCCGGCACGCGGTCTGGTCTATGTGGATGGTTACCTGATCTCCAATTTTCTTGGCCGCTTCGATGCGCCGCGCTGGAGCAGTATTGCCCCTGAGGAGATCAGCCGTGTCGACGTGCTGTACGGGCCGTTTTCTGCGATTTACCCCGGTAATTCGATCGGTACCACGGTCGCCATCACGACGCGCAATCCGACTACGTTTGAAGCCTCGGGTGGTGTTCAGTATTATTCCCAGAATTTCGACCAGTACGGCCTGAAAGGCACCTACAAAAACGACCAGGAGAGTGCTTTTGTCGGCAATCGCTGGGGCGATCTGGCGCTTACGGTGAGCGCCAATCGGCTGGCTTATGAATCGCATCCGATGACCTACACGACGATGGTCGCCGGCGCGGCGGGAACCAATCTAGGGGCGGTCAATGGTGCGACGCTCGATCGCGATGCCAACGGCAATGCCCGCGTCCTGATGGGCGCCAGCGGCATGCAGACGGGGGTTCAGGAGCAGGCCAAGTTCAAGCTGGCCTACGACTTTACGCCGACCCTGCAGGCCGACGGAATGTATTCGCGCTGGCGCAACGACTACAAGGTCAAAAACCAGACGCTGCTGCGCAGCGCGACAACCGGCGCCGAAATCTGGAAGGGGGCCGGCAACGGCTTTGTCCAGGTCAATGGCGTCAACTACCAGTTGCCAACGATGGCGCCGCAAGACGGCCTCGAAGAGCACGAGCAGATCGGTGGCCGGCTGCGCACGCGCCATAAAACCGGCTGGAATTACTCGGTACAACTCTCCTCGTATCAGGTGCTGACCAACAGCAACCGTCAGTCGAACGTTTCCGACCCATTGGCCTCTGGGGTGGTCGCCGGCAAGGATACGGTCGGCGACGGCACCGGCTGGCGGACATTCGAATTGCAAAGCACCTATACGCCGGGCGCCGGTGTGGGGCATGCACTGACTTTCGGTTATCACCAGAACAACTATGTGCTGGAAAACCGGGTATTTAATCTGAGTAACTGGAACAGCGCCGCAACGCGTACGTCGGAAAACCAGAATTACTACGGCAAGACTGAAGTGAAGGCGATCTACGGACAGGATGCCTGGCGTTTTCTGCCGGACTGGACGGCCACTTTTGGCCTGCGTCTGGAACGCTTCCGTGCCTACGACGGCTCGCAGTACGATGCGGCAGCAGCATTGACGCCACAGGTCAATCACGCCGATCGCAGCGCCTCGGGAAGCAGTCCCAAACTCTCGCTGGCGCACAACCTGAACGATGACTGGCTGCTGCGTGCTTCGCTCGGTCGCGGCGTCCGTTTCCCGACGGTCTCGGAGTTGTTCCAGGGGACGCGCAACGGCACGACGATCTACAACAACGACCCGAACATGAAGCCGGAAAAAAGCGATGCCAAGGAACTTTCGGCAATTCGCGAGGTGGGCAACAGCAACCTGCGTATTTCGCTGTTCGAGGACGACATCAAGGACGCCATTTTCCAGCAGTCGCAACTGGTCGGCGCGGTCACCGTCAGTACCGTGCAGAACGTCGATCGCGTCCGTACGCGGGGTGTCGAAACCGCATTCCAGGGTACCGATCTGCTGATCAACGGCCTCGACCTGCAGGCCAGTCTGACCTTGTCGAATTCAAAGACGCTGGAGAACTCGGCGCTGCCGGCGTCGGAAGGCAAGAACTGGCCGCGCGTGCCGCGTGTGCGCGCCTCGGCGCTGGCCAGTTATCGCACAGGGATGTGGACCGGCTCGCTTGGCGTCAAACACGAGGGGCGTCAGTACAACACCCTTACCAATACCGACAGCAATCCGGACACCTACGGCGGCGTTTCCAGTTTCACGATCGCCAACGCCAAGCTCGCTTACTCGCTGGGCAAGCAGGGCAGCCTTGCCCTCGGTATCGACAACCTGACCGACAAGCGTTACTTCGTTTCGCATCCCTATCCGGGGCGCACCGTCTTCCTTGAAGGAAAGTTGAGCTACTGATGAAGTTGGCGATGCGTAAAATCATTCTTGGGCTAAGCCTGCTGATGAGCATCGGCGCCGTTTATGCGGCCGAGGCGATGCCGGCCAAGGCTAAAAAAGTCAAGGTCGAACTCGGTGCGTCGGCGGCGTTTGCGCCCGATGGCCTGCTCTACGCCGTCGCCAAGCAGGGTGAGCATCTTATGCTTTATCGCAGCACCAACGAAGGCGTTAGCTGGTCGGCGCCTGTTGTTGTCAATGCGCAGCCGGAAGCCATCTCCGCCGACGGTGAGAATCGTCCGAAGCTGGCTTTTGCCAAAGACGGTGGTTTGTTGGTGTCATGGACACACCCGTTCAGCAAACCGAGCACCGGGGAAATCCGCCTCGCACGTTCGGATGACGGCGAGCGTTTTTCCGCGCCAATAACGGTGCATCAGGATCGCGCCGAAATCACGCACCGTTTTGAATCGATGCTGGTGGCCGGTGACGGTCGGGTGCTACTGGCCTGGATCGACAAGCGCGATCTGGAAAAAGCCAAAGCGGGCAAGGAAGCGTATCGCGGCGCGGCGATCTATGCCGCCGTGTCGACCGATGGCGGGCGCAGCTTCCAGCCGGAAAAGAAACTCGCCGACCACTCCTGCGAGTGTTGCCGGCTGACGTCGGCGAGCGATGCGGATGGCGCGCCGCTCTTCATGTGGCGCCATGTTTTCGCGCCCAATGAGCGCGACCACGCGATCGTCCGTATCAAGGCCGACGGCTCGCCGGAAGCCGTGCAGCGCGCCACCTTCGACCGCTGGAAAATTGACGGCTGCCCGCATCACGGCCCGTCGCTGGCCGTCGATGCCGCCGGTGTGCGGCATGCGGTCTGGTTCAACCAGAAAGACGGTGAAGGCCGCGTCTTTTATGGCCGGCTCAGTACCGACGCTGCGGGAACGTCTGTCGATGGGCAGCGCACGGTGGGCGGTGCGCGTGCTGAGCATGCCGATCTGGCGGTTAGCGGCAAGCGCGTGGCGGTGGTCTGGAAAGAATTCGACGGCGAGCAGGCGACCATTCGCGCAGAGTTATCCGAAGATGGCGGCAAAACTTTTCGCATCCTCGATCTCGCCGCTTCCGCCGGTCCTTCGGATCAGCCGCGCGCCCTGGCGCGTGGCGAAAAGCTGTATGCCTTCTGGCGCAGCGAGCGCGAGGGGATGCGCGTTTTCAGGCTGGATTAAGTCATTGCCGCCGCTGCGGTTTGAGAGGGTCTGTCTTCATGCTTGAAGCACGCGCACTAACCAAGATCTACAACGGCGTTACGGCACTCGATGCCCTGGATCTGACCGTTCCCGGCGGCGAGGTATTCTGCCTGCTGGGGCCCAATGGTGCCGGCAAGACAACCACGGTCAACCTGTTCCTCAATTTTGTCTCGCCGACCTCGGGTCAGGCGCTGGTGTGCGGGGTGGATGCCGACGTCGAGCCCTTGCGGGCGCGGCAGCTGATGGCCTATATCCCGGAAACGGTGATGCTGTACGGCAGTCTGTCCGGTCTTGAAAATCTCGAATATTTCGCCACGCTATCCACCGGCCGGACGCCGCCGGAGCCGGCGTTGCTCGCCTTGCTGGCTGAGGCGGGGTTGCAGCGGGAGGCCGCAACGCGACGCGTTGCCGGCTATTCGAAGGGGATGCGCCAGAAAGTGGGTATCGCCATTGCGCTCGCCAAGGAGGCGAAAGCGCTGCTGCTCGACGAACCGACTTCCGGCCTCGATCCGCTGGCCGCCAATGAATTCGCCCGGCTGGTCGAAACCCTGCGGCAACGCGGCATGGCCGTACTGATGGTGACGCACGATCTGTTTCTGGCGCAGCAATGCGGTTCGCGGGTCGGCATCATGCAGGACGGTCGCCTGGCGGCCGTTTTTGATACCCGCAGCACCGACCATGTTGGCCTTGAACGCGCCTATCTTGAGCTTTCGCGCGGCGGGCTGGCGGCGTGAGCGCCGACGAAATCGCCTTGCCGCTGCCGCGCCCTGCGCCGAGCGGGCGGCTGCGTATTGTGCGCACGATTGCCGCCAAGGAATGGCTCGATCTGCGCCGCGATACACGCTTTCGCCTGTTGGCCGCCTTGATGCTGTTGCTGCTTGCCGGCGCGGTGCTCTTTGGCGCAACGCAGGTGGCGCGGATGGAGCTTGAACACGAGGCCGCCAGTGCAGCGGATCGCTCGCTGTGGACTGCGCAGGGCGCGAAAGACCCGCATTCGGCGGCGCATTTCGGGCAGTACGCATTCAAGCCGGCCAGTGCGCTGGCGCTCGCTGATCCGGGCATCGACGCCTATGTCGGCAGTGCCGTCTGGCTGGAGGCGCACAAGCAGAATGAAGTGCAGTTTCGTCCGGCCAGTGATGGCAGTCTGGTCGGGCGTCTGGGGAAGCTATCCCTCGCCTTTGTGCTGCAGACGGTGATGCCGCTGCTGGTCATCCTGCTGGGTTTTTCCGCGTTCACCGGCGAGCGCGAAAACGGCACGCTGCGTCAGTTGCTTTCGCTCGGTGTCCGCCCGCTTGATCTCCTTGCCGGCAAGGCGCTGGCAATCGGTGCCGCACTCCTGTTGCTGCTGATTCCGGTTTTTGCGGGGGTGTTCCTCGGCTGTCTGCTGCTCGACGAGTCGTACGCTGCGTACGGTGCGCACGGTGCGACCGATGTTGCTGTTCAAGCCTCCCTGTTTTCGCGGCTGGCCTGGCTGGGCTTTTCGTATGCGCTCTACCTTGCCGGTTTTGTCGCCTTGTCACTGGCGGTCTCGGCCTGGCTGCGCAGTTCGCGTGCGGCGCTGGTTGTGCTGCTGGCCTTCTGGCTGGTCAACTGTTTCCTGATGCCGCGCTTGATGACCGACTGGGTTCGCGAAGCGCTGCCGCTACCGACGGCACTGTCTTTTCGCCAGGCGATTGTGGACGACAAGAAAAAGCTTTTTGGCCACGACGAGCGCCATCCGGCTTTTGTTGCCTTCAAGGCGCGCGTGCTGGCGCAATACAAGGTGCAGCGGATCGAGGATCTGCCGGTCAACTTTCGTGGCCTTGCCTTGCGGGAGGACGACGAAGCCGGCTATCGCATCTTCGACCGCCATTTTGGCGCGCTGCAGGCACGTTTCGAGCGTCAGGATGCCTGGCGTGCCGCCTCGGGATTCCTTGTTCCGGCCTTGGCCATGCAGCCGTTTTCGATGGCGCTGGCCGGTACGGATAGTCGTCATCATCACCATTTTGCGAGTGAAGCCGAAGCGCATCGACGGCTGATCCAGGCGGCGGTCAGCGACGACCTGATCCGCAACGGACGTTACGGCGATTCGAGTTACACGGCACCGCCGGAATTGTGGGCGCGTATCCCGTCCTTTGCGTATCGGGCACCCGATAGCGGATGGGCGCTGGCTAGCCAGACGGGGAATCTGGTCGCGCTGCTGTTCTGGGCCGCTGCGACATCTCTGGCGGCGGCTTTTGTTACGCGTCGTCTGCGCCCGGTGTGAGGCTGCAAGCATGAATCGAATGACAATTCTGCCGGCCACCCTGCGCTGCGAGTGGCGAATTCTGCGCCGTGATCCGGCATTGTGGCTGACGCTGGCAATCCTGCTGGCCTGCATCGCCTACGCCTTGCACAACGGCCTCGGTGCGCTGGAAAACCGTGCCCATGCCGTGGCCGAGGCGAAGGCCGACGAGACGCGCCGCCTCACTGAATTGAGGCAGGCGGTCGTACGCATCGAGTCTGGCGCAATCCCGGCGCCGGATCGCCCGTATCGCGATCCGCGCAACGCACTGGCGGTGGGAAACAACCTCGGCGCCAATATGGCCGTACTGCCTCCGGCGCCGCTGGCGGTCATCGCCATCGGGCTGAGCGACCTGCATCCGCCGGCGCTGCGGGTTGGTGCCGGCAGCAAGGATGGCTTTCTGTTTGCCGATGAAATCGCCAATCCGGGGCACCTTCTTGCCGGTAGTTTTGACCTCGCGTTTGTCCTCGTTTTCGTGTTCCCGCTCTGTCTGCTGGCGCTCACCTACAACCTCGTTTCCGGCGAACGTGAACAAGGTACGCTGGCCCTGACGGCCGCCTGCCCGGTCAGTATGCCGGCGGTTCTCGCGGGCAAGCTTCTGGTGCGCGGTGGCGTGCCGCTTGCGGTGACATTGTGTGCTGTGAATGCCAGCCTTGCCGTGGTGACGGCGTGGCCGCCCGAGGCGATGTTCTGGCTGTCGGTATCGATCATGCTTTATGGTCTGTTCTGGGTCGCTCTGGCCGCTTTCGTCAATGCTTTGGCGCGTGACTCGGCCTTCAACGCGCTGGCGCTGATTGCGGCGTGGGTGTTTTTCCTGCTGCTGGTTCCGGCGCTGGTGAACGGTGTCGCGGTGTCGTTGCATCCGCCTCCGGCACGCGCCGAGATGGTGCTGGCGGTACGTTCCGCTTCGGTCGATATCAATCGTGAGCGCGATGCGCAGGCCGCACGCTATCGCGACGAGCATCCCGGCGCCGACGACGCGGCATTGCGTCGCGGCAGCGAGCGGGAGCGCGCGCAACGCCGGGTGGCCGTTCAGATTGCTGCGGCCGAGCGCGCCGATGCGGTGCTGGCTCAACATGATGCCAAACTGCTGCGGCAGCACCGGCTTGCCGATCGCCTTTCTCTTGCCTCACCAGCGCTGCTGCTGAACGAGGTATTGGTCGAGCTGGCCGGCAGCGGGCAGGGCCGCCATACGGCGTTTCTCGCGCAGGTCGATGTGTTTCATCTGGCGTGGCGGCAGTTTTTTGTTTCGCGAGCGCAGGATGCCCTGCTGCTCAGTGCGACGGACTATGACGCGTTTCCGCGTTTCGTTTTTTCTGAGGTCTTGCCTTCCGGCTTCTCCGGGCGCTTGCTGCTCGGCCAGCTTGCTGTCGGCGTGATGGCGTTGATGCTGTTTGCGCTCGCTGCCCGGCGCGTTGTGCGGTAACTGCATCGCTTGAGCGCTGGGGCGTCGGCGCTTTCCGCCCGGAATTGAGTACTGGCGATGCCCAGGCATCCGGCTGAAAACGCGGGTCTTCCAGATCGGCGTAGGGGCGTGTCGGAAAGGCCGATCGTGCCTGCGCCGTCTTGCCGACCTCGCGCACACCAGGGATCAGGATGGCGGAAAACTGCCCTGCGAGTTGTTGCAGACGTTGGGTAACAAGGCGGGGGTACATGCCTTGTATTTCGTTACATCAAGTCATGATTTGCAAGGCAAGTCATGCGTGCAGGCGGTGAGTATCCGCATGAAAAAAAGCCCGGAGCATCGCGCAGCGAGCTTTGTCAAACGCCCCGTTCATCTCGGCGTCAATGGCTGTGCGTGGCAAAGCGGAACGGTACGGCGATGACGTTCCTGCCGGTTTCGACCAGCACCGTGGCATCCCATTCCATTGTTCCGGTAATGCATACCGGCAGGTTGGCCTGGCCGGTGAATATCCCGTTGCTGCCTTGCAATTCCGGACGGTTATAGCCCATTTTCATATCGGTGCCGACCAGGTCGACTTCGATTTTGCGCACTTCACTGCCCTTGACCGTTGCCTGCAGCTTGAGTGGTTTGAGCGAGGGGATCGGGCGCGGCTCAATGGAGAATTCGAGCTGGCCGCCGTCCGGCAGGGTCGCCAGGCAAGCCTGTTTCGCCAGGTCGCAGGCGGACAGTGGCAGGGTGATGTCGGTTTTCGGATTGAGCAGTGGCGCCAGTGTGTAGCCGATAACGCCGAGTGCGACGAGCGCCAGCAGGATGACTGCATCGAGCAGCAGTTTCTTGGTCATGATCTTGGTGGCGTGCTTGCTGGAGTGTCTGTGTAGAAAGCGCTTGCAACTGGTTTTATAGGTCAGTTCATTGTCCGTACAAGTGCCTCGGCAGCGCTTGATCCACGTCAAATTAACTTGCGCCCGCTGCAATAAACGCCGACTCGGCGCCTTCACGGTCTCTGTGTTCTCCTTGTCTGAAGCCGTTGTGGCTGCGGTATTCCGACGCATTCGCTATTGTTGTTCCCCGGTTTTTCGCTGTACAGTAATATCCTGACGCTTTGGGGGGGATGTCATGTCGGATCAGGATAAACGTAAAGGCGTGATCGTCACGGCTGCCGGGACAGGGATCAACCTGGCGCTGGGCGTCCTTTATGCGTGGAGCCTGTTCAAGGGGGCGATCAAGCAATCCATCGAGACCAACGGGCCGGATGCGTTCCACTGGGATAGCGCGTCGATTAACGATCCCTATGCCGTCTGCTGCATCGTGTTCGCCTGCATGATGATCGTTGGCGGCAAGATCCAGGACCGGTATGGGCCGCGTATCACGGCAATGACGGGCGGGCTTCTGGTCGGCCTGGGCTTCGTCTGGATATCCCAGACCTCAGCGTATCTTGGCTGGGTGCTCGGCTTCGGGGTTCTCGTGGGCTCTGGAATCGCGTTTGCCTACTCTGCAGCAACACCGTCGGCGCTCAAGTGGTTCCATCGGAGCAAGAGCGGTATGGTCAGCGGTATCGTGGTGGCCGGTTTCGGGCTGGCACCGGTCTACATCGCCCCGCTTGGCCAGTATTTGCTGAAAACGCACGGGATTCATGCGTCCATGCTGTATTTCGGCATTGCCTTTTTTTTGGTGGTTTGTCTCCTGGCGATGTTTCTTGAGAACCCGCCGGTCGGATACACTCCCGCCGGCGATTTTGCCCATAAGCGATCGCCGGACAAGCAAGAACTGCGTTCGCGTTTTGAGAGCGAATCCGCCGGCCCGATCGAGATCCTCCGGAAGCCATTTTTCTGGCTCTTGTGGTCGATATTTTTCATCGGTGCGGGAGCGGGCTTGATGGTTATCGGCAGTATTGCCGGCATGGCTAAAAGCAGCATGGGGGAAAACGCATTTGTCGCGGTTGCCATTCTGGCGATCGGAAATGCCGGCGGCAGAATATTGGCCGGCGTGCTGTCCGACCGGATTGGCAGAAAACGGGCGCTTTTGTCCGTGTTTCTATTTCAGGCGATTTTGATGTTTGCTGCCATCCCGCTGACCTCCACCGCCTCGGCGATCCCGGTAGTCGTTGTTCTGCTGGCGGCGCTCATCGGTTTTAATTACGGCGCCAATCTTGCGTTGTTTCCGTCCTATGCCAAGGATCTGTGGGGCATGAAGCACTTTGGCGTGAACTACGGCGTGATGTTCACTGCCTGGGGTGTCGGCGGACTGGTCATGAGCCGCCTTTCCGAGACGTTGGTCGCCAGCACCGGCTCCTTCCAGGCATCGTTCGCCGCCGCCGGGGGGCTGCTTCTGGCCGGCTCCGTGATCATCTTTCTGATGCGGGATAAAAAGGAAGAGATGCGCCAGGCGTTACGGCGTCAGAAAGCAACGGAGGTAACGGCGTAAAATCCGGCTGCAGGTGGAACCGGTTTTGGTGGCGTAATTCGTTGGGTGCCGGATGGTGAGCACACCGGGCAGTTACCGATCGTACATCCTTTGATGTAAGCCAAAGTGTTTCCACAATACGCGGCGCATGCTTTGGCCTGCGTTGTTTTGTTGGCGTTTTTCGAGATCCTTCATGCGTAAAATTCTTGTCCTCCTCACAGCCGCCCTTCTGTCCGCTTGCGCCGCGCCGCAATTGCGCGGCACCGGCGATCTCGGCCTCGTCATCGAGCGCGCCAGCGGGCAGTTGACGCTGGTCGATACCAGCGCGCGCGCGCCCTATGCCCGCATCGACGGGCTCGGCGATCTTTCGCATGCCTCCGCCGTGTATTCGCGCGACGGACGCTACGCCTTCATCTTCGGCCGCGACGGCGGGCTGACCAAGGTCGATTTGCTCGAAGCGCGCATCGTCAAGCGTGTGATGCAGGCCGGCAATTCGATCGGCGGCTCGATTTCGCAGGATGGCCGCATCGTCGTGGCGCAGAACTACACGCCGGGCGGGATCAAGGCTTTCGACACCGAAACGCTCGAACTGCTCTCCGAAGTGCCGGCTGAATACGCGCCGGGCAAGTTCTCGAAAGTGGTTGGTCTGGCCGATCTGTCAGGCAACCGCTTCGGCTACGCCTTATTTGATGGTGGCGAGATCTGGGTGAGCGATTTTTCCGATCCGAAGAAACCGACCACACAGCGCTTCCCGGCCGGAGTGCAGCCCTACGACGGGCTGGTGACGCCCGATGGCCGTTTCTATATGGCCGGCCTGTTCGGCGAGGACGGTGTGGCGCTGCTCGATACCTGGCAGCCCGAGCTGGGCGCACGCAAGATTCTCGAAAACTACGGGCGCGGGCAGGAGAAACTGCCGGTGTTCAAGATGCCGCATCTGCGCGGCTGGTCGGTGGCGCAGGGTAAAGCCTATCTGCCGGCAATCGGCCGCCATGAGGTGCTGGTCGTCGATACCGGCAACTGGCGCGAGGTCGGGCGGATCAAGGTCAAGGGCCAGCCGGTCTTCGTCATGGCACGCCCCGACGGGCGGCAGATCTGGGTGAATTACGCCTTCCCGGATAACTCCTGGGTTGAAGTGATCGACACACTGACCGGCAAGATCGTGCAAACGCTGGAACCCGGCAAGGCCATCCTGCATATGGAGTTTACGCCACGCGGCGAGCACGTCTGGCTGTCAGCACGCGACGATAACAAGGTGCTGATCTACGATACGGCAAGTTTTGCCAAGGTCGGCGAGTTTGCCGCGCAGGCGCCGAGCGGCATTTTCTTCACCAGCCGCGCCAACCGGACGGGGTTCTGATCTGAAAATTCAACAACTTCACCGCAATGGCCCAAGGCCAGGCTTCGCGCAGGCGCAAAGGCGCAAAGTTCGCAAAGGAATCATGAGTACTAATCAAGTTTTTGATCTTCTTTGCGGCCCTTCGCGTTCTTTGCGCCTTTGCGGTGAACGTTTTAGTCTCTGAATAATGGAAGAAGCGATGGACGACGCACTCGATTTTCACTTGCTCAACGATTTTCAGCGGAATTTTCCGCTCTGCCCGGCGCCTTTTGCCGAGCTCGCGGCGAAGCTTGGCGTGGCGGAAAGTGCCGTGCTGCGCATGCTTGAGCAACTGCGGCGCGAAGGCAAGATTTCGCGCGTCGGCGCCGTCTTTGCGCCGAAGCGCATCGGCGCCAGCACGCTGGCGGCGATGGCCGTGCCGCCCGAGAAACTCGGCGTCGTGGCCGAGGCGGTCAATCGCTTTCCCGAAGTCAATCACAACTATGAACGCGAGCACCGCTACAACCTGTGGTTCGTCGTCACCGCCGGCTCGGAAGGGCGCTTGCAGGCGGCACTCGGCGCCATCGAGCAGGCTGCCGGTTACCCGGTTCTCAAGCTGCCGCTGGTGCAGGAGTATCACATTGACCTTGGTTTTTCGCTGAACGGTAAAACCGAAAAACATCAGGCACCGGCGCGCCCCTTTGCGCCGCCGACACCGCTCGATGAGCTGGAGCGCCGTCTGGTAATGGCCCTGCAGGAAGGCCTGCCGCTCTTCATTCGTCCCTTCCAGGTGCTGGCCAGCCGGGTCGGCTGCGATGAGAACGAAGTACTCGAACGTATTCGCCGCTGGTGTGCTGAAGGCATCATCAAACGCTTCGGCGTGGTGGTTCGCCACCATGAGCTCGGCTATACGGCTAACGCCATGCTCGTGCAGGACATTCCCGATGCAGAAGTCGCCCGCCTTGGCGAAGTGCTGGCGCGCGAGGCCGGCGTCACGCTGTGCTATCAGCGTCCACGGGTGCTGCCTGACTGGCCGTACAACCTGTTCTGCATGATTCACGGCCAGGTGCGTGAGGAAGTTGAAGCAAAAATCGCCGAACTGCGCAGCCGCCTGAAACTCTCCGACTACGCCTGCGACACGCTGTTCTCGCTCACCCGTTTCAAGCAGACCGGCGCCCGTTATGCGTGAGGCAGCGGCAATCGATGCACTTGATCGTGCGATCATCGACCGTCTGCAGGGGGATTTTCCGATTTGCGAGCAACCTTATGCCGAAGCCGCCGCAGCGCTTGGCATCGACGAGGGTGAATTGATCACGCGCCTGCAGCGCTTGCTCGATACGCGCGTGCTGACCCGTTTCGGCCCGATGTTTCAGGTCGAGCGCATGGGCGGCGCCTTCGTGCTGGCCGCCATGCGCGTGCCGGAGGCAGAGTGGGAGCGCGTTGTCGAGGCGGTCAATGCCTTCCCCGAGGTAGCGCACAACTATCGTCGCGAGAGTGCGCAGAACTGCGACTTCAACATGTGGTTCGTGCTGGCCACCGAGACGCCCGACGGCATCGCCGCCGCCGTGCGCAAGATCGAAGCGGCCAGCGGCTTGCCGGTCTTTCCCTTCCCCAAACTCAAGGAATATTTCGTCGAGATGAAACTGGCGGTGCGCGCATGAGTGCCATTATCGACGAATTGGATCGTGCGCTCGTCCTGGCCACGCAAAGTGGCCTGCCGCTCGTGCCGCGCCCCTATCATCAGCTCGGCGAACAACTGGGTATTCCGGCTGCGGAGGTGATGGCGCGCATGAAGCGTCTGCTCGATAGCGGCATCATCCGCCGCATCGGCGCCGTACCCAACCATTACGCCATCGGCTACACGGCCAACGGCATGAGCGTGTGGGACGTGCCGGACGAGCGCATTGATGAACTCGGCGCACGCATCGGTGCGCTGGAATTTGTGACCCACTGCTACCACCGGCCGCGCAAGCTGCCGGAATGGCCGTACAGCCTGTTCGCCATGGTGCACGGGACTTCGCGCGAGGAAGTGCTGGCCAAGGTAGCGCTGATCGCCGAGTTGCTCGGCAACGATTGCCGCGCCCACGACGTCCTGTTTTCAACAAAAATCCTCAAGAAAACCGGCTTGCGCATCGGCGCCTGAGGTGCCCGTCCAAGCCGTTTGCCGGACGCAACTAAAAAATGCCTTGCGTGTCAATAAAGTAGCTTTACACTGCAACATTGGCAGGTAAAAATATCCCATCGCATTGATTGCCGCATTCGAAAGGTCGAGAGCAGTGAGCGTGCCGACGCATGATGTTGAGCAGTCTGCTTCCACCAGCACCGACCAGGCGCTGAGTGTCGATCTCCTGCACGCTCAGTCAGGACAACACCGTTTGCAGCTATTCGTGCGTGCCGTCGAGGCTTCATCAAACGGCATCATGATGACCGATGCCGTTTCGCCGCAGCACCCGATCATCTACGTCAACCCGGCTTTCGAGCGCATCACCGGTTATCCGGCTAGCGCGGTGATCGGTCGTAACGCGCGTTTTTTGCTCGGTGAAGCACTTGATCAGCCGGCGCTTGATCTTATTCGACAGGCGCTGCGCTCGCGTTGCGCGGGGCTGGCCGTAGTACAGTGTTTTCGTGCCGATGGTTCGCCCTTCTGGAACCAGTTGTCGGTTGCCCCGGTGCCCGGCGACGACGGTGAAATCACGCATTTCGTCAGTATTTTTGACGATGTCAGCGAGCGCGTAATGCGCGAAGACCAGTTGGCGCATCTGGCGACACACGATACCTTGACCGGTCTTGCCAACCGCACGCTGCTTGCCGACCGGCTAGATCAGGCGGTGACGCGCAGCGCGCGCGACGGCACCATTGCCGCTGTTCTGCTGATCGATCTGGACCGTTTCAAGCAGGTCAATGACAGCCTCGGTCATGCCCTGGGCGATCGCTTGCTCAAGGAGGTCGCGAGGCGCCTCGAACAAAGCATTCGCGAAGGCGATACCGTGGCCCGCCTCGGTGGCGACGAGTTTGTCCTCGTTCTGACCGAGCTTGCAAAGCATGAAGATGCAACGTCGGTCGCCCGGAAACTGCTTGCGCTCTTGACGCAATCGTTTGTCATCGATGGTCGCGAGCTCTTTGTTACACCCAGTATTGGCCTCAGTTTTTACCCGCAGGACGGCACCGACGGGGCGTCCCTGCTGCGCCTCGCCGATCTCGCCATGTATCAGGTCAAGGCGGGCGGTCGCAACGGTTTCGGCTGCTGCGCGCAGGAGCTCAATGTACGAGCACAGCAAATGGCCGAGCTGGAAGCCGGCTTGCGCCAGGCGTTGGAGCACGACGAGCTGAAGCTTTATTACCAGCCCAAGGCCGACCTGTATTCCGGCGAAATTTGCGGTGCCGAGGCGCTGATCCGCTGGCAGCACCCGGTGCGCGGGCTGGTGCCGCCAAACGACTTCATCCCGCTCGCCGAAGAGTCCGGGATCATCCTGCCGATTGGCGAATGGGTCCTGCGCGAAGCCTGCCGGCAGGCAGCGCGCTGGCAAAGCGAGGGGCTGCCAGCGCTGACCGTGGCGGTCAACCTGTCGGCACGCCAGTGCCGTCAGGAGAATATTGTCGAAATCATCGCACAGGCCCTGCAAGACGCCGGGCTTGAGCCGAAATGGCTACAGATCGAGGTCACCGAGTCGATGGTCATGCACAATCTCGATGTTGCAGCGAGCGTGCTGTGCCGGATCAAGGCGCTCGGCGTCACGCTGGCGATGGATGACTTCGGCACGGGCTATTCGAGCCTCGGTTACCTCAAGCAGTTTCCTTTCGACTGCCTGAAAATTGACCGTTCCTTTGTGCAGAACATCACCACCGAGCCCGATGATGCGCTGATCGCCAGCGCCGTCATTGCCATGGCGCACAGTCTGCATCTGTACGTCGTGGCCGAGGGCGTCGAAAGCGAAAGCCAGATGCTCTACCTGCGTAACCAGCACTGCGATCAGTTGCAGGGCTATCTGTTCGCGCGGCCGCTGCCGGCCGATGATTTCCGGGCCTTCGTCAAGAGCGCAGCCCGCCTGCCGCTGCCCAGCGGTGCGGCCGACACCGCACTGCGTACCCTGCTGCTGGTCGATGATGAGCCAGATATTCTCAATGCGCTCAAACGCCTGCTGCGGCGCAGCGGCTATCGCATCCTGACGGCCACCTCGGGTGCCGACGCACTTGAACTGCTCGGGCTGAACGACGTGCAGGTCATTGTTTCCGATCAGCGCATGCCGCAGATGAGCGGCACCGAATTTCTCAGTCGCGTCAAAGAGCTCTACCCCAATACCGTGCGCATGGTGCTGACGGGCCATAGTGATCTGGCTTCGGTGACTGGCGCGATCAATCGCGGCGCCATTTTCAGGTTTCTCAGCAAACCGTGGGATGATGAGCAACTGCGTGAACAGATTCACTACGCCTTTGTTCATCAGGCGCAGGAGCAGGCCGCACGGACGCCGCTGGCCGTGCCATCCGATAAGGAATGACCATGCAGACTTTCGTCTGGAACGCGCGCTACGAAACCGGGATATTGCGTATGGACACGCAGCATCGCCGGCTGGTCGATCTGATCAACGGGCTGGGTGACAGGATTTCACAAGGTGAATTGGCCGACCTGGACCGGCTTTACGCCGCCTTGCTCGATTACGCGCTGGTGCATTTTTCGGACGAAGAAAGCCTGATGGCCGAACATCGTCTCGCGCCGGAGGTGATGGCACAACATCACGAATCGCATGTGCAGTTTGTGCGGCAGATCGAGCAGATGAAGGGTGCCGGCAAAGTGTCGCTTGAGCGCGTCGATGCCCTGAATCGCTTTCTTGCGTCCTGGCTGATCCTTCATATTCTTGGCGAAGACATGGATGTCGCGCGCCGTATGCTTGCTGCGAGCGGTGCACAACGTCTGCGCGATGCTGTGCCGCAGAGTGATAGCGAAGCCGCCATGCTGGCGGCTTTTTTGAATTTGCAGGATGCGCTCTCAAAAGCCAATAGCGAGTTGCAGGCAGCCAATGCAGACCTCGAAAACCGGGTTGCCGAGCGAACGCGCGCGCTGCAGGACGCCAACGCCGAGTTGCTGGCGCAACGTGATGAGTTGCAGGCTTTGCTAACGCGGCTTGAGTCAGTCCAGCTGCAACTGCTGCAGAAAGAAAAAATGGCCTCGGTGGGTCAGCTTGCTGCCGGTGTCGCGCACGAGATCAATAATCCGATCGGCTTTGTCAGCTCCAATCTGACCATGCTTGGCGAATATTCGGAGGATCTGCTGGCTATTGTCGACGCCTACGCCACGACCGATTCGCTGATTGCCCGCGATCCGCATGCGCTGGCGATGATCCATCGGATCAAGATGGATCGCGACCTCGATTTCTTGCGGGGTGACCTCAAAACCCTGCTCGCGGAGTCGCGAGACGGCTTGCGACGGGTGACCCGCATTGTTGACGATCTGAAGGATTTCTCGCGGCTGGATGATGACAGCTGGCAAACCGTCGATCTACACACCGGGCTGAACAGTACGATCAACATCGTACTCAGCGAAGTCCGGCAGAAGGCCGAGCTGCGTCGCGAGTACGGCGATCTGCCGCCGCTGCGCTGCCATCCGGGGCAACTCAACCAGGTTTTCATGAACCTCCTGATCAACGCCGCACAAGCCATCGAGCAGCACGGGCTGATTATCGTCCGCACCGGCAGTGCAGACGGCTGGGGCTGGGTTGAGTTCTGTGACAACGGTTGCGGCATTCCGGGCGGGCAACTATCGCGTATCTTCGAACCGTTCTTTACCACCAAGCCGATCGGCGAAGGTACCGGGCTGGGCTTGTCAATGTCCTATTCAATCGTGCACAATCACAGCGGACGGATCGAGGTCAGCAGCACGGTCGGTCAGGGGAGTTGTTTCCGGGTTTGTTTACCGTTGATGCCAGCCGTTGATTCTATGGTATTGATGCCGGCCGTTGATTCTGTGGCGTTGAACGGGCAGGCGGAGGATTCATGAGCGATATCGCAAATACGGTAGCTGCGCCTGACACGACGCGTAAACGCACACTGCTGCTGGTCGACGACGAGGAAAATATTCTCGCCTCCTTGCGCCGCCTGCTGCGCAAGGATGGCTATGAAATCCTGATCGGCAACGGCGGCGCGCATGGGCTGGAGTTGCTGGCGCAAAATCCGGTTGATGTCATCCTCTCCGACCAGCGCATGCCGAACATGACCGGCGTGGAGTTTCTGCGTCAGGTCAAAACCCTGTATCCCGATACGGTGCGTATGGTGCTCTCGGGCTATACCGAGCTGCAATCGATCACCGATGCAATCAATGAAGGCGCAATCTACAAGTTTCTCACCAAGCCGTGGGACGACGAGCAGTTGCGCGCCAATATTGCCGAGGCTTTTCGACACAAAGGGCTGGCTGACGACAACCTGCGTCTGCACGAGCAGGTGCAGGCGGCCTATCAGGAGCTGGCCGCAGCCAACGCGCAGTTGCAGATCCTGCTTGCCGAACGCGAGCGGCAACTGGCGCTTGATGGCGTGACGCTCAATGTCGCGCAGGAAATCCTGCAACGGGTGCCGATGCCGGTGCTTGGCTTTGACGATGAGGGAATGATTGTTTTTGCCAACGTTGAAGCCGATCGGTTGATCGGTAAAGGCCTGCCGCTGGTCGGCAGTTTTGCCGGCGATTGCCTGCCGGCAGAGCTACAGTTGCTGGTGGCTGCGGCCGACGGCAGTATGTACGACTGGTCGGAAGATGGTCGTAGCTGGCGGGTGACCTGTCGTGCAATGGGAGAGCAGTCGCAATCACACGGCAAACTGATGTTGTTTGTTTATTGAGGGAAATGCGATGAATAGTCAAACCGTAGAGTCGCAGGGCGATGGTGTCAGGCCGGCCGATGCAGCGCATCAGGCCGCGTTGCGCGCCCAGATCGAGCAGCGGCTAGCGTCGCTTTTTCACTCTGCAGGCGATGGCGAGGCGGCCCGGCAGCTGCTGCGCATGGTAATTGACTATCGGCTGAGGCAAGCGTCATGAGTACCGAGGATGTGCTGCCAGTGGCCGATATGAAGCTTGAACTGGCACAGGTCATTGGCCGGATTGGCACACTGCCGTCCTTGCCGGCGGTGATTCTCGAACTGATCCAGAGTCTTGGTGACGAGGACGTCGATACCAATCTGCTGGCCAAAAAAATTGCCAGCGATCAGGCGCTGGTGGTGAAAATGCTGCGTGTCGCCAATTCATCGTTTTATGGACTGCAGGGCAAGGTGACGTCGATCCAGGACGTGATCGTCGTACTCGGTTTGCGTAGTGTGCGTACGTTAGCGATGGCCGCCGCCGTGACGGGTAGTTTTTCCCCGCGTAATGCGGTACCGGGTTTTGATTTCAGCGCGTTCTGGCGGCACAGTATGGGCGCTGCGCTTTGTGCGCGGGCGCTGGCCAAGCGGCTGAAGCTGAGCGAAGAGAACGCCTTTACCACCGCCTTGCTGCACGACATCGGGCGCCTGGTCCTGGCCACGTGCTTTCCGGCGCATCTCACTGCGATACTGGCCTGGCGTACCGAACACGATTGCCTGCTGCTTGATGCCGAGCGTGCGGTAACCGGCATCGATCATGCGATGATCGGTGAGGCACTGACCGCACACTGGAAATTTCCCTTGCTGATTCAGGAAGCGGTGGCGCTGCATCACTCGCTGGATGGTGCAGCGCATTCGCGCCTGTCCGGGGTCGTCCATGTCGCCGATGGGATGGCGCATGCGCTTGAATTTTCCGAGGGGAGCTGTTTTTTTGTTCCGCCGCTGTGTGGCGCGGTGTGGAATTCGCTGGCGCTCGACGAAGACGTGTATCAGGAAATTTTCGCCGAAGTCGAAACACAGTTTGAAGGCGCCTGCCAGATGCTGGTTGCCTGACCAAAGGAGTGTCTGTGGAGTCGTTACAAACTGCAGCAGCGCCAGTTGCCGTGCCATCGGAAGATCAGGCTTCGGCTTTTCTCAAATTGATCGAGACAATCGGAGCGGCCGTGCTGCTGCATCGTGGCGGCCATATTCTTTATACCAATACGGCACTGGAAGGTTTGACCGGATTCAGCCGTGCCGAATTGCTGGCGATGGATTTTTACGACCTTGCCCATCCTGCTTCGCACGACTTGGTCAAGCAGCGCGGCGAGGCACGTTTGCGCGGTGAAATGGTTGATTCGCGCTACGAGTTTCGGGTTGCCACCAAAGCCGGCAAGGAGCGCTGGATCGAGGTGTTTGTTGCGCTGACCGATTTCGATGGGCTGCCGACCATTGTGGCGACCCTGACTGACCTGACCGAACGCAAGCGTAGCCTGGCCGTGCAGCGCTACATGCAGCAGGCACTCGGGCAGATTATCGACGGCAACCCGGTACCGACCTTCGTGATCAACGCTCGCCATGAAGTGACGCACTGGAACAAGGCCTGCGCCGAGATTACCGGCGTGGCAGCCGCTGAGTTGGTCGGTACCAATCAGCAATGGCGGGCGTTTTATCCGGCCGAACGTCCGGTGATGGCCGATCTGGTGGCTAACGGTGCCATTGAGGCGGGTTTTGACAATCTTTATCACGGACTATTCAAGCGCTCGACCGTGGCCGTCGGCGCGTATGAGGCAGAAGCTTTTTTCCCGAATTTTGGTACGGGCGGGCGCTGGCTGTTCTTCACGGCTGCGCCGCTGCGCGATGGTGAAGGACGCATCGTAGGCGCCATCGAAACCTTGCAGGATGTGACCGAGCGCCGGCTTGCCGAGGATGCTTTGCGCAAGACGCAGGCGGGGTTGGAAGATCTCGTTGAACGTCGTACGCAGCAGTTGGCGGAGAGCAACAAGGAGCTGGCGGAAGACATCGCGCAGCGCGAAGCGGCTGAGCAGGAATTGCGCAAACGTTATACCGAGTTGACCGAGCTGAATGTCCAGTTGTCGGATACCAAGCAGCAACTGGTGCAATCCGAGAAACTCGCGTCGATCGGCCAACTGGCGGCCGGCGTGGCGCACGAGATCAACAATCCGATCGGCTATGTGCATTCGAATATCGGGGCGCTGGAAAAATATCTCGATGACGTTTTCGAGATGCTCAGCGTCTATGAAGCGGCAGAAGACGCCATCGGCGATCCCGCCACGCTGGACAGGGTCAAGGCGCTGCGCAAGTCGCTCGATATCGAATTTTTGCGCGAGGATATTCCGCAGCTGATGAAGGAGTCGCGCGAGGGGATTACCCGCGTCAAGAAAATCGTCCAGGATCTGAAAGATTTTTCGCACGTCGATAGCACCGCTGAGTATCAGTGGGCGAACCTGCACCAGGGGATCGATTCGACGCTCAATATCGTCGCCAACGAAATCAAGTACAAGGCCGAGGTGGTCAAGGAATACGGCGAGCTGCCCGAGGTCGAGTGCCTGCCGACACAGATCAATCAGGTGGTCATGAATCTCTGCGTCAATGCGGCGCACGCCATGGGTGACGGGCCGCGCGGCAAAATCACCATCCGCAGCGGCTGTGCCGGCGAGAATGTATGGATCGAGATTGCCGATACCGGTAGCGGTATCCCGCCCGATATCCTGAAAAAGATCTTCGATCCGTTTTTCACCACAAAGCCGATTGGCAAGGGCACCGGCCTCGGGCTTTCCTTGTCGCACGGGATTATCCGGCAGCATAACGGCACGCTCGATGTGGAAAGCGAAGTTGGCAAGGGAACGACCTTCCGCATCACGCTGCCGATCAAGCACGTTGAATCCGCGCCTGAGAGCGTGTGAAAAATTCAAAGAACTCACCGCAAAGGCGCAAAGACGCGAAGGCCGCGAAGAAGATGAAAGCAAAGTTACTAAAAAATAGAGGATTTTCTTCGCGCATCTTTGCGCCTTTGCGCCTTTGCGGTGAAGGCTTTGGTTTGTTCTCAGCCCCTGAGCCGTCAGCATGAGCGAAACGAGCATGCCTGTTGAAGCCGGCAACGAAGCGCCGCCGTGGCGGCTGTTGTGCGTCGACGACGAGCCGAATATTCTCTCATCGCTACGCCGCCTTTTCCGCCAGGGCGGCTATCAGGTGGCGGTTGCCGATGGCGGTGCTGCGGGCCTGCAGGCACTGGAGAACGAACATTTTGATCTGGTCATCTCCGACATGCGCATGCCCGAAATGGACGGTGCGCAGTTCCTTGCGCAGGTGCGCGCGCGCTGGCCGGATACCATCCGCATTCTGCTCACCGGCTACGCCGATATTGCTTCAACGGTCGACGCGATCAACAAGGGCCAGATCTTCCGCTACATCTCGAAGCCGTGGGACGACAACGATATGCTGCTGGTCGTTCGTCACGCACTCGAACGCAAGGCGCTGGAGCGCGAGAAGACGCGCCTCGAAGCGCTGACGCTACGCCAGAACGAAGAACTGAAGGAGCTCAACGCCAGCCTGGAGGTGAAGGTTCAAGCGCGCACGGTCGAGCTGGCCGGCGCCAACGAGAAACTGAAGAACAGCTTCCTGACCTCGATCAAGGTTTTTGCCAACCTGATTGATCTGCGTGAGGCGACGCTCGCCGGGCATTCGCGCCGGGTTGCCGATCTCTCGCGCAAGATTGCCAACAAACTTGAGCTCTCGCCGCGCGATGCGCAGGATGTCTTCGTCGCCGGTCTGCTGCACGATATCGGCAAGATCGGTTTGCCGGATGTGTTGCTCACCCGGGCGGTAACGCAGATGAGCGGCGACGACCTTGGCCTGTATCGCAAGCATCCGGTGAAGGGCGAGCAATCGCTGATGGCGCTGGAGGAATTGCGCGGTGTGGCCAAACTGATCCGCTCGCACCATGAGCGTTTTGACGGGCAAGGCTATCCCGATGCCTTGGCCGGGCAGGCGATTCCGATTGGCGCGCGCATCCTGGCGCTGGTCAATGATTTCGATGGCTTGCAGATCGGCATTGTCGGCTCGCGCCGCCTTGGTCCGGAAGAAGCCAAAAAGCTGGTCGTCGATGGACGTGGCAAGCGCTATGATCCCCTGGTGGTCGATGCCTTCGTGCAGCTCACCGGCAAGGTCGAGAAAGAGCACACGAACGAAATCGCGATTGCTGCGGCTGATTTGAAGCCGGGGATGGCGATGGCGCGCGATCTGGTCAGTCGCGGCGGCGCTTTGCTGCTGGCCGCCGATTACCTGCTCGATGACAAGCTGATCCGTCAGATCCAGGAATTCGAGGAGAGTGATGGCGTGCGCCTGACGATTTATATTCGCCCTGAGCGGAGGAAATCATGAAACGAATGCTGGTGGTGGATGATGAGACCAATGTGCTCAACGCGCTGCGGCGGGCGCTGCTGCGGGCGTTTGCCGGCGACGATCTGCACATCGAGATATTCGACGATCCGCGCCTGGCGCTGGAGCGCGTCGGGAATCAGGTTTTCGACCTGGTGATGTCCGACTTCCGCATGCCGCCGATGGATGGTGTGACCTTCCTCAAGGGTGTGCGTCAGTTGCAGCCGGATGCCGTGCGTTTGATTCTCTCGGCGTCGACGGATTTCGATGCGCTGATGACGGCGATCAACGAAGCCGAGATTTTCCGCTATCTGACCAAGCCGTGGGACGATGCGGAACTGGTCGCCACCGTCCGCCTCGGGCTGGCGCGGCGCGAACAACTGCTCGAAGACCGTCGGCTGGCCGACGAGTCGCGTTTTTTCCAGGGCGACATGAGCGTCGAAGAAATCGAGCTGCAGCGACTGGAAGCGGACGAGCCGGGAATTACCAAAGTTAAATGGGGGCCGGACGGTTCGGTTCTGCTGGAGTAAAAAATGCATCGTCTTCTCGAGCAACAGATACAGGAAGCCTTCGGTTCGTTTGATGCCATTCCCGGGAATTTGCGTGGTTTTGTTGAAGCAGTCGATGCTGCCTATCATGGGGCGGAAAGCGACAAAGCGCGGATCGAGCGCGCGCTGGACGACCTGTCGGCTGAATTGACGCAGCGCAATCAAACGCTGTCCGATGAAAAAGACGAGCAAACCGAACTGATCAGCAAGCTGGAGCAGGCACACAACCAGTTGCTGCAGTCCGAAAAAATGGCGTCGATCGGCCAGTTGGCGGCCGGTGTGGCGCACGAGATCAACAACCCGATCGGTTACGTCAATTCCAATCTGTCGACGCTGGGCGGCTATGCCGGTGATCTGCTGGAGATGATCAGCCTCTATGAGTCAACCGAGGCGGCTTTGCCACAGAGCGAGCGCGATGCGGTGGCTGCGCAGCGCCAGCGGCTGGATATCGACTACCTGAAAACCGACATGCTGGCGATTCTTGCCGAGTCGAAGGAGGGGATCGATCGGGTGAAAAAAATCGTTCAGGACCTGAAAGATTTTTCACATACCGACGAGGGGAAATTCCTCTGGTCCGACCTGCATCAGGGCATCGATTCAACGCTTAACATTGTTGCCAACGAGATCCGTTACAAGGCCGACGTGATCAAGGAGTACAGCAGCATTCCGCAAATCGAATGCATGCTGTCGCAGCTCAACCAGGTCTTCATGAATCTCATGGTCAATGCCGCACACGCCATGAATGGCGCGCGGCGCGGCAAGATTTTCATTCGCAGCGGAATGGAAGGCAGCGAGACGATCTGGGTTGAAATCGCCGATGACGGTTGTGGTATTCCGCCCGAAAACATGAAACGGATTTTTGACCCGTTCTTCACCACCAAGCCGATCGGGCAGGGCACCGGGCTGGGCTTGTCGCTATCCTACGGCATCGTGCAGAAGCACAACGGCCGCATCGAGGTGACGAGCGAAGCCGGCAAGGGCACCTGCTTCCGCATCACGCTGCCGGTGCGGCAGCCGGAGGCGTGAGCCTCAAACCGAAAAGACTTCACCGCAAAGGCGCAAAGGCGCGAAGTTCGCAAAGAAACCTGTTTTCTCTGCGGAACTCTGCGTCCTTTGCGCCTTTGCGGTGAATAGCTGAGCCTTTCCAGTTCAAGCCGTGGTGAATCAGCCTTCCGCCACCCGCTTGGCAATATGCGCCAGGGCTTCTTCGACCTGGTCAATCAGGATCAGGCACAGGTCGCCGGATTGAAGTTCGGCCAGTGCGGTGTCAATGGCTAGAAACTCGCCGTTGATCTCCTGGATGGCCGTCGTCCGCTTGGCATTCTTCAGACCGAGTTGCAGCAGTGCAAGCACTTCGCCATCGGCGCGCCCGCGCTGGCATTGGTCCTGATAAAGCACGACCTGATCGAAGGCGTCGCCGATGATTTCGGTTTGCTGGCGGATGTCTTCGTCGCGCCGGTCGCCGGCACCACTGATCACTACGCAGCGGCGCTTGGCCGGCATGTTGTCGATAGCGCTGACCAGTGCCTTGATGGCATCCGGGTTGTGACCGTAGTCGGCAATCAGCGTCGCGCCACGGTAGCTGAACAGGTTGAAGCGGCCGGGGGCGCTTTGCGCGTCATTGACGAAACCGGCGAGGCCGGCGCGGATGATCGCCCAGTCGATACCCAAAGCCCAGCCGGCGCCGGTCGCCGCCATGGCGTTTTCGATCTGGAAGCCGATGGCGCCGTTCTGGGTGACAGGGATTTCGGCCAGCGCGATGCGTTGTTCAAAGCCACCCTCGCAGGCAACAATCGAATCGCCATCGAGATAAATGACGCGTTTGCCTTGCGCCCGGTGCATGGCCATCACCGGATGGTTGCGGTCGCAGGCGAAGAAGGTGACTTTGCCGGGGCAGGCGTCGGCCATGCGCACCACCATCGGGTCGGCGGCGTTAAGGACGGCGACACCGGTATCGGGTTTGACGTTGCGCACGATGACGCGCTTCACCACAGCCAGATCCTCGACTGTGCTGATGTACGACAGGCCGAGGTGGTCGCCCATGCCGATGTTGGTGACCACCGCCACATCACAGCGGTCAAAGCCCAGCCCTTCGCGCAGGACGCCGCCACGCGCTGTTTCAAGCACGGCAGCGTCGACGTCGGGGTGGAGCAGAACGTTCTTGGCGCTTTTCGGGCCGCTGCAATCGCCGGTGTCGATGCGCTGGCCTTCGATGTAGACGCCGTCGGTGCTGGTCATGCCGACGCGCAGGCCCTTGCTGCCGAGAATGCTGGCGATCAGGCGGACTGTCGTCGTCTTGCCGTTGGTACCGGCGACGGCGATCAGCGGGATGCGTGCATCATCGCCATCGGCAAACATGTTGGCAATGATCGCTTCGCCGACCGCACGGCCCTTGCCGAATGACGGTTGCAGGTGCATGCGCAGGCCGGGGGCGGCGTTCAGTTCGACGACGCCGCCGCCTTGGTCTTCCAGCGGGCGCAATACGCTGTCGCAGACAATGTCGACGCCGGCGATGTCGAGGCCAATAGTTTGTGCCGCAGCGATGGCGCGTGCGGCGAAGTCGGGGTGCACGTCATCGGTGACGTCGGTTGCCGTACCGCCGGTGGACAGGTTGGCATTGTTGCGCAGGACGACGCGCGTACCGCGCGCCGGCACCGAGTCGGCGGTCAGCCCCTCGGTTGCCAGACGGGCCAGCGCGATGTCGTCAAAGCGGATTTTGGTCAGTGAGGTGGCATGGCCGGTGCCGCGCCGTGGATCGCTATTGACCAGGTCAACGAGTTCGCGAACGCTGCGCACGCCATCGCCAACGACCGTTGGCGGTTCGCGCCGGGCAGCCGCGATCAGCTTGTTGCCGATTACCAGCATGCGGTAGTCGTGGCCGGGGATGTAGCGTTCGACCAGCACTTCGTCGCTGACCTCGACGGCTACCGCGTAAGCGCCTTCGACTTGCTCACGGGTCAGCAGATTGACCGCAACGCCCTTGCCTTGATTGCCATCCTGCGGCTTGACGACGACGGCGCCGCCAATTTCGCAGGCGGCGGCCCAGGCGTCTGCCGCATTGAGCACTGGCCGGCCGGCCGGCACCGGGACGCCCGCCGCGTGCAGCAGCGTCTTGGTCAGTTCCTTGTCCTGCGCGATGGCTTCGGCGACCGCACTGGTCTGGTCGGTTTCGGCGGCCTGGATGCGCCGTTGTTTGCTGCCCCAGCCAAACTGCACCATGCTGCCCTCGGTCAGGCGACGGTAGGGTATGTTGCGCGCGACGGCAGCGTAGACGATGGAGCCGGTGCTTGGTCCGAGTCGCACGTCTTCGTCGAGCTCGCGCAGACGGTGTAGAGCATCGGCAAGATCGAACGGCGTGTCATCGACCGCTGCCTGGCAGAGCGCTTCGGCGAGCTCAAAAGCCAGTCGGCCGACCGCTTCTTCGCTGTATTCGGCGATCACCTGATAGGTGCCGGCCTCCAGTGTCGGTGCGGTGCGGCTGAAGGTCACCGGGCAGCCGGCCTGCGCCTGCAGCCCGAGCGCGGCGAATTCCAGTGCGTGTGCCATCGATACCGCCTCGTCGTGGCCGGCCGGCTGGAGCATGGCGATCTCCGGGAAACGTTCGCGTAATCGCAATTCGAAACCGGGTATATCGCCAATCGTGCACTCGGCTTCGGTGCAAGAAACAATCGCCTCGATCGCCGTATGCCGGCTCCACAGATTAGGCCCGCGCAGCGCGCGGATACGTGATACTTCCATGAACAGTTTCCTCGGTTTTCTTGTTCAGTCAGAGCTTGGTAAAAGCATTAAACCCCAACGCAGAGGCGCAGAGGTGACGCAGAGGTAACGCAGAGAAAACCTTTTTTCGTTTTTCTCTGCGTTACTTCTGCGTCTCTGCGCCTCTGCGTTAAGTTTTTGATTTTTTTAGCCTATCAGGCGACAGAGAATGTTTCGATACCGATTCGCATCAGGTCGGGGGTGATGCCGAGTGCCCAGGCTGCACCCACCGCGGCGAGGACGTTTTCAACCTGGGCCGGTGTCTTTCCGCCATCGGTCAGCGGGATATTGCCCAGTTTGGTCAGAGCGACTTCATCCGGGCCGCTGGCGAGTATTACCTGACCGTCGCGCACGATGATGGCCCGCCCGCCTTGCGCCCGGTGTTCGGCAATCGCCGGCAGTTCGGCGTCGCGCGCGAAGTAGATGACTTCGCCATCGCACAGTTCGGCCATCTCGACCAGCATCGGCTCGCTGGCATTGAGTACCGCAGCGCCCTGCGGCAAGACCAGATCGACCTGCGTGCGCAGTACGTTATAAACCTGCTCGGGGTTTTCGATGTAGTAGCGGCCGTAATGCCGGGTCGGTTCGATGTTGGTGACCACGCCAACCTGACAGCGGTCGTAGGCCAGGCCTTCACCGAGAATGGTGTCGCTGCCGTTTTCGAAGACGGCAGCTTCAACGGCGCGGTTCATCAGGATGCGATTGGCGGCTTCCCATTTTGCCCGATCGCCTTTGTCGACCAGCCGGCGGTCCAGGAAGAGGCCGTCACTGCAGGCCAGTCCGGTGCATTTTCCGGAAAGCGTCAGCAGTCGCGCAACAAGACGCGCAACGATGGTTTTTCCGAAGCTGCCGGTGACGCCGACGACCGGGATGCGTCCGTCGTCACCATTCGGGAACAGGTGGTCGACAATGGCGCGTCCGACCGGTTGCGCGACACCATTCTGCGGCTTCAGGTGCATCAGCAGGCCGGGGCCGGCATTGACTTCGACGATGGCGCCGCGCTGCGTATCGAGTGGCCGCGAGATGTCTTCGGCAACCAGGTCGACACCGGCGATGTCGAGGCCGACGATGCGTGCGGCAAGCGAGGCTGCTGCCGCCACGCTGGGGTGTACTTGCTCGGTGATATCGCAGGTGTGGTTGCCGGTGCGCAGGATAAGCACTTCCTGTCCGGCGGGTGGGATCGATTGTCCAGTGAAGCCCTGACGCTCGACTTCATGCAGCGCCACCGGATTGTCGGCGAGCTGGATGACGTCGAGCGGGAATTCTTCTGCAGCGCCACGGCGCGGGTCGGAATTGATCTGCAGGTCGATCAGCTGGTCAATGGTTGATTTTCCGTCGCAGATGACCGCTGCCGTTTCGCCGCGTGCTGCGGCGACCAGCTTGCCGCCAACCACCAGCAGGCGATGCTCGTCGCCGCGAATGAAGCGTTCGACAATAACGCCGCTGCCTTCTTCGATGGCTGACGTGTAGGCGGCTTCGACTTCCTCGCGCGTTGTCAGGTTGGTAAATACGCCGCGTCCGTGGTTACCGTCGTAAGGCTTGACGACCACCGGCACGCCGATGTCCTCGGCGGCATCCCAGGCGTCGGCCGGGCTATCGACCATGCGTCCTTCGGGTACCGGCACACCGCAGGATTGCAGCAGGCTTTTGGTCAGATCCTTGTCGCGTGAAATGCTTTCGGCGATGGCGCTGGTGCGGTCGGTTTCTGCTGTCCAGATGCGCCGGCTCTTTTTTCCGTAGCCAAGCTGAACGAGGTTGCCCGTCGATAACAAACGAATTGCCGGGATGCGCCTATCCTTGGCGGTCGCCGATTCGACGATGGCACCCGTGCTTGGCCCGAGCAACTTGCGTTCGGCCATGTCGCGCAAGTGTTCCACTTTTCCGGCAACGTCGAACGGCGTGTCCTGAATCGCCGCCATCACCAGTTCGCGGCCGGCGAACAGGCAGGCGCGGGTGACGTCTTCGTGCCAGGCGCGGATGACGACCTTATACACACCGCGTATTGAAGTTTCGCGTGCCTTGCCAAAACCGCCGGGCATGCCGGCGAGATTCTGCAGTTCGAGCGACACGTGCTCAAGAATGTGTCCCGGCCAGGTGCCTTCTTCCAGCCGGCGCAGGAAGCCGCCGCGTTCGCCGTAGCTGCAGCGGTGTTCGGTCAGCGAAGGCAGGAAGGCCTTGAGGCGATCGACGAAGCCGGGGATGGTGTTCGAAGGGAAGTCTTCGAGTTCGCCGATATCGACGATGGCTTCGAGAACCGGACGGTAGGTCCAGATGTTCGGTCCGCGCAGGTAGCGGATCTCGAGAAACTTGATGTCTTTCGTTTTCATTTGGTCAGGATTGGCGCAGGCCGACATGTAGCAATGGGGAAGCGGGGGGCGTTTGCTGTCAGATTAACGCTGTTCGCGTCGATAGGCTGACTGGTGGGTGAAATATTTCGGCGCAAAAAATCAAAAACTTACCGCAGAGGCGCAGAGGCGCAGAGAAAACGCAGAGAAAACCTTTTGTTTTAATGGACTTTCTCTGCGTTTTCTCTGCGTCTCTGCGCCTCTGCGTTAGGGTTTCAGGCATTTTTTACAGCCTCTCACAGAAAACGATCCAGAATCTTGCGGCTGTGTGCATCGAGTGCATAACGGTCGCGGATCAGGTAGTGAATGCCGTGGCTGTCGGCGATCAGTAATCCGGGCGAGGCGAGGCGGCGAATGTCTTCCTCGCCCTTGAGAACGAGATCGGTCTCGCCATGGTTGGTTTCAACGCGCCAGGTGCTCGGCGTGGCGAAACTCGCGACGCTGATGATGCGCTTGATTTCAGGCATGAACTCGCGGCTCGCCAGTTCGGCTTCGACCAGTGTGCGCAGATCGTCCGGCAGGTCGGTCAGGCGATCAATCCACGCCAGTTCGTGGCCGTGCGGGTCGACCAGCGCGATTCCGTGATCCGGCGCGGCAATCGGGAAGGCGCGCACGGGTACGACGCCTTCATGGGCTTCGCCGTCGGCGTCGGTAAATACCAGTCGTCCGAAGGCATTGCGATGCAGCAGGTAGTCCGGTTGATTGCTCATTCGCGGTCTCCATCGGCGCGTGGGCTGTCATCGAGTCGGCGCAGTTCGGCTTCGGTATCGACGTTGCGCGCCTGCGCCTGGTAGAGGCGGTAGTAGTGGCCTTCGCAGGCCATCAACTCGTCGTGGTTGCCGACTTCGACGACGCTGCCGCGATCCAGTACGACCAGGCGGTTGGCGTCGCGCAGGGTGGACAGGCGGTGCGCGATGGCGATCGTCGTACGGCCGCGCACCAGGTTGTCGAGCGCTTTCTGGATTTCCTTTTCAGTCGTTGTGTCGACCGACGAGGTGGCTTCGTCGAGGATCAGGATCTTCGGATCAATCAGCAAGGCACGCGCAATCGAGATGCGCTGTCGCTCGCCGCCGGACAATGCCTGGCCGCGTTCGCCGACCAGCGAATCGTAACCATGCGCCAGACGCAGGATGAACTCGTGGGCGTGCGCGGCACGCGCGGCGGCGACGATCTCTTCGCGCGTTGCTTCGGGTTTGCCGTAGGCGATGTTTTCGGCAATCGTGCCGAAGAACAGGAAAGGCTCCTGCAACACGAGGCCGATATGCTTGCGGTACTCGGCGACCGGCAGCGAGCGGATGTCCACGCCGTCGATCAGGATGGCGCCTTCGGTCACGTCGTAGAAGCGGCAGATCAGGTTGACCATGGTGCTCTTGCCCGAGCCGCTATGGCCGACCAGACCGATCATTTCACCCGGCTCGATCTTGATGCTGATGTCGCGCGTGACGCTGCGTGTGCCGTAGCGGAAACCGACGTTGCGCAGCTCGATGCGGCCGGTAACGGTCGGCAGATGCACCGGGTTGACCGGCTCCGGGACGCTCGAAATATGATCGAGAATATCAAAGATGCGCTTGGCGCCGGCGGCGGCTTTTTGCGTCACCGAAACGATGCGGCTCATCGAATCGAGGCGCAAATAGAAGCGGCTGATGTAGGCGAGGAAAGCGGTGAGCACGCCGACCGTGATCTGGTCTTTCGACACTTGCCAGATGCCGAACGCCCAGACGACGAGCAGGCCGATTTCGGTAAGCAGCGTGACGCTCGGCGTGAATAGCGACCACACCTTGTTGACCCGGTCATTGACCTCCAGGTTGTGATCGTTGGCCGCCCGGAAGCGTGCCGCTTCGCGCTTTTCCTGGGCAAAAGCCTTGACCACGCGGATGCCGGGAATGGTGTCGGCGAGTACGTTGGTCACTTCGGCCCAGATGCGGTCGACGCGCTCGAAGCCGGTGCGCAGTTTTTCACGAACGACGTGGATCAGCCAGGCAATGATCGGTAGCGGCAGCAGCGTGACCAGCGCCAGCCAGGGGTTGATCGAGACGAGGATGGCCGTGGTCATGACGATCATCA